>JBCBWQ010000280.1:0-3079 GCA_039817025.1 Pseudomonadota bacterium | reverse complement strand
TACTCATCTTAAGATGAGTATGCCTGCGGCTGCATTCATCACGGTCAGGTTCAGCGCGAGCCGTGTTACGTGCCGGGTGGGGCGCGTCGAGAAAGCGAGATGGTGGGCCCCGCAATGGCGCAAGACGAGCCAGTTGAGCGGCGCTACGAGCAGGATTGGCAGCGCCGTAGACAGCGCAACGTCGCCCGGAGCATCAAATACCAAAGCCAGCGCCAGCCATAGCGCGCCGCTGATAAAAGCCAGTTCGGCAAGTTGCAGGGCCAGGCGCAGCCACTGCGCTGTCGCCTGAGGTTGCCGCGCAGACGTACTGAACGTCCCAGCTTGGGACGCAATTCGAAGTGTGGAGCCTGCAATGCAGTCGCCATCGGCCATTTTTAGTGCCTTCCGCCAGGTATTTCCCGGTTAAGGTGCAATTCGAAGGCCGCCAATCCAAGACGGGCCTTGCCCGCGCGCCTCCGCGCGATTAGACCCATCGGCCTGTGGAGAGGTGGCCGAGCGGCTGAAGGCGCGCCCCTGCTAAGGGCGTATACGTTTACGCGTATCGAGGGTTCGAATCCCTTCCTCTCCGCCACGCAATCTGGCCAAACTCACTGTGTGCTTCAGCGAAAGCATAAGTCCCGACATATCCGCGAGCTACGCGGCTAAGTGGCGTTGTCAGCGGAACTGTCGCTTCATCCAGCCCAGCTAGGGCGGGGTGTGGGATGGCGAAATCTCCATTTCTCTACTTCAAGACATCGCGGGAGATCATCCAGCTCGCGGTGATGATCTATGTTCGGGTTTCGCTCTCGTTTCGGAATGTCGAAGATTGTCTCCACCAGCGCGGCATAGACAACTTCCATGAGAGTATGCGGCTCTGGGTGGACCGGTTCGGCTCGATGAACACGTCACCGATTTCTATCGGCAGCTTTTGCGCCCAAAGGACTCGCTAGCGCGGGCCTGATTTGCCGGAAATTCCGTCTATTCGGATGTTCGCGAACACGGGGCCGTCGTCCGTCATCGTAATCCAAAGCGTGTGATCAAGGCGGCCGGGGCCGTCTTTCAGCCAGACGCCTCCGCACGTCGCCATCGTAAAATAGTCGCGGCCGTTACGAACGTCGTGCTCATAGTAGTGCTCGTGACCGGCGATAACGGTGTAGGGCCGGTCGCTGAGCAAGGTTTCAATTTCAGCGAAGGCGGCGCTGTCATAGGCCCAGGCCGGCTTGTGCATGAAGATCATTGTCCAGCGAACGTCCCGGTGGGCGGCAAGCGTGTCTTTGACGAAAGCGATCTGTTTGGCACTGATGTTAACGCTGCCGGGCAATCTGACCGGGTCCGGCCGGCCCTTGACCGCTTCCAAAACGCGGGCCTGTGTGCCCTCGGGATCAGCGGCGAATGCCTCTTTGAAGGCGGCCTGCCGTGCGGTGATGTCAGCGGGCAATTCCACAAACGGATCTTCTGTGCTGAGCGCCAAAAAGAGCACGTCCTTACGGACAAAGCTGTAATAGGGGTCGCCGTAGCGTTGCGACCAGAGGTCCGCCATGGCGGTGTTGGACACGTCATGATTTCCGACGACACGGAAGAATTTCATGTCAAGATTGGCGAGCGCGTTGTCGACCTCGTCCCACTCGGACGTCAGCTTGTGGAGGTCCTCTGTGTAGCCTTCGATGTAGTCGCCGACGCTCATGACGAAGTCTGGCTGAAGCCGGTTCACCGCCTCGACCGAACGGTTGAAGACGCCCGGCCGCGCCCCACCGGTCCGATCGCCCATCACGGCGAACTGGAACGATTGATCACCGTTCAGAAACGGTGCGGTCGTCGCGGGAGCCGAGGGTGCGAGGGACGTTTCGACCGAATTAGGGGTGGCGGCGCACCCCGCGAGTAGCCATCCGAAAATGGCCGCCCGCGAGGCTAGGAGGAATCGCCGCACGGCTTAGAACCGGGCTTTCACGCGCACGCCATAATGGCGCGGCTGGCCAGCGATGTAGGTTGGGATCTGGAACACGCCGCCGGTGTTTCCACCATCGATAATGTACTCTTCGTTGAGGAAGTTCTTGGCGAAGACTTCCGCGACAAGCGCGCCATCATAGTACTCAAAGCCGGCATTGATGTTCAGCAGGCCATAGGAGTCCTGATTAACGCCGGGAACCGTGAAGATGGTGCCGCCATTGGCCGGGTCGACCACGTTGAAGGCGATGTCATTGTCATTGGTGAAGAAGACTTCGCTCTGCCATGTATAAGTTGGGCGGAGGAAACCAACGACACCATTGCCGAAGGGCAGGCGCGCATCCATGCCGATCGAAAAGGAGTGATCGGGAGCGAGGCGGAACTGGTTGCCGGCGAAGCGCTGCGGATTGCCGTCGCTGTCCTCGTCATCGAAGCGGCTCTCATTCCAGCCATAGGTGGCGAAGATGTCGAGATTGTCGCCAGCGACATAGAAGATTGAGCTCTCCCAGCCTACGGAGTCCGCGGTACCCGCATTGATGAGATCGAACTCAGGTGCAGCGCCGGGTTCGTTCACGGCAACGCTCGTCTGGAAGTTCTCATAGTCATAGTAGTAGAGCGCTGTCTGCAAGGTGAGACGATCGTCAAAAAAGAGACCTTTCAGGCCCACTTCGAAGCTATCGACGGTCTCCTCCGGGACAATGACGAACTCGCCGACCACGTCTCCGATGACGCCATCGCCATCGGTGTCCGCGCCGTCGCGGCCGAAGTCTTCTTCGATGACTTCCGGACGTCGTCCCCGAGAGTAGTTGAAGTAGGCGAAGCGCCCGGGCTGAAACTCGTAGTTCGCGACCGCCCGCCAGGAGAAGCCGTCAAATTCGCTTTCAAGGCCTGCCTGGTCAGCTGACGAGATCGTACCGTCCGATGCGCCGCCAAGCACCGACACGACCGGAAGTGGCGCGCTTTGGCCGACAAGGAACAGTAAGGTCGGGTTTGGATCGGTCACCTCTGCGAAGAAGCCGCTTTCCTTCTCGTCGCGCGTGTAGCGCACGCCTAGGGTGATATCGAGCTTGTTCGTCGCCGCGAACGTGCCCTCAGCGAAGAGATCGTAAGATGTGTTGTCGGCGGTGTTGCCGGTAAGCTCGGTTTGCGTCAGCCC
>JBCBWQ010000027.1:0-18945 GCA_039817025.1 Pseudomonadota bacterium | reverse complement strand
GCACCTGCAGCGCACAGAGGTACTGGAGGCCGAAGAGTTTTTCTCGAAGGGGCAAAAGGGCTCGTCCGCCATGCCCCATAAACGCAACCCCGTCCTGACGGAGAACCTCACGGGGCTCGCGCGGCTGGTCCGTTCTGCTGTCTATCCTGCAATGGAGAACGTCGCGCTTTGGCATGAGCGCGACATTTCCCATTCCTCCGTAGAACGCGGGATCGGCCCGGACGCCACGATCCACCTGGATTTTGCCCTGCACCGCATGGCCGGCGTGATTGAGAACCTTGTTGTCTATCCGGATAACCTCATGAAAAATCTCAATCAGCTGGGCGGGCTCCACAATTCACAGCGTGTTCTGCTCGCCTTGATCGAAGCCGGTGCAAGCCGTGAAGACGCTTATGCCATGGTTCAGCGCAACGCGATGAGAACCTGGGCCGGCGAGGGTGACGTCCTGGGCCACCTGAAGGCTGATGCAGACGTGACCGCAAGACTGAGCGACACCCAGCTGGAAGCGCTCTTTGATCTCGATTACCACTTCAAACGTGTCGACGAGATTTTTATGAGGGTTTTCGGGACGGATTAATCACAGTCTCGTCATTGGCCTTCAGGCACGGTGATAGCATATCCAGTGAACGAGTTGATGGAGCTTTGATATGCGCGCCTGTTTCGCCGCCCTTGCCCTATTCATGTCGCCCATTGCCCTTGCTGATACCGCCGCCGAACCTGAGCCAGTCCTGAAAATCGTAAACTTCACGGCCGATTGGTGCCCGAATTGCCAGATCCTGAACCCGCGAATGGATGAGGCCATCGAACGCTTCGAGGCCGGCGCAATCGAGCGGGTTGACCTCGACATGACCAATGCCGGCCGGCGCAATGGTGACCTTGAACGCACCAATGCGATCGCGGATGCCATTCGCACAGCCGACGCCAATCAGGCGGGCTACCTTTGGGACTGGTATGGCGGCGTGACGGGGTTGGCGGCCATAGTCTCCGCCGATAATGGCGAGCCCCTCGCCTGCATCAACCGCGCGCTCAGTGTCGATCAGATCGCAGATCGGCTGAAGATCGCGAAGGTTCTCGCCGAACGGGCCCCCGCCGGTCAGCGCAAGCCAAACGGACCGGACTGCCCTGCGCCGATGAACTGAGCGCACTTGCCCAATACCTAGGCAGCCCAAACCGAGCGCAGGCCTTCCGCAAAACCCCACTCCCCGCGGGCACAGTCGCCTGCTATGGGCACGTCATGTATCAGATCACCGTTCGCGGCGACCGCGCGCAAATTGAAAAAGCCGGTAACGCCCTTGCCGACATGGACCCGACGCCAGCGCTCGCGGTCGACATGAAAGAAGACTCCCGGACGGCCTGGCGGCTCGATGTCTATGCCGAAGACGTGGAACGCGCACTCGGATGCGCGGGCATTATTGAGCTTATCATTCCCGACCCCGACGCCCATGTGGAGGAACTCGAAGATCGGGACTGGGTGTCCATGTCATTGGAGGGTCTCCCACCGGTGACGACTGGACGCTTTATCGTCGCAGGCAGCCACGCCATCGCAGCTTCCGCTCCCGGCAAGACAGCGGTCTTGATTGAGGCCGGCCCGGCGTTCGGGACCGGTCATCACGGTACGACGCTCGGGTGCCTTGAAGCGCTCCAAGGTCTTTTACAAAGAAAGAAGGTTGGCCGCGTGCTCGACCTAGGCACCGGCTCGGGCGTTTTGGCGATTGCGGCCTTGAAATCAGGTGCGTCTGTCGCCGTGGGCACGGATATTGACCTAGACAGTGTCCGTGTTGCCGCTGAAAACGCTGAAAAGAACAACGTATCAGCCCGGTTCAAGGCAATACACGCGTCCGGTGCCCGCGCGCCCGCCGTCAGGGGCCGCGGCCCTTATGACACCGTGTTCGCGAATATTCTCGCAAAACCCCTGGTCAGGCTTGCGCCGGACATCACCGCGCTGACGGCGCAGGGCGGTACGATCATCCTGTCTGGGCTCCTGCACCACCAGGAACCCCAGGTGCGCAACGCATTCGCTGGCCGCAATCTGAGCCTGCGAAAAACGCTGCGCCGAGACGGCTGGTCCACGCTTGTTTTCGAGAAACCCAGACCAGCAACACCGAGCGCTCAGTGGGCCGATCGACGCGCCCAGCGCGCAGAGCGACGCTCAAGAATGCGCAGTCGGCGGGTCGGCGCAGCCACCGCAGCTTGATGCACTGACGCCAACTCATTTACGAATGGCTTGCTTTCAGCCGCTGAAGCAATCGTTGGCGTGGACGGGGAAACCCCGTAGTCTACCGTTTTCATTTCATTTTTCCAAACAGTCGCGAAAACCCAATTGCCTTCGCACGTGCAACATAGGTACGACCCCTAAATAAAAAAATGACACTGTAGACAACATTGATATGAAAATTTGCATGTCTTGAATGCACCTTTCCGCAACGCGGGCCCTGCGTTATAAGATTTCCTTATGAAACAGAGCTTTGACGTTAAAGGCGGTCCACAAATCGGCCGCACGAATCTTCCGAAACTTCGCGCTGCCATCGCAGCCGCAGACCTCGACGGTGTCTACCTGCCGCACGAGGACGAGTACCAGAACGAATACCTGCCAGCGGCGAATGAGCGGCTCGGCTGGGCAAGTGGTTTTACCGGGTCCGCCGGCTGCGCCATGATCCTAAAAGACAGCGCGACACTCTTCGTGGACGGACGTTACACGCTTCAGGCTGCTGATCAGGTCGACACCGACCTGTTCGACATCGAGGGCTTGCCGGATCCTGGACCTTTTGGCTGGTTGGCAATGCAGGAGCTTGATGGCGCAGTGATCGGCTACGATCCCCGCCTCTCCAATCCCAACGACATAGCCCGCTTGGAGTCCGCAGCCCGAAAAGCAGGCGCATCAATCAAGGCGCTGAACACTCATCCCGTCGATATCGCGTGGACGGACCGGCCAGATCAGCCGGCTGCGCCGGTTGTCGCCCAACCCCTGGCAAATGCGGGCGAGTCGTCGGCTGATAAGCGCGCCAGACTTGCGCGTGCGCTGAAAGCCGATGGAGCCGATGCCGCTGTCATCACGGCACCGGCATCGATCGCCTGGCTATTCAATATTCGAGGCGGTGACGTCGCACACTCGCCCCTCCCCCTTGGCCGCGCGATTCTGAACGATGACGGCACCGCGGAACTTTATCTCGACGAGGCGAAAACATCGCCGGAACTGCGCAGTCATCTTGGAAACGGCGTCGCGCTCAAGCCCTATGCCGAAATCGATGCCGGTCTCGAAGCGCTCAGTGGCAAGACGGTCAGCCTCGACCCCGATTCAGCGTCGGCATGGTTCTTCGACGCTGCGGTTGCGGCAGGTGCGGAGATTCTTCGCCAGCGTGATCCCGTTGCGCTACCCAAGGCCCGCAAGAACGATGCCGAGCTCGTTGGCGCGGCGCGGGCCCACGAACGCGACGCTGTTGCCCTTGTTCGGTTTCTGCATTGGCTCGATACCGAAGCACAGTCGGGCGTTGAGACCGAAATCAGCGCCGCCGTAAAACTCCAGGATTTCAGGCTCGAGCTTGACGGCCTGAAAGATCTGTCCTTCGAGACGATTTCAGGGGCTGGCCCAAACGGTGCCTTCCCCCATTACCGCGTATCCACAGCGTCGAACCGGTCGCTCGAGAAAGGCTCGCTGTACCTCGTCGACTCAGGTGGCCAGTATCTCGACGGCACGACCGACGTGACCCGCACAGTTCCCATCGGCACACCATCCAGTGCCATGCGCGAGCATTATACTCTGGTTCTGAAAGGCCATATCGCCCTCGCCACGGTGCGCTTCCCGCAGGGTACGACGGGGACGCATCTCGATGCGCTGGCCCGCTACCCGCTGTGGCAGGCTGGTCTCGATTACGACCATGGAACAGGACACGGTGTTGGTGTGTATCTCGGCGTCCATGAAGGACCGCAGCGAATTGCCAAGGCTTGGAACAGTGTACCGCTTGAACCGGGCATGATCGTCTCCAACGAACCCGGCTATTACAAGTCTGGTGGGTACGGCATTCGCATCGAAAATCTGCAATACGTGACCGAACCGGAGACAATCGATGGCGGCGAACGCGCCATGCTGGGCTTCCACAATCTGACCTGGGCACCACTTGCCCGGCGGTTGATCCATGTCGGCCTACTGACGCCGGACGAACATGCATGGGTCGATGCATATCACGCAGACGTGCTCGAAAAGATTGGCCCGAAGCTCAACCCGGCAGACCGCGCATGGCTGGAGCAGGCGTGCGCCCCGCTCTGATCAGATTTAGCCGGAGGTCCGCTTAAGCCACTCCGCTTCCGTCAGGGTTTCAATTCCAAGCTCCTCGGCCTTTTTGAGCTTGGACCCGGCCCCCGGGCCAGCGACCAGAATGTCGGTCTTCTTGGAGACGGATCCCGAAACCTTGGCCCCAAGCCCCGTTGCGCGCGCTTTGGCTTCGTCTCTGGTCATCGTGTCCAGTGTCCCACTAAACACCACGGTTTTGCCGGCCACCCGGCTGTCCGACGCGGCTGCAACGGCATCGGCTACGGTGACTTCAGACAAAAGCGCCGTCATCATATCGCGATTGTGGGGCTCAGATACGAAAGCCGCTAAAGCTCTTGCTGCGGTCGCTCCAATGCCGTCGATCGCGACAAGTTCAGAAAACGCTTCGCTGTCCTCGCCTTCGGCGGCCGCTCGCTGAACTGTCTGCCAAAAGCTGTCCCAGGACAGAAAATGCCTTGCAAAAAGCCCCGCCGTGGTCTCGCCCACATGGCGCACGCCGAGCCCGGCAAGGAAGCGCGCAAACGAAGGCGAACGCCGGGCGTCGATCGCGGAAAACAGATTTTGCGCAGACGTTTCGCCAAATCCCTCCCATTCCGCCAATGGTGGCAGGTCCTTTTCTGCGATACGCGCGGCCAGTCTGAAGATATCCTGAGGGCCCTCCAGCAAGCCTTTTTCGTAGAACATCGTCACTTGTTTTGCGCCCAAACCGTCGATGTCGAGCGCTTTGCGCGACACAAAGTGCTTTAGCCGCTCGACGGCCTGAGCCGGGCAAATCAACCCACCTGTACACCGGCGCCGAACGTCCGGCTCCCCTTTGTCATCGAGTTCACGGACGGCTGCCGAATCACACTCTGGACAAACCGAAGGCATCTGGAACACCGGTCCGCGACCCGGCCGATCAGTGTCGACAGCACCGAGGATTTGAGGAATTACATCGCCCGCGCGTTGCACGATAACAGTATCCCCAACGCGCACGTCCTTGCGAACAATCTCGTCCTCATTGTGCAGTGTCGCGTTCGACACCACGACTCCGCCCACCGTGACCGGCTTAAGCCGGGCAACCGGCGTCAGGGATCCGGTTCGGCCAACCTGGATATCGATAGACTCAAGAACAGTGGTTGCTTTCTCTGCCGGAAACTTGTGCGCAATGGCCCAGCGCGGCGCGCGGCTGACAAAACCGAGCCGCGTTTGCCAGTCCAGCCGATCGATTTTGTAAACGACGCCGTCAATATCGTAGCCAAGCGATGCACGGTCCGCTTCAAGAGCGCGATAGGTGCGAAGCAAGCCGTCGATCGTATCGCTGGCCCCGAACCGGTCATTGACGACAAAGCCCCACCGCTTGAAAGCCGCAATCGCTTCCGACTGGGTTTCGGCAAAGACTTCGCTCGTTTCACCCCATGCATAGGCAAAGAACCTTAGGGGGCGGCTCCTTGTCACAGCGCTGTCGATCTGCCGGAGGCTTCCAGCCGCTGCATTGCGTGGATTAGCAAACGTCTTCCGACCCAACTCACCTTCGCGAGCGTTCAATGCGCCAAAGTCCGCGTGGCTCATATAGACTTCGCCGCGAACATCGATGCGTTGAGGCCAGTCCGTTCCCGACAGCGTTTTAGGGATATCGGCGACGGTCTGGGCATTTGCCGAAACGTCTTCGCCGATGCGTCCATCGCCGCGGGTCGCGGCGCGGACAAGTTTGCCGTGTTCATAGGTCAGGCTGAGTGACAACCCGTCGATCTTCGGCTCCGCCGTCACCCGGATTGTTTCATCACCTGAAAGGCCCAGAAACCGCCGGACCCTGCCGACAAAGTCAGTCACATCTTCATCGGAAAAAGCGTTGTCGAGCGACAGCATCGGCACGGCGTGCTTAGCCTTGGAGAAGCCCGAGGACACCGGTGCACCGACGCGCTCGCTCGGACTGTCGTCGCGCTTGAGGCGGGGAAAGCGCTTTTCTATCGCAGCGTTGCGCCGGCGAAGCGCGTCATAAGTGCCGTCATCCATGGCCGGCGCGTCATCTGTGTAATAGGCGAGGTCGGCTTCGGCAATCAGCGCGCTGAGGCGCTCCAGTTCCGCGGCGGCATCCGCCTCTGTCATCGCATCAACAGGCGTATCTTGCGTCATGGCCCCTCAAGCAAGCGTTCCGCCGCCGCGCGGGCCTCAGGCGTCGTTTGCGCGCCTGAAAGCATGCGAGCGATCTCTTCCGTTCGTTCGCCTTTCTCTAGACCCCGAACGGTCACACCGCCACCCCTGCCCCGACCTGACGCTTTCGAGACCCGCCACTGCGCAACACCCGAGGCAGCGACCTGCGGACTGTGAGTAACCGCAAACACTTGCCGAAGCTCTGCCAACTCCGCGAGCCGTGCGCCCACCGCCGCAGCAACAGCCCCGCCTACGCCATGGTCGGCCTCATCGAAAACCATGACGCCAGCTTCGCCCTGTTCGGCCAATGCGCACTTCAGGGCGAGCGAAAACCGCGCCAACTCCCCGCCCGAAGCAACAGATTTCAGCGGGCCGAATCCAGCGCCCGGATTTGTTTCCACCTCGAACTCAACATGTTCAGCCCCATTTGGCCCAGGACTGTCCAGAGGCTCTACGCGCACGCGTACAGTGAGCTTGTCCAGCTTCAGTGGCTTCAACTCCGTTTCTATCGCTCGCTCCAACTGGCGGGCCGAAGCCTTTCGAACCTTGCTCAATTTGTCTGAAGCCGACCGCCACGCGGCGGCCGCTTCTGTCTCTGCTAGCCTTGCCGCTGACACGCGCTCATCATCGGCCTCCACGAGGTCAAGGCGCGCCCGCAGCCGGTTTGCCACATCCGGCAGCAGGTCCGGCTCAATGCCGTGCTTGCGTCCCGCTGCGCGAAGTGCCTGAAGACGCTCATCAACCGCCTCCAGTGCAGCATCATCGCGCTCTACTTCGGTGGCGAGTGCTTGCAGCGCGCTCGCGGCTTCGCCGGCCTCAATCACCGCCCTGTCGAGCGCTTCGGCCGCATGGGCTGCCGCTCCGCCCCGGCCGCGCCAAAGCGAAGATACCCCCTCAATGCTGCGAGCCGCGCGCCCGAGTGCGTCCACGACGCCGACATCCAACAGGTCCAGGGCCTCCGCAGCCGCCTCGACAAGCTTCCCCGATTGCAGCAAAGCCGCGCGATGCTCTGCAAGGCGCGCAGCCTCGCCAATTTCTGCAGCGAGTGCGTCAAGTTCGCTAACCGCATCGGTCAACCAAGCCCGCGATGCATGGGCCTCCTCAAGCGCCGCCTCGAGCGCTAATCGAGACTCCTTCGCTTCAGACAAGGCAGCCCACTTGGCCCGGTACGCAGCCAATTGGCGATCCGCTCCTGCAAATCTATCCAACAGATTCTGGTGCACGGACGGTCGCATGAGCGAAGACGCTGCATGTTGACCGTGAACCTCGACAAGGCGCTCACCGACATCTGCCAGGAAGTCAGCGCCGACAATCTGATCGTTGATGAAGGCACGCGCTGGGCCGTCGGTACGGATCACACGCTTCAATGTGAGCGCCTCTGCAGGATCTGCATGCACGCCATGGTCACTCAAGACCAACCATATCCCATGACGAGGAGAGAGCGTGAACTCCGCCGTTACGCAGGCGCATGCGGCCCCTGTTCTCACGAAACGCTTTTCAGCCGGACGACCAAGGCACTGGCCCAACGCATCCAGAATTATGGACTTTCCTGCACCCGTCTCACCGGTCAGAGTCGTGAGCCCATGGCTGGGCTCAAGGTCCAGTTTGCGGATCAGGACAAAGTCGCGAATGCTCAACGCCGTCAACATGGGACCGGCATAGCACTAGAACAAAAACAGAACAAGCACCTAGAACAGGCGAGAGAGGAAGCCCTCGCGCTTCTTTTCATCCACGGCCTCGGGATTAAGGCCCGCGCCCGTCAGCAAGCGATAACTGTCTCGGTACCAAAGGCTGTCCGGATAGTTATAGCCAAGCACGGCCCCTGCTGCTTGCGCTTCCTCGCGCAGGCCGATGGACAAGTACCCTTCGACCAGTCGGTGCAGCGCTTCAGGCGTGTGAGAGGTTGTCTGGTAGTCGGTCACCACCGTGCGAAAGCGGTTGATTGCGGAGAGATGTTGATTGCGGCGCAGGTACCACCGCCCCACAGCCATCTCCTTCCCCGCGAGCTGATCATCGACCATGTCAATTTTCAGCCCGGCATCCTTTGCGTACTCACTTTCTGGAAAGCGGCGCACAACCTCGTCCAGCGCTGCCTTGGCGAGCTCGGTTGTGCGCTGGTCCCGCCCGACATCAACAATCTGCTCGAACTGACTGACGCCGATAAGATAGTAGGCATAAGCAGCTCCCTCCGTACCGGGATGCAGTGCGATATAACGTTCAGCCGTTGAAATTGCGTCGACATATCGCCGGGAGCGATAGGACGAAAACGCCGACATGAGTGTCGAGCGGCGCGCCCATTCTGAATAAGGGTGTTGCCGCTCAACCTCATTGAACAGGACGATCGCCTGCTCATAGTCTCGCTGGTCAATTTCATCGATTGCTGCATTGTATAGAGCCTCGACCGGCCGCTCGACGTAAGCGGCCTCTTCAGATCGCGTTCCTGACTGGCAACCTGCCACCAGCAACGCGGCGGAGGCGGACAAGGCAATCAATGAAGGCTGGTTGAGTATTTTCATAAGGTCGAAGTCCTCAAAGGTACGAATACGCACTCCACGCTTTCTAGCTGTTGCGCCCGGTCTATCCAAGCCCGATCGCGCAGGGCTTGCCGCCTTGAATATTCGATCTAACTCCCTTCAGGCCAGAGATTTGACCAAAACCGTTACAGATCCGTCCCGTGCCCGGGGCTTCATCAGGACACACCCATGAGCAGCGCCGCTGTAAACGCTTCCGAGATCGACCAGCAGGTCGGCGAACGGATTCGACGTCGACGTGTCCTTCTTGGTCTGACTCAGGACCATTTGGGCGAAACGCTCGGCATTTCCTATCAACAGATTCAGAAATATGAGACGGGTGCGAATCGCGTGAGCGCGGGCCGGCTGTTCCAGATTGCCCAGACGCTACAAATCGATGTGAGCCATTTCTTCAATGGTCTTAGCGAAGTCGACCACGCCGACGAAGACGATCTGGCAGCAAGCGCTTCGTCGCGAAATGTCATTGATCTGGTCAGGAATTTTTCCCGTATTGAAGACGACCGTATCCGTACGGCCGTTCTCTCGCTCGTCCGTTCCCTCGCTGACAAAGGCGAAGTTGCGGGTGACAGCGCTGTTGACATAGACAATGGGCGCGCAACCACGAACGGTCACCGCGATTCATCGACCGCCTGACAACGCTTACCGAGTGTAAGATTAGTGGGGGTCCAAAAAAGCCAGATGCGCACGAGCAATTGGCTTTGGTAAAAGCGCAGGATATTCCAAGAACCAGATTGATCGACGGACCTAAGCCGTCGCTGCAACTTGCATATCCGCGCCCTTACGAGAGAAATCATCGACTTCCCAACACCACGCGTCCGTCCGCTGGAGAAGCTTACGGACCAGTGTGTTGTTCAGCGCATGTCCAGGCTGCACAGCCTCATAAACGCCAGCAATCGGCGCCCCAGCAAGCATCAGATCGCCCACTGCATCGAGCGCTTTATGGCGAATGAATTCATCACGCGCCCTTAGCCCTTCCGGGTTCACAACGTCGTCACCGTCAAGCACGACGGCGTTCTCAAGCGACCCGCCCCTGGCAAGCCCCATCGACTGAAGTTTTTCAACGTCCCGCGCGAAGCCGAAAGTGCGAGCGAAGGCGAGATCGCGCGCAAACATTCCCGGAGACAATCTCAGGGCAATGCTCTGAACGCCAATGGCACGGCTCTCAAAGTCAATTTCGGCCCGCAGTGTCAGCCAGTCATCCGTCGACGGCGTCAACGTTGCGCGTTTCACGCCGTCACAAACCTCAATTATCTCGAGTATGCGAATCCGTCGGCGCGGAGCGGCCTGGGCCCGCAATCCTGCTGCCATTAACAATTCACAGAATACCGCCGAAGACCCGTCCATGATGGGCACTTCGGGTCCGTCGATCTCGATCGACAAGTTGTCAACGCCCATTCCGGCGCATGCGGCCAGAAGGTGTTCCACCACGGCCACCGATGCCCCGTCCACGTTGGATAGCGTCGTGCCGAGCATCACCTCCGTCACCGCGTCGCCGCGCGCTGCAATACGCCGGTCCCCGCCGCTGAGATCGACACGCTCGAAAACAATCCCAGTTCCCACTGGTGCGGGTTTCAGGACGAGCGTTGCCTTTTGTCCGCTATGGACTCCGACACCTGCACAGGTCGCTATCCGGTCAATTGTGTGTTGGAACGATACGCTACCCAAAATTCAGCCTCCGACGCTGACCTTCAGATGGCGGAGCGGCCGATCCGGCACAACACACCGTTTGTTTCGGTCTGTTGCAATAAGCGGTCAAAAAGGCGCAACACACTGATAAATCGTATTTTTTCAATGACACCAAGCCAAAGCCAGGGTGCCACCAATCACGGCGCGATAATCCAGGCTCTACGACGCTAGTTGTTGGCTGAGCGACGCAAAAAAGCTGGAATCTCGAGGTCTTCATCATCGAACGGAGCAGGCTCCGGCGTGTCATCCGGCGCCGAAACGATGGTTTCGTCCGCTGGTGGCGGGGCGTCATCATTGTCACCCTGCGCGTCTTTGCGCCACCCAAACAGATTGGAGAAGCCCTGACCGGGATCGGACGCATCTTGCACCGCATCCAGTGTCTCCCCAGCGACAGGTTCGCTAATGACAGCACCATCAGTGGATACAGGCTGCGGTTCAGATTCAGCGATATCTGTCCGCGGATCGAGATCGACCGAAGGCGCGATGTCTTCGCCGGCCATGGACACCCCGGTTACAACGACAGGCTTGTCTTCAGGTGCGCGAGGTTCTTCAACAACACTTGCAGGCTTGGCTTGCACTCTCAGCACACCATCAACGCCTGCCGCGACGACTGATACACGCAGCTTTCCATCCATCTCGGAATCGAAGGTTGACCCGAGTATAATGTTGGCGTCGGCATCGATTTCCTTGCGGATCTCATTGGCCGCCTCATCGACCTCGAACAGCGTCATGTCATAGCCGCCCGTTATGTTGATGAGCACACCTTTGGCACCCGCCATGGAGACATCGTCGAGCAAGGGATTGTCGATAGCTGATTTCGCCGCCTCTAGCGCGCGAGCCTCGCCTGTCGCTTCGCCCATACCCATCATCGCAGAGCCCATATCCTTCATGATCGCGCGCACATCGGCAAAATCGAGATTGATGAGGCCCGGCATCACCATGAGGTCCGTGATCCCGCGCACGCCGGAATACAACACGTCATCGGCGAGGCGGAACGCTTCGGCAAATGTGGTGCGCTCATTGGCGATGCGAAAGAGGTTCTGGTTCGGCACGACGATCAGCGTATCCACCGAGGATTGCATTTCTTTCAGGCCGGTCTCGGCCAACGACATCCGGCGCATGCCCTCAAAGCTGAACGGCTTCGTAACCACACCGACCGTCAGAATACCCATTTCGTGAGCCGCCCGGGCAATAATGGGCGCAGCCCCGGTCCCTGTGCCGCCGCCCATGCCGGCAGCAACAAATACCATGTTTGCGCCATCGAGCAGCTTCCGGATCTCCTCAAGGCTTTCCTCTGCGGCCTCAGCCCCGATTTCAGGGCGGGCACCCGCGCCAAGCCCAGAGGTCGTTTGGGGCCCAAGTTGAATGCGGTGCGGCGTCTTCGACCGGGCGAGCGCCTGGCTATCGGTATTGGCGACGATGAATTCAACGCCTTGGAGATTGGCGTCGATCATGTTGTCCACCGCGTTGCCGCCAGCGCCGCCGACGCCGAACACTACGATGCGGGGTTTCATTTCCATGCTCATACCGTCTCCACCTTACACTCTACCCTTGGCCAGCCCGGACGCTGGACCATTGACCGAGACAGTGACGGCGCCAGGAAAAAATTACGTTAAGCGCGCCTGATGGCGGCTAAAAATTTTCTCGTAACCAGCTTAGCGCCTTGTTTACGCGCCATAGGCCGAACCGTCCGTCTCCGATGCTGTCCGCGCGCCCAGCCTGCGCCACGTCCACAATGCCCGCCGAAGAATAAGTTAACAGACCTGACGCTGTTGAGAAACAAGGAGAATTCATCATCTCGCCAAGCGCATCCGCTGCGACGGGGCGGCCAAGGCGAACGGGCAGCTTGAGGACCCGCGCAGCAACGTCGCGCACGCCCGACAATTGGCTTGCACCGCCCGTCAGAACGGCGCGGCGGGGCAGGGCATTGCCAAGGTCACTGGCCTTGAGTTGTTCTGCCACCAGCTCGAAGGTTTCTTCGATCCGCGGCGCAATGATATTTGCGAGTTCGCCCTTCGCCTTTCGCACGGCATTCAGGCGCCCATCGTCACCAAGAACTGGGCACTCCACTTTTTCCCGCATGCCCGGCGCATCGGCGTCTGCAGTCCCATAAATACCTTTCAATCGCTCAGCCGCGGCGAATGTTGTCCCGATCCCTTGAGCCAGATCAGACGTCACGTGTTGGCCACCGGCGCGCACGACTCCGCTCCAGGCTGGAGCCCCATTGAGATAGACGGACGCTGTCGTGACGCTCGCGCCCATGTCGATGCAGATGGCTCCGTGATCCCGTTCGTCCTCAATCAGCGTTCCAGCCCCTCCTGCAACCGCTGATGGCACCAGCGCGTCGACCGTCAAATGGGCCCGCGAGACGCACTCGACGAGATTGGCAATGAGGCTGGACGGCGCTGTCACCACATTCAGGTGAACGGTCAGCTTGGACGCGATCATGCCGGAGGGCTCGCGCACACCGGGTTGACCGTCCACCGCGTAGGCAACGGCATAGGCGGCTATAATGTCCCGGTCCTTCTGGCTCGCCTTTGACAGCGCCATGGCCTGAACGCGGCGGATATCGCGATGAGAAACCTCGCGCCCAGCCGTCTCAGTCGTCGCTGCAATGAGCGTCGAAGACACACGCGCACCTGCAATACCGAGGACGACAGACTGGATTTGCTCGCCCGCTTGGCGCTCAGCGTCCTCGACCGCAAGACGGATCGAGCGCTCAAGGGCTTCCATATCCGTTATTTCGCCGCCAGAGATGCCGCGGCTACGCTGCCGACCGCCGCCGAGCAACTGGAAGCCATGGGGACCTGCTCCCATTTGGCCGATCAGGCACGCAGTCTTCGCTCCACCAATATCAAGCGCAGCGACCTTCCGGCCGGCACGGGCAGCAACGAATGGGGCGGCACGTTTCAGCGGGCTGGCCATTAAGCATTTCCTCCGGGTGCGGCGTTTTTCGCCGGCGTAATAAATAAGTGGTCTTCAGCGCGAAGATCGAGAACGGACGCGCTGCGCTGTGTAAGTGATACGCGGGCATCAACAGCCGCAAGCGTCGCCAGAGCCTGAGCCAGGCGCTCGTCTCCGGGCATGCGCACAACAACACCGCTAATCAAAGACAGATCCCACCGACGCTCGGCAACGCGCGTCGCGTAAGCAATTCGCGATGCAAGCTCCGGAGAGGAAGCGACTGATTCAATCAGCTTCGAAACCGCACCCGGCGCACCCTCACCGGCCACCTTGACGAGATGCAGATAGTTTTCAGGCGCTTCCCCCGGCAATGCGCGGCCCTTCGCATCAATCACGGCCCAGCGCTGCCCATCATTGAAAAGGGCAACAGGTTCCGACCGGTCGGCCAGAATAACGACCTGCCCCGGCCACAGACGATGCACGCGAACGTTCTCGACGCGGCGCGTCGCCTCTATCCGTCCACGAATGGCATAGGGGTCGGCGCGCCACATATTCTCACCGGGCTCAATCATCGCCGCGCCGCGCACGAGCCGCTCCAATTCCGCGTCGGCCTCAAGCCCATAAATAACGATGTTCTCAACCGAAAGGCCTACAGACCGCGCAAAGCCGTCCATGGAGTTCGCGACACCGTTCTCGACTTTCGAAATCGAGCCCCCCATCCAGGCCGCAGCAGATACGATGATCGCCACCATCATAGCGAGGCCAAAGAGAACCGATGAGACCTGCACGTCTTCGCCCGGATCATACAGCGGCTCAGGCGCGCGGCGGCGGCCCGTTCCTGCGTAGCGCCCGTTTCGTCCGTGTGGTGAACGCCTCATCTTTGACATGACGCGTCCTCGATCATCCAGGAAACGAGCGCCTCGAATGACATACCGATATGCGCCGCTTGTTCCGGCACAAGCGATGTCGGCGTCATTCCAGGCTGCGTGTTCGTTTCCAGTATCACCAGTCTACCCTTCGCGTCGTCGTAGCGAAAATCTGATCGCGTCACGCCCCTGCATCCGAGCGCCTTGTGCGCTTTCACACTCGCCTCCATTGCAGCGTCTGCGACGGACTGCGGAATGTCGGCAGGTATTACGTGACTTGATCCGTTGGCTGCATATTTTGCCTCAAAGTCGTAAAACTCCTTTAAGGTGGTGATCTCGGTAACAGCGAGAGGCTTAACGCCGAGCACGCCCACGGTTAATTCGCGGCCCGGAATGAACTCTTCCGCCATCAAATCGTCACCATAAGCCCAGTCGCTCGAAAGAACGTCCCGTGGGGGAGAATTTGCACCCTCCCGAACAATCAGCACACCGAAGCTTGACCCCTCGGCGACGGGCTTTACGACATAGGGCGGATTGAGTGGATGCGCCCGCGCTACGTCCTCACGCGTAACTGCGACGTCCTCTGCCACATCGAGCCCAACACCGCGAAACACGTCTTTCGACTTGCGCTTGTCCATAGCGAGCGCGGAGGCCAATACACCTGAATGGGAATACGGCAGACCGAGGACTTCGAAGAGGCCCTGCACACACCCATCCTCCCCCCACGGACCATGTAGTCCATTGAGCACAATATCAACGTCAGCATCTATAAGTTGCTGCGCCAGTGCGCGTGTCGCGTCGATCTCAACAACGTCATATCCCCCTGCCCTTGCCGCGTCTGCCATCTGCGTGCCTGAGGAGATCGATACGTCTCGTTCCGAGGACCAGCCGCCATAAACCACTGCAACGCGCTTGTTCTTTGTAGGTGTAGACATGGCCGCTCTCCTGATCCCTGAAGGATCGTCTGTCACGACCCTGACACCAATCAGCTTTATGGCCGCTTAAAGCGGCATGGCTACGACCATTTTCTGCTGCACTGATCTCAAAGATTACAAGATCGTCACTTGAGTTGACGGAACGAACATAGTCGCTACACATGTAGCGCACGGATGGGAAGGGCGACGTCGTTGACACTCAAGATCGTATTCGCAGCCGCCATGGCGATGGTCACCGCCGACTCTGCATTCTCGCAATCGCAGTCGGAGCCCGCTCAAACCTATACGCCTGCAGACTTCGACCAGTTCGCGCCGCGGACGGCGCTGGACATGGTCGTACGAGTTCCAGGCTTCAGGCTGGAGAACGTCGACAACAACAACCGGGGCCTGGGTCAGGCCAGCGGGAACGTCCTGATCAACGGCCAGCGCCTGTCTGGTAAATCGAACTCCCCAAGAGACGCCCTTGGACGCATTCCAGCTACAAATGTGGAGCGCATTGAACTTCTTGATGGCGCAACGCTGGATATTCCCGGCTTGTCGGGCCAGGTGGTCAATGTCGTCGCGAAGTCCTCCGGCATTTCTGGCGCTTGGACATACCGCGCACGGTGGCGTGAAGATCTCCCGCCGGCGTATGACTGGATTGAAGGATCGCTGTCCGGTGAGATTGGTGCACTGTCGTGGACCTTGGGTATAGAGAACGAAACGTTCCGCGGCGGCGCGAGCGGACAGGAGCGCGTTCTCGACGGCCAACGCGCGCTGACGGAAACGCGCAATGAAAGCGTCAACTTTATCGGCGCGCTCACAAGCCTCTCCGGAAGTCTCGAATGGACCCCTGCAAATGGAGACATCGCTAACCTGAACGCTGACCTAAACCAGTATGACGCCTTCGAGCGCGAAACATCTGTCCGCATGCCCATAGACGGCGTCGACCGCAGGCGCCTGTTCCGGTTCGCTGAAGACGAATGGAACACAGAAGTTGGCGGAGACTATGAGCGCGGCGTCGGGCCGGGTCGGCTGAAGGCAATCGGCCTCTACCGATTTGAGCATAGCCCGTTCACGAACACTTTGTTCGAAGGCGCAGTGGATGGCTCGTCCTCGCTGAATGCCGGCTTTGAGCAAACAATTGACGAAAGCGAATCCATTCTGCGCACGGAGTATGGGTGGTCACCCAAAGACGGCACGGACTGGCAGGTCGCGCTTGAAGGTGCCTTCAACACGCTTGAAGCCGAAACTCGCTCTCAATTTCTGGATGACGGAACACCGGTCGATCTCTCCGAGCTCCCCTTCGACCGGACCCGCGTCGAGGAGCGCCGTATGGAAGGCTCAGCAACTTGGTCGAAAACGTTGACCGAGCGGCTCTCTGTACAAGCGTCCCTCGGCGCGGAGTATTCAGAACTCTCAAGCGGCGATCTTCTTCGCGAGTTCACGCGGCCAAAGGGTTTCTTGTCTGCGACGTGGGCACAGGATGAAGACACCACATGGACCGCTCGCATTGAGCGCGAGGTTGGCCAGCTTAATTTCTTCGATTTCGTATCCTCCGCAAACATCAACATTGAAACCGAAGACCGCGGCAACCCAGACATCGTCCCACAACAAAGCTGGCTGGGTGAAATCGAGTATGAGCGTGACCTTGGCAATTTCGGTGCCGCGACCATTCGGGCGTACGGCTCGCTGATTGAAGACGTCGTTGACCGCATCCCCATTGGTGAGACGGGTGAAGGCCCCGGCAATCTCGACAGCGCCACCCAGTACGGCATTGATATCGACACCACATTCGAGCTTGGTCCTCTTGGCCTCGACGGCATGCGCTGGGACGTGGAATTGGAGCTGCGCCAGTCGAGTATTGATGATCCGCTGACCGGCGAAAGCCGCCGTATCAATGAGGACCTCGTACTCGGACTGTTCACGGAGTTTCGCCACGATATTCCGAATACGGACTGGGCATGGGGCATTGCGCTTGAGCGATTTGATCGCGCACCCGTCTTCCGACTCGACCAGCGCCAATACTTTGAGGCGCGCCCCGGCTTCGGGTTCGGTTTCATTGAGCACAAGGACGTTTATGGCCTCACGGCGACGGTGTTCCTCGCCAATCTCTTCGACCAGGACGACCAGTTCACGCGCGAGGTCTTCACACCCCGCCGAACCGGAGATCTCCTCTTTGTCGAAGATCGCACACGGAACTTCGGACCGATTTTGACCTTCAGGCTTAAGGGCTCGTTCTAGGCTGGCGCGCCGCGCCAAACGGGCAAGAGAATAAGCATGTTCAGGGCAAACGCGGCGCGCAAAACCTGCTCTGCGCGGTTAGAGCTGCACTGGATCAACAGTCCGAATGCGCCCAATTCGGCGGATTTCCCAGCGCAGCGTAACGCCGGTTTCATCCAGAACGCGCGCGCGGACCAGTTCGCCGAGGGCCTCGAGATCGGCCGCCGTTGCATCACCGGTATTGATCATGAAATTGCAGTGCTTCTCCGAAACCTGCGCACCGCCGACGCTCAGTCCCCTGCATCCCGCCGCATCGATAAGTTTCCAGCTTGACCGCGCTGCCTCGGTCCCCGGAGGATCAGGATTGGCAAAGGTCGACCCGCCGGTTTTTTCCTTGATCGGCTGAGCCTCGGCGCGCCGAGCTTTGAGCGCTTCGATACGTTCAAGCACGGCCTGGGGCGCGTCAACATCGTCGCCGCTCAGCACGACCTCGGTCACGATCAGGTCGTTTGGAAAATCTGTATGCCGGTAATCGAAGCCAATCTGCGGATCGCCATAGTCGACAAGTGCCCCCTGAAAGCTCACGCGCTCGCCGCGCCGCGAGATGGCGTAAAGCCGATTGAGAACATCTTTTAGTTCCCGGCCATAACAACCGGCGTTGGTGCGAACCGCGCCGCCGATCGCGCCGGGAACACCGGACAGGAATTCAAGCCCTGCTGTGCCGTTCTTGGCGGCCGTTACCGCAATTCGCGTGTCGAGTGCCCCGGCACGCGCAGACACGCTCGTGGCGTTCAATACATCAACTGCGCCCCAATATCCGCCGGCAAGACGGATCACGACCCCCTCAATGCCGCCGTCGCGAACAATCGTGTTTGAACAGGCACCGAGTACGGACGCCGGTATCGAAGGATCTAGCCCAGCAAGAAAGTCTGACAGGTCTTCCTCATCGGCAGGCAAGAACAAGGCGTCCGCCGGCCCGCCGACACGAAACCAAGTATACGGTGCAAGCTGTACATCAAAAGACAATTTGCCTCGAACGGCAGGCAGATCAGCGGCGGATAGTGTCATGGCCTCCGCATAGGGCGTTCCGCCTGAGGCGAAAAGAGGGCGTGCAAGGCTCGGACCCCCATGATAGTTTCAAATGAAACCAAATACGGAGCTCGCAATGACCCCGGCGTCCCAATCGGCTGACGAACACAACAAGAATCGCTACGCAAATGCCAAGCGCGCCGCAGACTGGACGATCGATCAGGACTGGGCCTCCTATACGCCGGAGGAACACAATCGCTGGGACAGGCTCTTTCGCCGCCAGCGCGAGGTACTTCAAGGGCGCGCCTGCGCCGCATCGCTGAATGCCATGGCGCAGCTTGAGCTGTCGCCTTCTGGTATCCCGAACATGGAAGCCCTGTCCGATAAGCTCG
>JBCBWQ010000279.1:0-3121 GCA_039817025.1 Pseudomonadota bacterium | reverse complement strand
GCGTGTCAGTCCAGCTTCCTCGGCTACGCGCCGATAGGTGACAGCCTCAGCGCCGGACGCAGCAATAACCCAGAGAGCCGCTTCGAGCAGCCGTTCTCGGCTGCGTTCGCCCTTCGAAACCGCCCCGCTATCGATCATCAGACTTAGTGCCATCGTGGAACGCTATCGGAAAACATGACAAATGTCACGACAGAGACGAGCGATTCGTGACAACTGAACCATAGCCTCGTGTCGAGCGCCCCTCTTCAGTTGCAAAGCCGCCATTCAGTCTCGGCAAGGCAACGTCCATTTCTGGCGACTAGTTGCCGGATTACCAACGACCGTTTTTGGGCGTCTTAAGCCACTCACAGGTTTGTTTGTGACCGGCAACTTAGGGCCAACAGCTGCCGATCGTTTCGACTGAGCGGCATGGCTGCTCCTGACCCAAAGCAGACTTAACGGCCCTTTTCAGTCGCTACAGCCATTCAACTGGATCGTTGAACCGGCCATTTCTGGCGAGTTCGCGCCTCTTTCTATGGCCCCTCCGATCGGCTCGAACGGACGCAAAAGCTGCCGTTAGAATTCAGCACCGATCCGGGCATAGTTGGCCCTTTTGTGCCTCTGGGTACTGTTCGATTGAACGGCCTCTAAGCTCAAATCAAAGACATTTGACGATGCTCAGATGGCTGTATTTGTTCCGGAAATCGCTTGACGCAAAAGCCGTGAGATGGGGGCGTCGCCAGTTCCATTCCAAATCCATTCCGATCTACTTGTGCGCGTTTCCGCATGCATTGCGCATCGAAGCGCATTTACCAAGGCATTGGGAGGTCGGATGTTCGGATGCCTGCCGTTTCGGGGCGGGCTTCAGGCAGAACTCGGAGACCAAATTGGACACATCTCACTATGGGGTCACAGTGGGTGTCGCGCCGGTCGTCGCCACAGTTGAGCGGCGAGCGACCCTGCCGCGTATAATGGGTTTGATATCGGCATCGATCGTCTTTTCGCTTCCTGCCCTTGCCCAGGAGAGCGACCTTGAAGAGTTGCGCGCGCAAATCGAGGCGTTGACCAAGGTCGTTGAACAACAGTCCGAAGAGATTGCTGAACTGAAAAACAGGACGAGCCCCACACCTTCTTCCGATGCAGACGCCATTGCGAGGATCGACGCCGGAGCGGCGCAAGCTGATACAGTTGATACCTCCATTGACGCCGGGCGATACGAAGTCGGCCGCGTGCCCGATGATGCCATTGTCACCGCGGGAGATTTTGAGGGGTCCATTACGCTCCCTGGATCCACCGCCTCCATGCGGATTGGCGGTTATGTTCAGGCTGACATGGGTTACGATTTTGACAGCCTTGGCTTTTTAGACTCCCTGAATTTGAGGACTATACCGCTTGACGGATCGACCAGTGACGGCGAGCAGGTGTTTCGCAGTCACGCCCGCTATACGCGGCTGAACCTTGATGTGCGTGACCAGACCCGGCTGGGCGAGTTTCGATCCTTCCTGGAGATCGACTTTTTCGGGTCCGGAAACGACACAACCAACAATTATACGCCCGTTCTAAGGCACGCAGCCGCCGGCGTGGGCGGGCTTTATGTGGGCCAGTACTGGTCGCAATTTGTGGACATTGCGGCCTCGCCTGAGGGCCCGAACAATCCCTTTGCCGTTCCCATCGTGCGAAACCCAGGTATCCGTTATCGAACGGACCTGAATGAAAATTGGCGCGTGGCGATTGGACTGGAAGACCCGGCCGGAGACCTGACCGGCGATAGTGCGCTGCTGGCCTCGGACTCCACTCCAAATGTCACTGGCTATGTCCAATATACGGGCGATTGGGGCCGGGTGCGCCTGGCGGGCCTTGGCCTGGAACTGGAATCCACAACCGATAGCGTCTACACGGGCGGGTTCAACCTGTCAGGTCGGTTGAACCTGCCATTCCTGGGCGCCAAGGACAATCTCGCCTTTGCGGCCCAGGGTGGTGAGGGGTTTGCCCATTATTATGCGACGCTGGCCAATGTGGGCCTTGAAGGTGTGGTCTCCGATGACGGCTCTGTCGAAGCCACCGGGGTCCTTGCAGCTCACCTGTCCTACCAGCACTGGTGGAGCGACGCCTTGCGGTCTACCTTCAAGATCAGCGGCATTGAATTTGACTCCCCCGAGGGCTCAAGCACCACAGCCACCGATGGCGGAACCTCCGCCGCCGTCAACCTCTTCTGGACACCGGTGAAGAACGCAACCTTCGGCGTCGAATATGTCTATGCAGACCATGAAGTCGTGGACGGACAAACCGGCGAGGGGTCTAGGCTCTCAGCGCAAGCCCGGTTCGATTTCTAACGGCCTTGTTCAGGATCACCAGCCAATGGTGGTCTCTCGGGAAACCATACTGAATCTCAGATCGTCTCCCATAGGGAGTGGGTTACCGCACCATAGGGGCGTGAGCTTTGTTGGGGAGTATGAACGCCGGCAGCACGGACCAAACAATCAATGCCGCAAAAAAGACGCTCTCAGGCAATGAGCTCATCTGGCCCATCGCCAGTATTCCACCAATAATGATGAGATGCGCGACCAAACCCCAGATCAGACTTGCGGATATGAGGCTTGCAGTTGCTGCGGGGCTTCGCGCCAGCAAGACATAGGCCCCAATCCCGACCGGCAGAAAAACGAGAACGGAAGTCAAAAGGCCAGGATTGTAGCTCCCTGAAATCAAGCCAGCGCCAATATGGCTGATGGCGTTCACGACAACGATGGCGGCCATGCAGAGCGCTGCGAAGATATGCCCGCCCCCACGCCAAACGGCCAGTGCCCCCACAAGCCAGACGAGCGACGTGTTGATCACAAAGACGGAGGCATCCGACATAAGATCTCGCACCTGCGCGTGACCCAAGAGGCCAGAGAGGAACTCGTTCAAGTAGGGTTTGAAGGCAAAGCCGTGCCCATAGACATCCACCCAATGCTCCTCAAATTGATGCAGGATGTAGGCCACAAGCAGCGCTAGGGAGATCGACCGTGCATTGATGAAAGCCCCAGATGTAGAAAAGCTGGCCGCCACAAAAACCAGGAACGGCGCCATGAAAGTGCCGACTTTCATCCAATGCTGAACCAGAAAATCATGCTGCCCCAGCGGAACCCAAAGGAGCGCAAAC
>JBCBWQ010000278.1:0-3174 GCA_039817025.1 Pseudomonadota bacterium | reverse complement strand
CTCATTGACCCCCAATTCGACGACTGCTGGGAGCGCGCGCGCCAGGGAAGTCATACGAGCGAGCATAGCGCGGGCGATGTACGGCGTCAGGTACGTTTCAGGTTCCAGGTTAAGGAGCACCAATGTCGTCCGGTTGGTCCCGACCGCCTGCGCGACGAGTGGGATCGGACGTTCCGCGCCCGTCGTCGCCAAATTGATCTGGTCCACGAAACTCTGCCGCTTCAACGGCCCGATCTCGGCAAGAACGCCGAACCGGATCTCGGGCGTTTCCGTACTCATGACCGGTGGGAAGAATATGCCTTCACCTGTCTCCGGCACCGTCGGTGGCGTGGTCACGGGTTGAGCAGATGCAACAACGGTTTCACAAGCCGTCAGGGTGAGAAGAGCCGCCAGAATGACACCGGCTCGGGATTGGGGGGATATCAGAGCGTGCATGTTGACTGTTCCTATTCCGTCGTGGCTGCTTCTGTTGCGTCCGTTTGCTCTAGGCCACAGGTTTGCCTGATCTCTTCGATCCGCGCGGAAAGCTCACCTTTCGTTCGGCCCGTAAGAACGGCAGCCCTGTCCCTGTAGGACCCCCTCACGACGCCGCTGGCGGCGCCAATCGGCGTCACCGTCTGAACGACCGACAAGGCCCGCTCCCCTCGCGAAGGCATCGCGCCCTCAAGGGCAGCGATATCTTCTTCAGCGACGGTGCAGTCGACGGGCTCAGCGAGAAGGGACTCCCGTTCATCGTAGACCGCCGTGGACGCGCAGCCCGCCAGGGCGAACGCGGAAAGGGCGGCAAAAAGGACTCGTTTCATTTGTATTCCTTTCAGAGACAGAACGGTGCGGGAAACTGCAGACCCATTATTAAGGCGTTTCCAGCCTGCGAGAGAGAAAGAAGAGGACCACGAGGACGACCCACTCGACCGCGATCATTTGGGTCGCCAGGGCGGCGTCGTGGATCGCCCAGGCCAGCAGTCGGCCCAAGGTTGCTAGCGTGAGAAGCATGATAGCCGGATAGAGCCAGAACCGGTTGTTGGTGAAGATTCCAATCAGGATGCACGTGCCAAGCGTCAGGAAGAAAGAACCGACATCCCCGATCTGGCTGCTCAGCCCGACACCGCCCAGCAGGGTCATCCCGAGCTGGGCCGACGCGACGTCTGGAACGACCCACCAGGACAGGCCCAGGAGGACAAACGCAAAGGCCGGAAGGCCGGCCGCCACTTTCAGTGCGTTATCCATTTGCGCCTCCGCGTCACCCTTTGCCCTCTAAAGACGGCTATCAGAACGCGATGTCTACGCCGAGAAATGGCCCGGAGACTTCGACGGTGGCGGTTACGAGTTCATCGCCATGCTCGACCGAATAGTGACGGTAGCCGCCGACCATCGACCACGTGTCGTTGAACTCGTATCCGAGACCCGCAGAGACCTGCCAGGTCAGTTCCGAGGAGTCTCCTATGCCAAAACCGCCGACGTCCGCATAACCGGTGCCGTACCATTTATCGCTGAACTGACTGCGGACCCGCGCGGCAAACAGGAGGTCCGTCCAGCCGCCATCGTCCTCGAAGGACGGGCCGCTGGCCCCACCGTCTTCCTCGAGCTTTGCCTCGACTGAGGAGCCATTAAAACGAAGTCCACCGCCGACATCGAACCGCAGATCATTGCTGTCGACCAGCGCATAAGTCGAATACGCGCTGAAGATGACCAGTTGCGAGTCGATTTCAGCCCCGGTGAAGGCACCGGGCGCCCGCTCGGTCTCCGCCGAAACGTCAAAATACTGCAAGTCGCCAATCAGCGAGAGCCGCCCCTTGCGGGCCTCGAAAGCCCCCAGAAATGCAATGTCGAGAGTTTCGAGCACCTCATCGAAATCCACTTCCGCTTCGACTTCGCCAATGGGAGTTTCCACCGTCGTGGTCACGCCGGGAAACCATCCGTAGAATTTGCCCGTGTACTCCCAGTCACTGTCTGCAGCAGCCGTTCCAGGCATTGCCACGGCGGCCAGAAGAATGATTCTCGTGAGCGACATTTGAATATTCCTTGATCAGCTGTCTGTGTTGCTGTGAGCCAATTGGCCTGCGTCCGGGGGGCTTTGTTCCGGCGTTGTGTAGGCGTGAATATGCGTTCGCAGCGCAATGTGCACAGCTCGCTACGGGCCAAAGAACATTCCGATCTGACCATGTCCGAGACCTCAGGATATGCGCTGATCACCCCCCAGCGGATACATCCTTAATAATGCGAAATCCGATGTGCGCGGAGCTGAAATCGAACTCGAGACTATCGCGGGCAGCGACGCGATACCGTCGGCAATAATTCTCGCTGCAAAGATACGACCCGCCCTTGATCGCGAAACGACGTGTTCGTGCTTCTAAGGCGCTGTCTGTCCACTCCCACACATTTCCGATCATGTCGTATGCGCCAGTGAGACCTGGCTGGAAACAGCCGACAGGCGCGGTTCCGGCAAATCCGTCGCGACCGGTATCGTGGATGGGAAACAATCCTGTCCAGACATTCGCGCGGGCTGTGCCGTCCGGTGATCTCACACCCGACTCGGGATCATTGGGATCGAGGAGGCCCAGACTTGCAGCGTATTCCCATTCAACCTCGGTGGGAATTCGCCCGCCCGCCCATTCTGCATAGGCGCGCGCATCGCTCAGCGTCACATGCACGACGGGATGAAGGTCCAGTCCCTGCAGGCCAGTCCCGGACCCGCCCGGCGTTTTCCAGCTTGCCCCGGCATCTATGCGCCACCACGACAAAAGGTTCGTTGGCGTGTCGGTCTCTCGAAACTGTGCCGAACCGCCGTTTCTTTCCGCTTCGGTCATGTAGCCTGTCGCCGCCACGAATTCAGCAAACTGGCTGTTGGTCACCTCGTGGACTTGCAGCTGAAACGGGGAAACGAACACGCGCTGCGCCGGGCCTTCTTCTGGATACAGGGCATGCGCTCCCAGCGTGAACCCTCCGCCGGGAATATCGACAAAGCCGCCGAGCTCGGTCTCCCCCAACATGCAACCGGTGTCTGATGTCGGAAACGATGGGGACTCTCGCCACATCGCCGAAGCCATAACAATGACTGCCACTGCGGCTATGCCCGCACCTATCACGAGTTTGACCATATCGGCCTACCTCCAGTCGGAGTCACAGTCATTGAATAACGTATTTCAGCAGCGCTAGGGCAGAACCCAGCCCCCC
>JBCBWQ010000277.1:0-3181 GCA_039817025.1 Pseudomonadota bacterium | reverse complement strand
TGCCGATGTGCCCGGCGCGGGCGGGCTCAGCCCACTGGATGCGAGCGCTGCAGAAAGAGCCGCGGAAGCCACTCAAGCGCAGGCCTGGTTTGACGCGATCACCGGCGAAACGTTCGGCGCATGAGGCTAGCGTTCGTTGCCGTGTTAGGGATCGTCGGATGCAGCGTAGACGCGCCGGATGCGCTCGTATCAAGCCGGGATATCGTCGGGGACGCGATCCCGGAGGCGCTCTCCGATACGCCAGCCGATGCCACGCGCGGGGCAGCAATATTCGTTTCCCGCGACGGGGGGCACTGCGTGCTGTGCCATGCCATCGACGGCCTTGATGCGGAGTTTCAGGGCAATGTAGGCCCGGCCCTCACTGGCCTTGGGGACAGGTTGTCACCGGGGCAAATCCGGCTGCGCGTAGTCGATCCGACGCACGTCAACGCGGAAACGGTCATGCCGTCGTACTACAGGATCGATGGCCTCAATCAGGTCGCCACTGGAAGGACGGGGAAACCGGTCTTAACTTCTAGGCAGATCGAAGACCTTGTGGCCTACCTTTCAGGCCTGACGGAGGAGACCAATGGTCCCTGAGGATTCACCGCTTGTGCTGAATCGGCGCGCCATGATCGGCGGCGTGGGCGGGCTGGCATTGATCGGACTATCACCTTTGACGGCGTCCGCTGCGCCGGAGGATTTACGCGCGGCGATCGAAGAGCGTTTCGGCGACAGGTCTATCGAGGAGGCGCGCGTCACACTCAAGGCACCGCCTATCGCAGAGAACGGATACTCTGTCCCGATCACGGTCTCCGTCGACAGCCCGATGACTGAACAAGACCACATTCAGTCGATTTGCATCCTTTCAGAACGCAATCCACTGCCCAACATCGCTGACTTCCAGATGAGCCCACGCACAGGCCGCGCAGAAGTGTCTGCGAGGATCAGGTTGGGCGGGACGCAAACGCTCCTCGCAATTGCTGAAACCAATTCTGGCGCGCTTTACTCCGGAACCGCGGACATCGTGGTGACGCTGGCAGCGTGTGTGGTGCTCTGATGGCCAGCATCCGACTTTCCGTTCCAGAGACCGCCGCACCCGGCGAAATCATCGAGCTGAAAGCGCTGATCCAGCATCCCATGGAGAGCGGCTTCAGGCGGGGCGCACGGGGCGAGGCGATTGCGCGGGATATCATCGAACGGTTTGAGTGCGTCTACGATGGCGAAGTGGTCTTCAGCAGCACGTTTCATCCGGGAATGGCGGCCAATCCCTTGCTGACGTTCTTCACCCGCGCGACGGTGAGCGGCGATATCGAGTTTCGCTGGACGGACTTAACGGGCCAAAGCTGGTCCGAAACTGCAACGATCACGGTCGAATGATCCGATTGGCGATCGCATTCGCCGGGCTCTTGCTCGCCGCGTGCGGATCAAAGGACGAACCGGCGTTCCCCCAGCTTGATGCTGCGACGATCCAGTCTGGCTCTGTTTTTCTGACAGAAGAGACCCGTTCCCTGCAGGCCGACTCCTTCGCCAATCCGGGCATGCTTTGGGTTGACCGCGGGGCAGCGCTGTTCTCATCCTCGCAAGGCGTCTCAGCGGCCTGTTCGGCCTGCCATGACGGCGAGTCCATGGTGGGTGCATCGGTGCGTTATCCCACAATCGATCAGGCATCGGGTACGCTGATCAATATCGAAGGGCGAATAAATTTGTGCCGGGAGCGCCATCAGGACGCGCCGGCTCTCGCTTACGAGTCCGAAAACCTGCTTGCATTGACGGCCTATGTTGCGGCGCAGTCAAACGGAATGCCCTACTCTAAGACCCTGTCAGACCCAGAGACCGAGCACTTTGCTATTGGCGAAACCTACTTCCACACCCGCCGTGGTCAGTTAAACCTGTCTTGCAGCCAGTGCCACACGCTGAACTGGGGTAAGAACCTGCGCGGCGACACGATCAGCCAAGGGCACGGAAATGGCTTTCCCGCCTACAGGCTCGAATGGCAATCGCTCGGTTCGCTCCACAGGCGGTTCCATGACTGCGACGTCGGCGTCCGGGCTGAGCCGATGGACGCGGGGTCTGAAACGTACACGGCGCTGGAACTTTATTTGCGAGTCCGCTCCGGCGGGCTGGAAAGCGAGGCCCCTGCGGTTCGCCGCTGACAAGCTTTTAGGTGACGGCGCGAATACTCGGTTTCGGTTTGTTGGAAGCGCTGGAACCATCGCGCTTGCGAACAGGGCGCTGGAGCAGGATGATCCGGCGCGGTTTGCCGTTTGCATCGAGACGCGCGCGGCCCCGCTCTCTCACCCAGATGTAATCACCCCGTGTTCGGCGCACTTGAATCTCATGGTCGATTTCGAACACCTCGCCTTCGAGCAACGCAGTGTACGTGTCGCGGACAGCCCCCCGACCATTAGGGTGGATGCGGTCCAGCCAATCGAAAATCTCCTGATCGGCAGCAGGGCCGCGAGACGCAAACAAATCCTGCCAACCTTCGGAATAGAATACGGCCGCGTCCGATACGCGCCAGTCGATGATTCCCACATTCATCATGTCCGCAGCAATTTCAGATCGCGCAACCGCATCTTCGTCCAGCGCCGCACGCCGGTCATGCTTGGTCCATTCATTCTGCAGAACATAAACAAAGATACCCACAAACAGCATGGCGATCCCCACACCGCACAAGAGGATGAGGCCAAACGCTGACAGGACCTGCCCTGCTGTAATGGGCTTCGGTATTGTTTGCAGACTGAGATTGTCAGCCTGAACCGGTGCGCGAGCCGCGGTCGTTAGTTGATCTGCCAGGATTGACGCGCCGGGGGCACCGGCCGCAACGATTTCACCGTCAGAAACAATTATGAGCGGGCGATCGACCCGGTCGAGGAGAACCGTGCTGAAGCCAATACCTGTTTCGGGAGCCAAGGCATTGATCAGGGCGTACGCCTCGATGACGCCGACGATTCGATAACCCGACTCTGGTCCCGGACTGGATACACGAAGCACGCGGCCACCATCGATGGGGAGGACCTCAAACGGTCGATCGATTTGCGCAGCATCAAAGTCTATTGGCATGGCTGCAGCCCGTTCAAAGCCCACATTGGATAGCGAGGCGTCTAGCACGATGTTTCCTTGGGGGCCGATCACATAGGCGGAGGAGACCGGAGAGCCGGTAATCGTCTCGACGATGGTTCTGCGCAGGGCGCGCGAT
>JBCBWQ010000276.1:0-3186 GCA_039817025.1 Pseudomonadota bacterium | reverse complement strand
CGCATGCCGCCTCGACCGGAAGGATCCGGCCCACACCGTCCTGCTGATCGACCAGTCCGACCCGTTCAATCCGAACGATTTCGGCTGGGTCGAGGAATTTGTGGACGCCGAAGCGCGACTGCTTCCCAAGTATGGCCGGCTGACGGTGCTGACGCCGAATGTGGAGCGGCCCTATGATCCCGTCGAGGTGTTTTCAGCCTGCTCACCCGGGTCTGCGGCCGATGCCAATCCGATCCTCGAAAATCCACGCATGATCGAGGCGACGTGGCGCACGACCTTCTTCGAGCCGTTGCAGGGCCGCGTGGCGGCGTTGCTGGAAGAAACGCGCCAGGAGGCTTCGCCGCTGTCCGAAGCGATTTATTCCGTGGCAGACCGGGCAGATTTCAAACGCGGCGCAGACAATCGCCGGTTCGTCATCGTGTCCGACCTCATGCAGCACTCCGATGGGTTCTCGTTCTACAAGACCGGCGCTGACACGGCAGCGTTTTCGGACTCCCGCCTTGGCAAGGAAGTGCCGGACATGCGCGGCGTGGATGTGGTTGCCCGCATTGTGCCGCGCAATGAATATGACTTGCCAATGGATGCCGTGAAGACGTTTTGGGCGAGCTATTTCGACGGCGCTGGGGCGCAGTATCGCTCGGTAAACTAGCGGTCGCCGAGGCGGTTTGCGGGTTGGTCGTCGACCAGGACGCTTGCCGCACCGCCTGGCGCATCCCCGGTTTCAGGATCCGCAAGCAGGCGCACGGCGGGCTCGCCATTCACGAATACGCTGGGAATGATCTCATAGGTGCGCGGGTCGCAGCCTGAGACATCCGACAGGCGCAGCATGGACCGGCCTTCAGCGAAGACGTCCGATGATCCAGTCAGCACACACGGCTCTGGCGGCACGGCTGGCTGCGGCTCCACATGTTGTGCACCCGCGACAGGGGGCAGCAGAATGAGAGTCAGGGCAGCAGCCAGCTTTTGCATCGGAATCAGTCCTGGCTCTTATCGGTCAGTGTGATCTCGACGCGGCGGTTCTGCGCCCGTCCTGCCGAGCTGTCATTTGAGGCAATCGGATTGTTTTCACCGTAGCCGGCAATGGTCAGGCGCTCCGGGGCAATGCCCGCATCCTCCAGGAGGTCGGCAACGGCTTCGGCGCGCCGCTCGGACAGGTCTTCGTTCAACTCATCCGATCCGATGCTGTCTGTATAACCCGCGATCATGGCCCCGCGATCGTCATCGTCTTCGAGATAGCCGACCAGGGACTCCAGTCGCTTTGCGGTTTCGGCGGTCAGGCGGGCACTGCCGGAGGCGAAGGTGACGCTTTGCAGAACGAGTTTTGCACCCTCATCCGTGTCTTCGATGGCGGACGCGCCCAAGGCAGCGCCTAGGGCTGCGACTTCAAGGTCAGCCATTTCGGCTTTGACGGTTTCGAGTTCAGCCTGTGTGGCCTCCAGATCCGCGTCGCACTGCTCGGCGCGCGCGGTGACGGTGCCGAGTTCCTCGCTCAGGCTGGCAATGGAGGCATTTGCGGTGTCGAGGTTTCCTTCGACGGCGGCAAAGTCTGCGTAGACGCCGGCGAGTTCCACCGCTTCCTCATACTGGGCCACCTTGCCGTCCGCAGCAGCGTCGCCGGCTTCGCCGAGATAGGTCTGGGCGACAGACAATTTGCCGTCATTTGCCATGCCGCTTGCGCGGGCAGCTTCGATCTTCGCGAGCGCAGCGTCGTAGGTCGCGTCGGGTTCAAATGAAGTCGCGCAGGCCGGGAGCAGGGCGATGGCGGCCATCGCGCCGAGGGCGGTTTTCAAGCGAGGGGTCATGGGATCATCCTTCTGATGACGGAAATTCAACCCAGTTATCCTTCCATGAAATCCCGCGTGTGTTAACCCTGCTCGCGTACAGCGTGTGTTGGCGTGCGGCTCAGAGCGACAGGCCCTTAGGGGCCAATTCCTCCAGAGCGGCGATGGATTTAGGCGGGGTCGGCAGGGTTTTGCGCGTGTCGAGATCGAAGGTTACCGCAACGGCTTCTGACGTCATCCATGCGTCGCCCGAGACGGGATCAAGCGCCCAGTGGACAAGCGAATGGATCTTTTCGTGGGCAGAGCCGAGGCCAGAGCGGATTGCGATGAGATCGCCGGCGCGCGGCCATTTGCGATAGACCAGCCGGTATTCGAGCACGGCAGCGCCCATGCGCACGCCGTTACCAGCCGCCCCGGCGACGCCCTTGCGCCAATCAAACAACAGGTTTGGTACCGCATCTGAAATTCGGCCCATGAACCAGGCAGCCTGCATGCGGCCATGGAGGTCGCAATGGTGGGCTGGCACCGCACCAAGGCCGATCAGCGGGGCGTTGACGGCATCGGCGGCCGCCATGGTGACCTCTGCCGCCGGTCGAACGGGTCCTGAAGCATCGATGCTGCGCGGGGCGGTGGCTTTGGGCGCTTCACCCATGAGGCGCTCCAGAGCAGCGCGTGTGCGGTTTGACCAGGGAAAGGCCTTGCCGGACTTCGCCTCAGCATGGCGAACGCGGCTCCTGAAGGCGGCGGCAACGCTGCCGTCGCCATGGATCATCTCCTGATAGATGACCGCATGGGCCTCGCTGATTTCGAGAACGCAGGCGGACATGGTGAGCGGGCGGCCCGGCAGGACTTCGCGCAGGAAGCGGACATGGTGGTCCTCGACCATGAGCGTCGACGGCGTGCCCTGTTGGAACGCGTGGGGCATCTCCGCCTCGACCGCGAACGCGCCCAATCCCTCCATTGCCTTGTCAAGATAGACGCGCACGTTCATGTGCCCCATCTCGTCGCAATCCCATTGGTTCGCGCTGCCGCGCCAGATGGTGATCATGTGATGGCCCCGCTTGGATTCTGGATCAGTGTGCACAGTCGCGGCAGACGCCGCGGGCTTCGATGACGGCGCGGTCCATGGAAAAACCTGCGGCAGCGGTCTCAGCATCAAGGGCGCCGGCGGTTTTCTGGGCGTGGAGTTCTTCCGCGGCGCCGCACTGGCTGCAGATCATGAAGACCGCCGAATGGGCATGGGCGGCGTGGCCGCAGGCAACATAGGCATTCAGGCTCTCGATCTTGTGGGCAAGGCCAACGTCCTGGAGGAATTCAAGCGCGCGGTAGATGGTTGGCGGTTTTGCAGAGCCTGCACCATCGAGCTGGCCGAGCAGGTCGTATGCCTTGGCAGGCTCGGCGCATT
>JBCBWQ010000275.1:0-3235 GCA_039817025.1 Pseudomonadota bacterium | reverse complement strand
CCGGATGCATCAACATTATCGACTTCGATCTGGTGCCGAAGAACGATTCGGACGGCGTTCAGATTGAACGGGCGGTGATCAAGGCGCTCAATCTTACCCCGCCGAACTACCTGAAGAACGGTATGAATCTGCGAAGTTTCGAAGCGATATTCACACGGAACGCTGGCAAATCCTGAGTGATCGTTCATCGCGCCAGCAATCATTGGCGCGAACATGAACGAAATCCGACAAACCTCATGCGCAGACGTTCAGGTTGCCTCCTCTATAAAGATACTCGTTGGGGCGGAGTTCGCGAGAAACTCTCCGAACGAAGCACCAGCGTCCTTCTTGCGACCTTGAGCCGGCCCAAGGGTCGGCTCTTTTTCTTGCGCGCGACTGAAGTTACGAAAAATTATCTCTGATCCGCTACCAGACCCACCATGGTCGGTGCTCCATCCAATTCGCCATTCGCCCGCCTTTTCAGGCCGGAGTTTGCGTTCGTTTTGATCGTGCTGATGGGAGCAGGGCGACTGCTGACCTATCTCGTCATGATGGTTCAGGGTGGGGACGACTTTCACGTCGCCGGCGACTTTGTGGCGTTCTGGACCGCCGCTCGCGAAACGCTGCAGGGCGAAATCGTCGGTCTGTATGCGCGTGAAGGCCTCATGGCGGGCATGGCGGAGCACTGGCCAAAGACCGCTGACATTGGCCTGACGTGGCAGTACCCGCCGCACAGCACCCTAATTTTCACACCTCTTGGTCTTCTACCATTCTACGTTGCTTTCGCCGTATGGACGGCACTCGGACTTTGCATGTACGCGCTGGCTCTCCGCCAAATCAGAATAACGGGGTCTGCCCTTCTCGCTTTGCTGGCCACATCGGTCGTCTTCATCGCGATCATTACTGGACAAAACGGCTTATTCACTGCCGCCCTCATGATCGTGGCCGTTGTACACGCGGATAAACGCCCACTGCTGGCCGGCCTTGCGGCAGCACTTCTGACGATCAAACCTCAACTGGGTTTCCTTCTGCCGTTAGCATTCATCGCTGGCGGTGCGTGGCGCACCGCGGCTTATGCGGCATTGGGCAGTCTTCTCCTCTGGGGCTCCTCCTTTGCCTTTCTTGGCCTGGAATCCTGGCGAGCGTTTCTTGACAGCGTCACAAGCGTCGCTGGCACCGTGGATGAGGGCGTCATGCCGCTCTACAAAATGGTCAATGTATATTCGGCCGCGCGCTTAGCATGCATTCCTACCGAACTGGCTCTCGGCCTGTATGGCGCAACCGTTGTTCTGCTCATCGCGGCGACATCATGGGTTTGGCATCGCACGGAAGATATTGAACTCCGCCTCGCAGCAATTTGCGGCGGGACGCTCATGGTTGCGCCCTATGCCTTCTACTATGAACTATCAATTCTGCTGCCAGCAGTCTTCATCATGGCACGGCGCGGCTTCGAACACGGATGGCTGTCACTGGAGCGCGAAATTCTCGCCGCGCTCGTCGTGCTCAGCCTTTTGCTGCCCGGGCCCATCATTCAGTCTGGCGTTTCTTACTCATTCATTGTCGTGCTTCTGAGCGCCGTGCTGATTGCGCGCCGGCTGCATGCAGAATTACGTTTTCAATCGGACATTGGTTCTAACTTAACCAAAGCTGGAGCTCACGCATGACAGAAGCGCCCTTCCTACCAGCGGGCGTGTCGCGTCCTGACGCTCCATCGCTTTCCGTAATTGTGCCTGTCTTCAACGAACAGGACAGCATCGATACCTTCCTAGAACACACATTTCCTCCGTTGATCGCGACCGGAACGGACTGGAGCGTCGTTTTCATCAACGATGGCAGCAACGATCAAACCCTCCGAGTTCTAATCGAAGCGGCCAAGCGCACTCATCGCATTCGCGTCGTGAATCTTGCTCGCAATTTCGGGAAGGAAGCTGCGCTGACCGCTGGTCTGGATGTCATCGATTCCGATGTCTGCATCATCATGGATGTGGATCTCCAGGATCCACCAGAACTCATCCCCGAGTTTGTCGACCAGTGGCGTAAAGGCTTCGATGTTGTGTACGGGGTTCGTGCAGCGCGTCGCGATGACACGGCTTTGAAGCGCTCGACAGCTGGCCTTTTCTATCGCGTCTTCAACAAGGTCTCACCAACGAAAATTCCAGAGAATGCTGGCGACTTTCGTTTGATGGATCGCCGCGTCGTGGATGCCGTCAAGCAGCTGCCAGAACGTAATCGGTTCATGAAGGGACTTTTCGCATGGGTAGGGTTTCCTTCCACAGGCGTTAAATTCGATAGGGCCCCTCGCGCTGCAGGTGAGACCAAGTTCAAGTTCCGCGGTCTCTGGAATTTCGCGCTGGACGGTCTGTTAAGCTTCTCAACGATGCCACTCAAAGCGTGGACCTATGTTGGGGCCGGACTGGCAGTCGGTGCCATAAGCTATGCGGGCGTCGTCATTGCGCAAACCCTCATCTTTGGCATTGCTGTCCCTGGTTACGCTTCGCTCATGGTTGTGCTCCTGCTTGCTAGCGCCGCCCAGCTTTTATCGCTCGGCGTTATTGGCGAATACATTGCGAGGCTCACGCTTGAAGCGAAACAGCGCCCGATCTTTCTGATCGAAGGTCAGTACGACCGACGGTCACTACTTGGCGGTACGGACAAAAGCGAAGACACTACCAAAGGCATTGATACCGCAGCATGATCGCCCGACTGTTCGAAGCCTTGAGATTCGGTAGCGTCGGGATTGGGGCAACGCTGATTCATGCCCTCACCGGTCTTGGACTGGTTAGTCTCGGCGCATATCCTGAAATCGCAAATATTACAGGGTTCGGCGTTGCGTTCTGTTTTGCAGCCGCGGCACACGCATTCTGGACGTTTTCACCCAATGGAGAGACCGTCCGATCTGTAGGCCGCTACGCCGTTGTGGCTGTGTTTGGGTTCATAGCCAGTGCCCTTGTCATGGAGGCTGCTTTGTCCGCTGAGTGGAGCCCTGTTCTCGCTCAATTGGCAGCCGTACTGATCGTTCCGCCCATATCCTATTTCGCCAGCGCCTTCTGGGCGTTCCGCCGCGTCGATTGATCGAGCGACAGTCCTTTACGTTTAGAAGCAAATGCGCATGCTTAGCCGACCGAAGACGGGAGGCCGGAAATGCCAGAAGACAGCAAGGTTTACAAAGCCCCGGAGGCATTTTCGTCATCGGCCAATCTGACGGCTGCTCAGTATGGTGAGGTGTATGCGGCGTCGGTTGCGGATCCTGAGGCCT
>JBCBWQ010000274.1:0-3242 GCA_039817025.1 Pseudomonadota bacterium | reverse complement strand
ACGCGCGATCCGCATCTCGGGGCCCGGCTGGCGCTCAAATTTGACGTCACCTACATTGGTTTCCCAGCCTATGCGGCCATGAATGCGCCGCGGATGGTCGACGGTCTGAAGGTGCTCAGTCGCTTCGTTCATCTGACTTTCCCGGCGATCGGTCTCAGCTTTCCAGACCAGGAGTCCGGGCAGGCGGCGGATCAGACTGAAGTGCGCTTGACGCCCAAGCTCCCCCTTGAAGACATCGCTTATTTTGTGAACGCCAGTGCGTTGATCGTTCTCAACAGTTTGCTCCTCGACATGCTCCAGATACCGCTTGTCGCAACGCGCGCAGAAACGACCATAGGTGAGCCAGAAGGCTGGGCTGAAATCGCTGCAGAGGTCAGCCGGGTCCCCATCCGTTTCGATGCGCCCGAAAACAGGATCATCTTCCCGGCAGAACTGTTGGACCGGGCGTTGCCGTGTTCTGACCCCATCAATCACGCCAAGCTGGTGGCGCTGTGCGAAAAATTCTCAGCCGATGCCGGTCACAATGAAACCCCTGTCAGCCAGGTCCTGGCTTTTCTGGAGAAGGGAAACAACGTTGGCGTGCCGCTTTCCGAGGCAGCGAATGGTCTTGGATACTCCGAGCGTGGCCTTCGGCGTCAACTGGAGCGGGCTGGGACGACCTATCGCACATTGGTTGACCAGGTGCGGGAGCGACGAGCCCGGGAAATGCTGTCCAGCAGTTCTCAACCCATACACGCCATAGCCCATGAGCTAGGCTACGATGCGCCGTCCAATTTTTCGCGCAGCTTCAAGCGGTGGACCGGCAAGACACCGAAAGCGTTTCGTAAAGCGCTCCTTGCGCAGGAAGACAAAGGTCAGAATTGAATACACTTTGGCCTGACAGGAGCTGTGCATTCGGGCAGATCGGAGAATATCCCTCCACACGTCTTTCCTGGTTAAGGGACAATCCCATGCATACCGTTTTACGTTCCGCACATCGGGCGCTTTTTCTGGCCGCTTTCACGCTATCGCCGATCGTGGCGGCTGCTCAGACGCAGGCCCCGCAGGATGAGCCAGCAGAAGCTGTCGCGCCTGAGCCGGCGCCGGTCACGCCGCCAAACATCCTCGTGGTGCTGTTCGATGATGTCGGCTTTACGGGCTTCGGCGCCTATGGCGGCGACGCGCAAACCCCGAACATTGACGCACTGGCCCAGTCGGGAACGCTCTTTTCCCGATATTATTCCTCACCGTTCTGCGGGCCGAGCCGCGCGATGCTGATGACCGGAATGGACAATCACCAGACCGGTATGGGCACGCTGGTCGAAACCGTAACGCCCGAGCAGAGTGGGCTTGCTGGTTACTCTATGATTTGGGATGACGATCAGAAGACGATCGCAAGCCATTTGTCTGACGCGGGCTATCGGACCTACGTTTCGGGCAAATGGGGCGTTGGTGCCAAGGGCAAGAACCTGCCTGACCGCTTCGGCTTTGACCGTTCCTATGTCATGGATTCCACAGGCGGCAGCAACTACGACCACACCCACTACCTCCCGGGCTACCCAAAAGTGTCGTGGTACGAGGATGGTGAGCCTGTCCAGCTGCCCGAGGATTTCTATTCGTCCCGCAACCTCGTGGACCAGATGATCGATTACATTGACGAAGGCGAGGCGGACCAGCCCTTCTTCGGCTTCCTGTCACTTCAGGCGGTCCACATCCCCGTTCAGGCCCCAACCGAGTTCATTGACAAGTATGACGGCGTGTTCGACGCCGGATGGGACGTGATGCGCGAAGAACGCTGGCAGCGCACGATGGAGCTTGGCCTGGTGCCCGAAACCACGGTTTTGGCTCCGGTGCACGAAGACCACCGCGCCTGGGATGACCTTTCACCGGACGAGCAAGCCACCGCGGCGCGCCAGATGCAGGTCAATACGGGCATGATCGAAGCGGCCGATTTCCATATCGGACGTCTTCTGGACCACCTGAAGGCTACCGGACAGCTCGACAACACGATTGTCGTCGTCACCTCCGACAATGGCCCTGAATCCGGCGTCACGAAATTTGGCAATCCTCTCTACGATTTGATGCTGATGGGAATCCACGGCCTTGAAGGGTTCGACACGTCTCCCGAAAATATGGGCCTGCCCGGCAGCCTGACTGCCATCGGACCGGAATGGGCGTCTGTATCGGCCTCGCCGTTCAACCTCTACAAGTTCTACTCCAGCGAGGGCGGCTTGCGCGTACCGCTCGTGATTGCCGGGCCCGGTGTCGAAACGACCGGCATCAAGGACGCCCCTGTCCATGTGGCCGACCTGATGCCCACCCTGCTCGACGCCGCTGGGGTCGATTACGACTCTGGTGCCCTTTACGGGCGCAGCATTTTGCCGGTGCTTGCAGGTAAAACAGATCAAACACGGGGTAAAAATGAGAGCTTCGGCGTCGAGGTCAGCGGCAACGCGGCGCTCTACCGCGGCAGCTGGAAACTCGTCCGCACGGCGCTCCCACGGGGCGATTTCACATGGCGGCTCTTCGATCTGTCGGTCGATCCGGGCGAAACCACCGATCTAGCAGCTGAAAACCCGGAACTCTTTGCAGCGATGCGCGCCGAATATGAAGCCTACTCCTCCCAGACCGGCGTCCTCGACCTTGCCCGCGAGGACTATGCCCAGGCCCAGCTCTTCGGCAATTTGATTAACCGGATCATCGGAAAATACTGGCTTCACGCGACGGGCTTTGTGGTCGCTGCACTGCTGGTGCTTTTCCTGCTCTTCAAGCTGGTGCTGGGACTGTTCCGTCGCTCGCACGCGTAAGGTCAAGCGGTCGCAAGTCACCCTCTTCACTCGAGATTGAAATGGAGCCTTTCCATGGCATGGATTGCTTACACCCTGGTCGGCCTGATCATTCTGGCTATAGCCGCCTACTTCCTCCTGCCTTCGATCCTGAGGGTGATGGGGCTGCACCGGCACTACACGATCCCTGAATTCGACCTGAAAGGTCGGCAGGCCCTGGTAATCTGCACCAATCACAATCGGCTTGACCCAAAGAACCGCGACACGGGGGCATTCGGCTCGGAATTTACCGTGCCCTATTACGCTTTCGTCAATGCCGGCATGGAGGTCGACATGGCCTCACCCAGGGGCGGAGAGATCCCGATCCAGCCCGGATCCTGGTCCTGGCCGGTCGTCTGCACCGAGGACAAACGCTTCATGGCGGACGAGAAGGCGATGGACGACCTCAGGAATTCGAAAGCCATCGTCGATGTCGAT
>JBCBWQ010000273.1:0-3264 GCA_039817025.1 Pseudomonadota bacterium | reverse complement strand
TAATAATCATAATCGTCAAAGATGACGGCTAAAGGGTAAGATACGCATGGCTGCTACCGGCAAGCTCCTCCTCGACACTTTACTTGGGGCCTCCTCTGAAAGGGTCCCGCTTTGGATGATGAGACAAGCCGGACGTCACTTGCCAGAGTATCTTGAGACGCGGTCGCGGGCGAAGAATTTCCTCGACTTTTGCTATACGCCTAGCCTTGCCACCGAAGCGACGCTGCAGCCGATCCGGCGCTACGGTATGGATGGAGCGATCCTGTTTGCTGACATCCTGCTGATCCTTGATGCGATGGGACTGGACGTGAAGTTCGAGAAGGGCGTTGGCCCGATTGTGGAACAGATCAAAGGTCCCGAGGATCTGGACAAAGCGCCGGTCGCAACCGTCGCTGACCGTTTATCGCCTGTCTACGAGACCGTGTCCCGCGTCCGCGCAGAGTTGCCCGATGAAACGACGCTGATCGGGTTTGCAGGGTCGCCCTGGACGGTCGGGCTCTATGCGATCGAGGGTCGGGGCAAGACAGACAAGGCGGCCGCTAAGGTTTGGGCTCATGCCAGGCCGGATGACCTCGCTGCGACCCTGGACAAGATTGGCGAGGCAACGGCGCACTATCTCTTTCGTCAGGTCGAAGCGGGAGCCGATGCCCTTATGCTGTTCGACAGCTGGGCCGAGGGGCTGCCGAATGATGTGTTTGACGAGGTCATCACGCGACCGACGACCAAACTTGTTGCCCGGCTCCGGGAGCTCGGCGTGGACGTTCCGATTATCGGGTTTGCGCGCGGGGCCGGTGTTAAGCTGCCGGACTATGCAGCGGCGACGGGCGTCACAGGTGTCGGCCTTGATACGGCGGTTGTCCCGACATTTGTGAACGGGGCCCTGCCCTCAAACATGTGCGTCCAGGGTCATCTTGATCCGCTTTTGCTGTTGGCCGGCGGCGACCGATTGACAGACCGGGTGCAGACGCTTTTGCGCGCCTATGCAGGGCGCCCACACATTTTCAATCTCGGCCATGGCGTTCTGCCTGAGACGCCCATTCCCCATGTCGAAGCTGTGGTGGAGACCGTCCGCGCATTTCGCCGCGAGGGATAGGGCGGCATGACCTATCTCCTGATCAAGGCGTTCCATATCATCTTTGTCGTCGCCTGGATGGCAGGGTTGCTCATCTATCCGCGCTACAAGATTCACCAGATGGAAAGTGCGCCGGGCGAGCCCTTGTTCGATACCATGAAGGAGGCGTCATTGCGCCTTCGCCGGATCATCCTGACCCCCGCCCTGATCGTGGTCTGGGTTCTGGGCATCATAATGATCGCCCTGAACACTGCGCTCCTGTCCCAGGGTTGGATGCACGTGAAACTTGCGCTTGTGATCGGATTGTCCGGTGTCCATGGCTGGCTGATCAGCGTGGGGCGCTCGATCGATGACGGACAGCCCAAACATCAGGCGAAAACCTTGCGCATGGTCAATGAGGTCCCATTTCTGATCATGATCGGCGTTGTTCTGCTCGCCGTAACGAAGGCTTTTTAGCGCCTTCCTAAATGTCAACAAAAGTTTGCTTGACGATGGCGCAATGCTGCGCCTATGCAGAAAACAATCCTGCAGAAGCATCCTGTTTCTCAGCGGCCAGCAGCCGACTTCAAGAGCTGCGCCCGCCCTTGGACACTACATATGCCCGACACGACCTTCGACAATGTCACGCGCGTGACCTTACGCGAACTCAAAGCGAAAACGCCGACTGAGCTGCTCCACTATGCTGAGGAGCTGGAAGTCGAAAACGCCTCTTCGCTGCGCACACAGGACATGCTGTTTGCGATCCTCAAGGAACTCGCTGAACGCGATGTGGAGATTGTCGGCGAGGGGGTTCTGGAAGTCCTCAATGACGGATTTGGGTTTCTGCGGTCGCCGGAATCCAATTACCTGCCCGGACCCGACGACATCTATGTCAGCCCGCAAGTCCTGAAAAAAGCAGGCATCCGCACCGGCGATACCGTGGAAGGCCCCATCAAGGAACCGCGCGATGGCGAGCGCTACTTCGCATTGGCCGACGTCCACTCGATCAATTTTGAGGAACCGGAGAAGGCCCGCCAGAAGGTCCACTTCGATAATCTCACCCCGCTCTATCCTGAAGAACGCCTTCAGATGGAAAGCCAGGACCCGACGAAGAAGGACCGTTCTGGCCGCGTCATCGATATTGTCGCGCCCATTGGAAAAGGCCAACGGGCCCTGATCGTTGCACCGCCGCGTACCGGTAAGACCGTCCTGCTCCAGAACATTGCTTCGGCAATCGAGGAAAACCATCCGGAGTGTTACCTGATCGTCCTCCTGATCGATGAACGCCCCGAAGAAGTCACCGACATGAAGCGGACGGTAAAGGGCGAGGTCGTCTCCTCCACGTTTGACGAGCCGGCCGTTCGCCACGTCCAGGTCGCCGAGATGGTGATAGAGAAGGCCAAGCGTCTTTCCGAACACGGCCGCGATGTTGTGATCCTGCTCGATTCTATTACGCGCCTCGGCAGGGCCTACAACACGACGGTGCCCTCCTCCGGCAAGGTTCTGACCGGCGGTGTGGATGCCAATGCGCTGCAACGCCCGAAACGCTTCTTCGGCGCAGCACGGAACATCGAAGGCGGCGGGTCGCTGACCATTGTTGCCACGGCGCTGATCGATACCGGCAGCCGGATGGATGAAGTGATCTTCGAAGAGTTCAAAGGCACCGGTAACTCCGAGGTCGTGCTCGACCGGAAGATTGCCGACAAACGCACCTTCCCGGCCATCGACATCATGAAGTCCGGCACGCGCAAGGAAGAACTCATCACACCGAAGGATCAGTTGCAGAAGATCTACGTTCTGCGCCGTATCCTCAATCCGATGGGCACGGCCGATGCGGTCGACTTCCTGCTCGACAAGCTGCGCCAGACCAAGACCAATGGCGAGTTCTTCGAGGCCATGAAGAACTAGTCGGTTGGGAGCGGTCGACGCTGTCGAAGACCGCACCTAAGTTTGATCCATGACCCGTCCTGAAACGATCTGCGCGCTGGCATCGGGCGCGCCGCCCTCTGCCATTGCTGTGGTGCGGGTGTCAGGCCCGGCGGTCATGGCCATGGTAAATCGCATGTGCGGCGGGTCGCTCGAACCACGGATGACATCGCTGCGTACGCTGAAGGACCAGGACGGGCACGCGATCGATTCGGCGCTGGTCACCTATATGCCAGGTCCGCAGTCTTACACGGGCGAAGACGTGCTCGAAGTCTCGCTCCATGGTG
>JBCBWQ010000272.1:0-3274 GCA_039817025.1 Pseudomonadota bacterium | reverse complement strand
GAGAAAATTCTCGGATCTTGAGTCATAGTCAAATTGCAAAATTCGAGAGACATTTTCGAAAACTAGAAGTGTCGCCTAGAGCCAATCAATGTCTCGAATTTGGATATAAGGGTATTACAATGCGCCGCGGGTCATGAGTTTATCCTGAATACAATAGGAAGGGGTCAAATCAGCACTCTACGAACCAAATTTACACCGGGGATGAGGCAATTTTGAAGGGATTTCACTGTTTCAAGCATCCGGAGAGAATCGGCCGTTGTCTTCTAGCATGCAGTGGACAAATGACGGTGTGATTGACCACATATCAGCGTCCAATCAGTTCTCTAATTTTCAATTGGCTCCATTCGCACCTGCAGCGAAAGTCTCCTTCGGTAGGTTGCGCCGCAGCAATGGTCACTGTGGACCAAAGGCAGTTGTTGGCGGTCTCAAGGTGCACTGGTTACAAGGCCATACTTTCGGAACAGAACTCCATCGTATGTCATCTCGCCCTCAAACTCTGCGCCGATGCGCTTTAAAGCCCCCAATTTTGTTCGGCTAGGAGGAAGCAGGAACGTCACGGATGGGATACGATCGTCGCCGTACGCAAACTCCAATGCCTGAGCGGTTATCCTCATCCCCAACCCGAAGGCCGAGGGCTTCAGCACGAGGCCGAAGTCCCAGTCAGGACCCTCGCGCTGAAAGCCGCCCCATCCCACATACGCGCCGTCCGCCAGAATTGCCCAATGGCCCAACCCGTCCTGCGCCCACTTGGCTTCCTTCATTGCCACGAAGTCAGCAGTACGCCGTTCATCCCAGTTGCCTTGGAGCAGAGGCATATGGGCGGCAAGTGCTGGATCCGACATATGGGCCGCAATTTCTACGACAGGAATCCTGGGCAGGCGCGTGAAGGTGATTTTTGTCATGCATTTGCTTGCGACACGCCGTATGTCGTCCAATGGGTCTCAGGGTCCGAGATGGCATCGATCAGGAATTGTGCAAAAGCCAGCCGGGAAACGGCTGTTCCGTTTTCGGGCAGAGCATCTCTTTGGGCACGGTACTTTGCCACACGAGCATCATTAAGAAACCCCACGCGGGCCGAGGTCCAGTCGAGATCGGACCTCTTCAAGATATCTTCCATGAGGCCAGCGCTACGCACTACGTTTGGCACGACAATACGAAGGAGCTTTCCGAGCAGCGTTTGGTCTTGGAACAACAGGGCCGTCGAGGTCACCAGAACCCGTTTGAGGCCCGTGGCAGACGTCGCGTCGACGATGGCCTTCGTAGATCGGTCATACACCGATGTGGCGGCTTTTGTTGGCAACCGGCCGCCCAAGGTGGAAATCACGGCGTCCTGATCGCGAAACACCGAAGCGAGGAACACAGTATCGCAGGGATCACCGACCACGACGTGCAGTCTTACATGTTGAAGCCTAGGTGCTTTGACAGCGGAGCGAACGACCGCTGTGACGTCCATATCCTTTGCAAGTGCAGCCTGAAGCACAAGCCCACCAGTCCGGCCGTTCGCGCCCAGAAGAACGAGCTTCACGGTCTTTTCCTTTCAATAGAAATGTAGAGGTTCCGACCGGTCTTAGTAAGAGAAGCAAATCTTGTTGCTGTCTAGGTCCCGGACATAGGCCGAGTAACGTGGACCACGTTGGTTCGGTGCGCCTTCGCTTTTGCCACCAAGCTCGATGGCCAAAGCGTGCAGCCTTTCGACCTCTTCAGCCGATCCGACGCTAAATCCAACCATGGTTCCGTTGCCATTTGTGGCCGGGTTTTCATCGAATGGGATCGCGGCTGCGAAGGCAAAGTTAGGTCCGAGCCAGTATGTCATTCTGTCAGTGGGCGAGACACGCTCCAAGCCTGATTGCCCAAAGAGGTTGTCATAGAAGTGCGTCGCCGCCACCATGTCGTTGGTCCCGACTACGAAATAGTTCATTTGCACGGTGCGATGTCCTTTGAGATTGCGTTGAGTATCGTGCGCATCACTGACCCGTCAGTTTGAAGAACTCGATCAACTGGCCGTTTGGGTCGGTGATCTTGAGCAACTGGATGCCCGGTTCTTTAATGATCTCCGGCGCAGTTACACCGGCGGCGGTGGCGCGGGCTTGCAGGGCTTCCAGATCGGCGGATTGCAGGTAAGGGACCGCGCCCGATCCCGCCTCAGACCCCGGTGCGTATTTGTCCCGCGACACGATGGCGAACCATCCGCCCGCCACCCCAAAGGCCACAAAACCCGGTAGCCCGATTGCAGGTTCGCTGTCGAATAGGGTGCGATAGAAGGCCTCCGAGCCCTCCATATTGTCGGTCGGGACGTAGGCGCCCATGGCCATGATTGGCGCGGTTTCCGGTTGCTCCGTCGACACCGCAACAAGAGCTGTGGGCATGACTGCGGCGAGAGCGATGGCAATGAAACGTCTCATGTTTTGCTCTCCTTTTTCGATGACTTTCCTGCTTCTACCGCGCCTATGCTGACAGCGTGTTGTCAGCATTGTGTCAGTATAATCTATTTCATCGAAAGGAGATCACATGAGGCGTGGAGACAGGCTATTTGAAGTCATCGAGATTTTGAGACGTGCCAAAGGCCCGATCTCTGCGCAGTCCATTGGTGAGGAATTGGGCGTGACCAAGCGCACGGTGTATCGCGATGTTGCTGCGCTGATCGGTCAGGGCGTGCCAATCAACGGCGAGGCCGGGGTCGGCTATGTGTTGGAGCCCGGATTTCACATGCCACCGCTTATGCTGACCCCGGACGAGATCGAGGCTGTGACACTCGGAGTTCTTTGGGTTCAAACCCGAGGCGAGCCCGAGCTTGCGCTGGCGGCTGAGAAGCTAATCACCAAGCTGGAAGCTGTTGCACCTGACAAGTACCGGACGTCGTTTCTTCAGCCGGCCGTCAGGGTGGCGCCCGTCGCTTAGCCGGACGAGGTGCTTGGCGCCGCGGTCTTTTCTCTGGCCATTCGGCGCCGCAAGAAGATAACCCTGAAATATTCGGACAACTCAGGCCAGAAGACCCGGCGTGTGATCTGGCCCATACTGCTGGGTTATCGGGACACCAGCCGCATTATCTCCACATGGTGCGAGATGCGAGAAGGCTTTCGTTAATTTCGGACAGAACGGATCATTGAGGTGGAGGTCCTCGAAGACAGTATCCCTCGGCGAATGGACCTACTCCGCGCGGAGTGGTGCAATGCGACGGATGCGGAACGGAAGCGCTATGAAGAGGGGGCTTGAGACGCTAGTTACCAAAGGGCTGTTTTGGGGAAGCTGCAGCGCAGCGGAGTGCTGCTTATGC
>JBCBWQ010000271.1:0-3279 GCA_039817025.1 Pseudomonadota bacterium | reverse complement strand
CGCCTGCAGTTGCCGAAATCACGGTGTCTGAGGCTGAGATCGCAGGCAATCCGCTTCTGGCGAATTGGGAGACGCCCTATGGTGTGCCACCGTTCGCAGAGATCGACGACGCGCACTTCATGCCAGCCATTAAAAAGGGTGTGCTTGACCTTCGTGTAGAAATTGCAGCGATCATCGAGAACGAAGAAGCACCGACCTTTGAGAATACGATCATCGCGTTGGAACTGGCCGGCAAAACGTTGAACCAGGCGGCCTACACGTTCTCCAACATCACCAACACAGACACGAACGACACGCTCCGCGCCCTCGAAGGCGATGTCTGGCCGTTGCTGACCCGCGAAACCGACGCGATCACCCTGAATGATGACCTCTTCGCACGGGTGAAAGCGGTCTACGACGCCCGCGACACGCTCGACCTCGATCAGCAGGAAGCACGCCTGCTGGAACTGACCTATCGCGACTTCGAGCGCGCCGGCGCTGCGCTGGATGAGGAAACGAAGGAACAGGTCAAAGAGGTCAATGCTGAGATTTCGGCGCTAACGACCCAGTTCGGCCAAAATCTCCTCACAGCCACCAAGGACTTCCGCATTGAAGTAACCGATGAGGCCGATCTCGCCGGCCTCTCAACGGACTTCAAGGCCGCAATCCAGGATGGCGATGTCTGGGTGCTTGGCCTCGATCGCTCCGTCTACGAGACCTTCATGACGCAGTCGGAAAACCGTGAGCTGCGCGAGCGCATGTTTAATGGCTACCGCCTGCGCGCCTCTGAGGGTGAGATCGACAATGGTCCGATCGCGATCCGCATTGCCCAGTTGCGGGCCAAGCGCGCGCGTCTGCTCGGCTATGAAAGCCACGCCCATTACATCCTCGAAGACAATATGGCGAAGACGCCGCAGAACACAGAAGAGTTCCTTCTTCGCGTCTGGCGTCCGGGCCTAGAGCGGGCCAAGGAAGAGCGCGCTGAGATGCAGGCCATGATCGGCGACGCCTTCGATTTCGCAGGCCATGATTGGTGGCACTATTCGGAGAAGGTCCGCCAGGACAAATACGCCTTCGACGAGAACCAGACGAAGCCGTATTTTGAGCTGGATGCCGTCCGCGGCGGTGCCTTCGATATGGCCGAGCGCCTGTTCAATATCACGATCGAGCCGGTTGAGGATGTTCCTGTTTGGAATCCGGTCGTGACAACCTACGACCTCATCGACAATGAAACCGGCGATCACCTTGGCCTGTTCATGATGGATATGTACGCCCGCGACTCTAAACGCGGCGGGGCATGGATGAGCACATATCGCGGCGCATCGGACATCAATGGCAATGAGGTTCGTCCACTGGTGACGAACAATATGAACCTCATCACGCCGCCAGAAGGCGAGCCGACACTGATGCGGTTCAGTGAAGTTGAGACCCTCTTCCACGAATTCGGCCACGGCTTGCATGGCCTGCTGACGCAGATCCGCTACGAGCGGTTCTCCGGGGTCGACGGTCCGCGCGACTATACGGAGTTCCCGGCGCAGATCCTCGAGCATTGGGCCGGCCAGGACGAGATGCTCAATTCCTACGCCAAACACTATGAAACCGGCGAAGTGATCCCGGCAGACCTGATCGAGAAACTCGAAGCGGCGGCAAACCATAATCAAGGCTTCCGCACCACCGAGTTCATTGCCGCCTCGCTGCTCGACCTGGCCTGGCACAGCCTGACTGAAGAAGAAGCCATGGCGATTACCGACGCCCGCGCGTTCGAGAAGGCCACGCTGGAAGGCTACGGGCTGATCCCGGAGATCGAACCGCGCTACCGGTCGAACTATTTCGCCCACATTTTTGCGGGCGGCTATTCAGCCGGCTATTACGCCTATCTCTGGTCTGAGATCCTGGATGCAGACGGCTTTGAAGCCTTCACGGAAACCGGCGACATCTTCGATCCAGAAGCTGCCGCCCGCCTGAAGAAATGGGTGTATGAGTCCGGCGGTCTTGAGCCGGCCGATGAACTCTACCGCAAGTTCCGCGGTTCAGACCCGAGCATCGAGCCGCTCCTGCGTGGCCGCGGCTTTGATGTGGTCGAAGGCACTGACGGCTAGAAAAACACCCGTTCTATGGTCCACCAGGCCCCGATCAGGCCGATGACCAAAGAGCCGGGAATAACAAGGGCCGTCCGGTAAAGCGCCGGGCGGCCCATTTTGTTCAGAATGGCCATGAGCGCGGTGCCCAAAATGGCGGCAAACGCAACAACGATCAGCTGGCCGATCTCAACGCCAACATTGAACCCGATAAGCGCGCTCCAGAATTGGTCAGCGGGTAAGCCAACCTCACCGATAAATCCCGCAAAGCCGAGGCCGTGGACAAGGCCAAAGCCGAACACGATCAGAGGGCGCCACCGCGTCATGTCTTTGAACAGAATATTTTCGACCGCTACGTAGGCGATTGTCGCTGCTATGAGGGGCTCAACAATGGATGCGGGCGGTGAAACAACCCCCGCAGATGCGAGCCCAAGCGTTGCCGTATGGGCGACGGTGAAGGCCGTGATCTGAAGCGCCAGCGATTTCAGCCGCCGTGTCGATAGGAAAAGCGCCAGGACGAACAGGATATGGTCCGTCCCGCCCGGCAGAATGTGGCGTACCCCGATCTGAAGATAAAGCCATGCCGTCTCCAGCGCAGTTCGGTCGTTCAGCTCAACACGTTCGAACCGGTCATCATCAATGGTGGCGGCACGATCTGCGCTATCGAGCGCGCTCAGCGCCCGGCAGAGCGCCGGATCCAGGCCTCCTCCTTCGCCAGGTCGGCAAAATTCGTCTTCAGGGTGGGCGTTGGCCGCGCCAACACCACTTATCACAAGCACCAGAGCCGCGAAAATTGCCGCAAGCCGGGTAAGCAGGCTAGTGCCGGTCCAGCCTCGGTCGCTCGACATGTTCCCCGGGGCCGTGGCCGTGTCCCATATGTGCAGCTTCGTCATGAAGAGGGCTTAGCGACAAGATCACCGCTGCGGCAACACCCGTCGCAAGCGCTGGCAAGGCCCGCGCGGGCGTTTCGTCTTTCAGCGGTGCCATGAGCGGGCCGGTTGCGACATAAAGTAAAAGGCCCGCGGAGATTGCAAATAACAGCCCGACCGACTCAGGCGTCAGTGTCGACATCACCGGCGTTGCGGCCAGAGCGCCCAGCGGGGTCGTCATTGCCGCCGCTGCAAATGCCCAGAGAAGCGAATCGCGTGTGGAAAACCCGTGGCGTTGCAATATGGCGAAGGCGATGACCGCCTCGGGAAATTCATGCACAATCAGGGCGCTG
>JBCBWQ010000270.1:0-3280 GCA_039817025.1 Pseudomonadota bacterium | reverse complement strand
CCTGAAACCAAGCGCTAAGGTCACTAAACCGTGGGCCCAGATGCAGTCTCACAAAGAACTCAATACATGGATTCGGCCATAAACTCGCAGAGCGGTTGATTCACAAATCTAGCCAACGAGGTGCACTTCAGTGATTTGGAGCGGGTGTCGTAGGAAGACCCGAGCCCGGTCACGCTAAGTCGCCTTCCGATCGACCGCCATTGGCAACTTTCGCCGGAGATACGGGCGTCAGCGGCCGGCTCAAATGGGCGCAGAAGCTGCCGCTGGGATTAATCGCCGATCCGGGCAAAGTTGGCCCGTTCCCGCCTCCCAGGCGGTTTCAGTGAATGACTTCTAACGGCGGCAAAGCAGACGAGACGGCAGCCTAGATGACAATAATTTCTCGCTGGAAGTGTACCAATGTCGGCCGTTCCGGCTGATGAGGCCGCGCTCTATGGCCTGCCGGTCCCCGAATAAGGGCGCGGGGCGGGCGATGAGCCAGCTCCCTTGCCCGGGTTCAAACGACAAGCGCTGGACAGAAGGCTGCTTGCCAACGAAACTCCACGCCAAGAGACTAAAGGTTGGGTAAGGACCAAGAATGACCGGCCACCGACTTGCCGCCGCGCTGGGCGCGCTCGCCCTGATTTCAGCCTGCAGCCAGGAAGAGCCGGCCCAGTCGCCGCCGGGCATCCCGTCTCCCGCGCCAGTCTCAGCCGGCGCGGTCGCCCAGCCCGCCCCCGGCACTGCCACCGACGCCACCCGCGCGGCCAATGCGGCGCTCGCCGAGCGCCTGCCCCTTGATGAGCCCACCGACAGGGAAGACGCCGCGCGCGGCTTCCTCGCCGCCATCGCGGGCGACGCCATCCGCAATGCAGACGGCGCGGTGGTCTGGGCCATCCCGCAATATGATTTTCTCGACGGAGAAGCCCCGGACACGGTGAACCCGTCGCTCTGGCGCCAGTCCGGCCTTGCGGCCAAGCACGGCCTCTTCGAGGTCGGCGACGGGATCTGGCAGGTGCGCGGCTACGATCTGTCGGTGATGAGCGTCATCGAAGGTGAGACTGGCTGGATCATCGTCGACCCGCTGACCGCCAACGAGACCGCGGCGGCCTCGCTGAAACTGGTTAATGACACGCTCGGCGAGCGGCCGGTGACGGGGATGCTCTACACCCATTCCCATGCCGACCATTTCGGCGGCGCGCGGGGTATCATCGACGATGAAGAGATCGAGGCGCGCAGCGTGCCCGTGCTGGCGCCCATCGGCTTTTCAGAGAATGCCGTGGCCGAAAACCTGATCGCCGGCAACCACATGTCCCGGCGCGCCACGCTCATGTTCGGCAACACGCTGACGCGCTCGCCCACCGCCCATGTGGGCTCAGGCCTCGGCCCCGGCCTGCCAAACGGCACGATCAGCCTCATTCTGCCGACCGAGGAAATCTCCGGGCGCGGCACGCGGCGCGAGATTGATGGCGTGACCTTCGAATTCATCGATGCGGCGGGCACAGAAGCGCCAGCCGAATTCATGTTCTACCTGCCGGAAAAGCGCGCGCTCTGCACAGCCGAGGTCGCCACCGCCACCTTCCACAATGTGCTCACGCCGAGAGGCGCAAAAGTGCGCGACGCCCTCGAATGGAGCCGCGCGATCGACCACGTACTGGCCGAATATGGCGCTCGCAGCGATGTGGTCTTCGCCAGTCACCACTGGCCGACATGGGGGCGGGATAACATCACCCGCTTCCTGGAAGGCCAGCGCGACATCTATCGCTATGTCCACGACCAGACGCTGCGCCAGGCCAATGCAGGCGCGTCCCAGGCCGAGGCGGCCGAGGCAGTTGCCGAGCCCGATTTCCAGGCCGAGGCCTTCGACACGCGCGGCTATTACGGAACGCTGAACCACAATGCCAAGGCGGTCTACCAGCACTATTTCGGCTGGTGGAGCGGGGTTCCGGCGGACTATTACGCCCTGCCGGAAAGCGAGAGCGCGGCGCGCTATGTCGAGGCCATGGGCGGGGCGGGCGCCGTGATCGAGCGTGGACAGGCCGCCTTTGGGGCCGGCGACTATCGCTGGGCCGCAGAGCTCTTCAACCATGTCGTCTTCGCCGAGCCGGGCAACCAGGCCGCGCGCGACTGGCTGGCGGCGAGCTATGAACAGATCGGCTTCCAGGCCGAGAGCGGGGCCTGGCGCAGCTATTTCCTCACAGGGGCAGCCGAGCTGAGGCGCGGCCTGCCCGATGTGGGCGCGCCCAATCTCGGCAATTCCGATTTTCTCGCCGCCGTGCCGAGCCTGGACCTCTTCGACGCCCTGGCCGCGCGCTACAATCCCGCCCTGATGGAGCGCGAGCCCTATGCGGTCCAGTTCAACTTCACCGATACGGGCGAGACGGTCTCCCTGCTGGTGGGCGAGACCGTCATCGTGCCGCGCGCGAGCACCGCCGATGCCCCCGCCGCCACGGTCACCATCACCCGCGCCGACTTCAACCGCCTGGTTCTGCGCGAGGTCGGCGCCCCGCGCCTGATGATGGGCGGCCGCATGGACATCGACGGCCAGAACAGCGCCGTCTCAGCCCTCTTCGACAGCCTGGAGACACCGGACTTCTGGTTCAATGTTGTGGAGCCTTAGAGGGCCGTCTCGCGAAACCAGAATGACCGAATCACTCAGGCCTTGAAATGACGCTCTGGAAGAAAAGCTCGGCAGCGCCCTGATAGATGTCGCGGCGCTGGATGTCTGTAAATTCCACATGGCCTGCGGAGTTCTCGACCAGGAAAAGCTCGGCCGTTGCGCCGGCGGTCCCATAGGCCGGGACCACGTTGCAGGCGCCTGAGACTTCCAGCCCGGTAAAGCTTGCGCCCTCCGGAGCCGTGTCGCAGGGCACCACCGGATCAAACTCTTCGTGGGCCGCATAGAGCAGCGCAGAGCCCACATCGACCGTGGCCAAATCAAGCACGGCGCCCGACAACGGCATGGCACCCTGCACCACGGATGACACATCGTCATACTCACCGACCGCGCCATACACGCCGCCATTGGCGTCAAGAAAATCTGCCAGGGCCGGGCGTGAAACCGGATCATCCGGGTCGAGCGTTGCCGCCAGCATGGCCATGACACCGCCAGCAGACTCTCCGCTCACGAAAATGGCGTCTGGGCGGATGCCGCGCGGATTGGTGCCTTCTGCCTCGGCCCGCAGGAAGCGGACGGCCGCGAACATGTCCTGTGTGGCCATGACACCGGCAATGGCAAGCTCGTCGGCATCAAGGGGTGCCTGACCGAGGACGCGGTTGTCCATGGCGACACCCACATAAC
>JBCBWQ010000026.1:12135-19011 GCA_039817025.1 Pseudomonadota bacterium | reverse complement strand
GTGCTGAGGAGACGAACGTGGCGGCCGAACGGAAATCCCGAGGGCCAGTGGGACTTAACTCTCGCCTTATGCACAGCTCAGAAAACCGTTCCAAAAATATCGCATGGTTCGCCAAAAAGAGTCTGCCGTGCGAGAGCAGGTGTGACCAGACGGCCTGTAAGCCGGGTTCTGTCCACCGTCCGAGGACGGATGGGCGGCCATTCATCTGGGAGGCCCCTCGCAGGACCCCTCACGCGACGCACCCGGGGCGCGGGCCAGAGACAGCCCATGCGCGCCCCCTATTCGGTCTTGCTCCAGGCGGGGCTTGCCATGCGGCCCCTGTCTCCAGCGACCCGGTGGGCTCTTACCCCACCCTTTCACCCTTACCGCCGCCCTCCTTCGACTCGCTCAGGATAAGGCGATGGCGGTCTGCTCTCTGTGGCGCTTTCCCTCGGCTTTCGCCGGGCGGGCGTTACCCGCCGCCTTGTCTCCATGGAGCCCGGACTTTCCTCAGGCCTGAGCCTGCGGCCGCCCGGCCATCTGGTCACAGGCGGTCTTATAGCCCACTTAAGGGATAAGCGACAGATTGGCCCCGCAATGCGCTGGATACCCTGGACATCGATTGACGATCTACCCTTGCCGCCCCTGCTGCGACGCTGGGTTGTCGGACCGGTGTGGCGCGCGTTGCAACGCCTGTCTGAACCGGAAATCCGGATCGTTTCCGGTGGGATTTCCTTTTATGCGCTGTTTTCCATCTTTCCCCTCATCTACCTGACCCTGACCCTGCTTTTTGCCCTGTTGCCTCGAGATCTCAGCGCGCAATTGGTCGTTGTCATCGATCAGTTGCTGGTCTCAGCGGTCGAGCCGCTTGACGAAGCCGACGTGGTGACGATCACGCAGGCCACACCGCAGGGGCTTACCTTCCGAGCCCTGCTTGCCGTGCTGCTCGTCCTGTTTACGGCAAGCTCAGGGGCGAAGGCGGCCATTACAGGCATCCGCATGGTCGCTGGCACCAAAAAACGTTCAAGCGTTATTCGATTCCAGGGCACGTCCATCCTGCTGACCGGAGCATTGATCCTGCTTGTATGGCTACTGGGGGCCGCACAACTGGCTCTGGGCTTGATTGCGCAAGTGGACAACACCGCGTTCGAGCTTGCCTCCGATCTGGCGCGCATTGCCAACCAGCTGTGGCTGACCAAATGGATCGCCTGTTTCGCTGTGTTCTATCTACTGATTTCGCTGTCTCTGCGGGGCCGGATCGACAGCGGGCGGTCCATGGTGGCGGGCGCAGCGGTTGGGGCGGCTGCGTGGATCGGCGCGACCCTCGCCTACCAGATTTACCTGCAGCTTAGCGTGCTGGATACGCTTTATGGCGCGCTGGCCTCCCTGATCCTTGGTTTTCTCTGGCTGGCAGCATCGGTCATGTCGCTGCTGCTGGGATCAGCGCTCACGGTGGAATGGTCTGAACTTGCCGCGCCCGATACTCAGCTCGAGGGGACCGAAGACGCATAAAGCGCGCGCACTCGCTCCAGCGTTGCAGCGGTTTTGAGATCGACCAGGCCGGAGACGCGGTCCTGCACGAAACGGCGCTGGAAGGCGCGCACCACGTCCATGGTCTGTGCGTCGAGCTTGCCCGTGCGCCGGACGCCGTAGCCAATCGCAGCAAATGCGTCCTGCAGGCGCTCCACAGCCGCGCCGGACGCATCGGCATCGACGCCCTTGCCCATGAGGTTGGACGTATCGGCACTTCCGGGCCACAGGCCGATACCTTGCGTCGCCAGGCGCGCCCAGGGGAAGTGCTCGCCGGGGTCGTCCTTGCGCGCAGGGGCAATGTCAGAGTGCGCAACGATGCGCGTCTGGGGGATCGCATGGCGCGCGAGGATCGACTGGCAAAGCGCGATAACGGCGTCGATCTGAACATCGGGATAGGGCGGCGGTGTGCCGTCTGGCAGCGGCATATCCCAGCCGCCATTGGCGATCTCTATGCCGATCGACCGGGAGTTCAGGTCCTCATCGCCCTGCCAGCTAGAGACACCGGCATGCCAGGCGCGCAAGGCTTCCGGCACCAGGCGCCAGATCTTCCCCGTTTCTCCAACGACATAGTGAGAGGAGACTTGCGCCTCGGTGTCCCGGAGGCGTTCAACAGCAGCCTCCGCGGTCGCCATGCCGGTATAGTGAAGGACGAGCATGTCTACCGGGAACTTTCGGTCGTTGAAGTTCGGGCTGGGGGCGTCTTCCATGTCCATCAGGTGGGTCCTCCGAGCTTCTTGCCGAGGGCGGCTTCGGGCATTGTTGTATTCGGCCGCACGGCAATGACGAACACGCCGCCGAGCGAGATGACTGCGCCCAGAATGAGTGTCAGGCTCAATGTCTCGTTCAGCAAGACCACGCCGAATACAACGCCCCAGATCGGGGTCATCAGGGTGAGCGGCGACAGGAGGGAGATGTCGTATTTCTTGATCAGCGTGTAGAAGCCGCCATGGCCGAAAATGGAAACGCCGATCACGGCGAAGGCCGTTGCGGCGAAGACCATCCAGCCTCCCGAGAGGAAGCCGGAGAGTTGCGGCCCCTCCATGACAGCAGAAAGGACAAAGAGCGGCAGGAACGAAAACAGCCCGACCCAGGCCTGCAACTGCATGGCGGGTATGGGCTCCATGCGTTTCATCAGAATGCCAGCCGCCGAGCCGATCAGCGCCGAGGCAACAACGTAGAGCAGCCCGATTTCAAACTGGAAGCTACCCGGATCGACTGAAATCAAAAGCGCACCAGCAAAGGCCAGCATGATGCCAAGCCCGCGTCGCCATCCAATCGTTTCTCCAAGGAAAGCCATGCTCATGAGCGTGGAGAACGGCACACCAAGCTGTCCGACCACGGCGACAGCAGACGCTTCGGCATTGGCAAGGCCGAGGAACAAGAGCGCAAAGTGCGCCGCGCCGATACCCATGGAAATCAGGAACAACATGCGCAGGTTGCCGGGAACCGGCCGCAGGAACGGGATCAGCAGCACAGCGATGCCGAGGAAGCGCACAGCAGCAAAGAAGATCGGCGCAACGCCGGCATCGGCGACCACCCACCGCGTGACCACAATATTGAGGCCCCAGACGAGGCAGACAAAGAACAGCAGGACAAAGTCGCGGAAATTCATCGCTCGAGCCGTCCTCAGCCGATCCCGCGCCGCGACCGCAAGGCCGTCGACAGCGTGCCGTCGTCAAGGTGATCCAGTTCACCGCCGACGGGCACACCATGTGCAAGACGCGTGACCGTGATCCCGGTCGGCTCGAGGCGCTCGGCAATATAGTGCGCCGTTGTCTGGCCATCGACCGTCGCATTGAGCGCGAGGATGACTTCGCTGAAACCGCCGCCAGATACCCGGTCGACAAGTGGTGCGATGTTCAGATCATCGGGCCCGATCCCATCGAGCGCCGACAAGACACCGCCAAGCACATGGTAGCGCCCGCGAAACGCCCCAGCCCGCTCCAGCGCCCACAGGTCTGGTACATCTTCGACGACGCAGAGCACAGTATCGTCCCGGCCAGAGGCCTGGCAAACCGCGCACGGCTGTAGCGTGTCAAAGTTCCCGCAGGTATGGCAGGCCTCGATTTTATCAGCTGCCTCGGCAAGCGCTTCGGCGAGCGGCGTGAGCAACCCGTCCTTGCGTTTGAGCAGATGTAAGGCCACGCGCCGCGCCGAGCGCGGGCCAAGGCCCGGCAGTTTGGCGATGAGTTCAATCATGCGCAGGATTTCGGGGCCGGCGGCGCGGTTTGTCATGGCGCTAATGTCGAGCGTTCGCAGGCAGATGCAAGGTATACGTTGGCAGCAGCCTTCTTGCTTGAAATTTCAACTCTAGGACGCCCTAAAACGGTAATTTAAAGCCCGGGAGCAGGCCGCCGCCGAGGCCTGCCGTCGCTTCTTTCATGGCTTTTTCCATGGCCTCGTCGAGCTTGCGGCGCGCGTCGCCATGGGCGGCCTTGATCAGGTCTTCGACAATTTCGGATTCGTCGCCCATGAGCGAGGGATCGATCGTGAGGCCGACCAGTTCCCCTTTGCCCTTCAACGTGACCTTTACCAGCCCCGCCCCGGCTTCGCCGGTTGCTTCGGTCTCCTCGACCTTGGCCTGCATCTCGGCCATCTTGGCCTGCATTTCCTGGGCCTGCTGCATGATCTTGGTCAGGTCGGTCATGGCGCGCTCCTATCCGGTCTTCCCGTAGCCGGTGTCCAAGCGATGGACATTGTCCTTTTCGCTGCCCGCTTCAAGCGGGCCGTCCTGACGCACGTCCACGATTGTCGCGCCGGGCAGGGCTGCGAGCGCCTTTGCGACGGCGGGATGGGCCGCAGCAGAGTCGATCTTTTCAGCCTGTACCCGGGCTGCGCGCTCCCTGAGCGTTTCACCTGCTTCCGGTGCCGCTGGGTCGACCCGCCATTCAAGGCCCGTCTGGTCGCCGAGGAAATCTGACAGGCGTTTGAGAATATCAGGCGGCGCGCCGTCTTTTACCGCGCAGGCGATGTGGCCGAGCGCAAAGCTGGCCGGGCGCAGATACGCTTCCACTTCCCCCGACAGGATCGCTTCGCGCTTCGCGTCGAGGAGGGCGACAACATCTTCAAAGGACAACAATGCAACAGGACCGCTTCCGGCGGGCGGCGTATCAGGCTTTCCCGCAGCGCCCGCCACCCCTCCCCCAGCGGCGAGCAGTCTGGCGGCATCTTCTGGCGAAGGCAGGCCGGCAGCCGCCGCGATGCGAAGGGCGATCATGCGCAAGGCGACGGCAGAATCAGGGGCAACCTGTGCGGACTGGTAGCCAGACAGCAGCATCTGCCAGTAGCGGCCGGCCTGCGCAGCAGACATGGACTGGGCCATGGCCTTCGTGCGCGCGGCCCAGTCTTCTGGTCCTGGCGGGGTATAATCCGGCGCGGCCTGCGCGGTGGCGACGTCGGCACAAATGTCGAGCAAGTCCTTGAGCAGAACCAGCGGGTCAGCCCCGCTCGAGACCTGGTCTGATAGCTCAGCAATAGCGCTTGCCCCGTCGGCGCGGATCATCATCTCGAACGCATCAAGCAAGCGGGCTCGGTCCCCAAGGCCCAGCATGTCCCGTACGGCCTCACCAGCGACCGGCGTCCCTGGCTCGGCCTGAACGATCGCCTGGTCCAGGATCGACAACCCATCACGGACAGAGCCTTCAGCGGCGCGGGCGATAAGCGCGAGGCCCTCTTCGGAGACGTCTGCGCCCTCGGCTTTTGCGATGCGCGACAAGTGACCCGCGAGGCGAGCGGCATCGAGCCGTTTCAGGTCAAAGCGCTGGCAGCGGGACAGGACGGTGACCGGGACCTTGCGGATCTCGGTTGTGGCAAAAATGAACTTCACATGCGCAGGCGGCTCCTCGAGCGTCTTCAGCAGCGCGTTGAACGCTGCGGTGGACAGCATGTGGACTTCGTCGATGATGTAGACCTTGAACCGGGCTGAGACGGGCGAATAGCGCACGCCATCCAGCAGATCGCGCATATCGGCGACCCCGGTGCGGCTGGCTGCGTCCAGTTCGAGCACATCCGGATGACGGCTTTCCATGATGGCCTGGCAGTGGTCGCCGGGCGGATCGAGCGCGATGGACGGCTGATCGACCCCGTCGCGGGCATAGTTGAGCCCGCGGGCAAGCAGACGGGCTGTCGTGGTCTTGCCGACACCGCGCACCCCCGTGAGCATAAACGCATGGGCGATGCGGCCGGTCTTGAACGCGTTTTCAAGCGTATGGACCATCGCCTCCTGGCCGATCAGGTCGGAGAAAAGCTTTGGCCGATACTTGCGCGCCAGGACCTGGTATCCAGCATCCGCTGCACCTGTGTCTTCGTCGCCGAACATCGAGAATGTGGCGTCGTCGCGCGGCTCTGGCGAATCCGGATCAGTGCGGTCGGTCATCGCGGAGGATCATGCGCCGGGGGCTGCGGCGATGCAATGCGCGCCCATCGGTTGTCCACAGGCAGCGCCGTGTGGTCAGGCGTGCTGGCGCCGGCGACCGCTGAAGAAGCGGACAAAGCCGAAGAAACCTGCGAGCGCAGAGCCGATCCCACCGAGCAAGACCACCACCGGGTTGAGGCTTTCCGCCAGTGCCACCGCTTGCCCAACGCGCGTAATTTCCACTGTGACCGTGCCACGATAGGTCCGCACGGGCAGCGCATCAGCCCCATCCAGCGCGAAGATCTCAATGGCCAAAGGCTGATCCCCAGGATCGCGAGCAACCGCGCGGAAGCGCCAGATATTTTCGGTCTGATCGCTCAGGCGCTGAATGGCCGGCGACAGGGGTTCAACATCGAAGGCATCGCCGGCGACCGAGACCTGAACACGGTCCGTGACCTCTGCAGTATCCGCCACTTGCTGCCCGCTGCCGGGAAGCGCTTCAGTGCCGTCACCCTCACCAGTTGCATCGACCACCACAGTCACCGTGAAGGGCCGGGCAAACTGGGCCCGCGGCGGGGCTTCGTAGGCGATTGGCACGCTGCGCATCGTTTGTTGCAGCGAATCAGGGCGCGGCATGGATTGGGACGTGAACGACTGGTCGCCGGGCGATGGTAGGCTGCGCGACGATGGCTGAAAGCTGCGCTCTGGCTGGACAATGCCCGGAACGGTCTGGCGCACTGGATCCGGCAGGTCGCCGAAAACATCGCTATCCGGCACGACAAGCTTGTTGCCCATGAGCAACCAGACCGCAGCGACCGCAACAGCAAGCCCACACAGCGTGAAAAACAGCGAGAACAATCTCAAAATGATCATGACCGACTTCCCCTCGGCAATTTCTGTATCCTTAACAAAGGATCAACGCGGCGGGAATGAGGCTTTGCGTGCCGCGTAAAAAGCAATTGCAGCCGCATTCGACACATTCAGGCTTTCCATGCCGGGTTCCATGGCTA
>JBCBWQ010000026.1:0-12038 GCA_039817025.1 Pseudomonadota bacterium | reverse complement strand
ATCCGGGCAAGCTGGTCGCAGGCTTTTGCAACGGCAGGACGCAATCCCGCCCCCTCGGCGCCCAGCACGAGCGCCAGCCGCCGCGCACCGCTCGCTGCGTCTTCGATGTCCGCTACGCCCTCTCCGGCAAGACCAACGCAGAAATAATCAGCAGCCTTCAGCAGATCGAGCGCCCGGGCGATATTGACGACGCGGACTTCACGGACGGATTCGATCGCGCCGACTGCCGCCTTGGCCACGACCCCTGTAATCATTGGTGCATGGCGGGTCTGGAGCACGAGCGCATCGACGCCAAACGCCGCGGCTGAGCGGTAGATTGCGCCCAGATTGTGCGGGTCTGACACCTGATCCAGCACAGCAATACGGCGCGGGCCGGATGCGATGACGTCTTCCAGCGCGACAGGCTCAAGTGGCTCGGCCAGCAGCGCGACGCCCTGATGGACAGCGCCTGGCGGAAGCGCGCCTGCCAGCGCCTTGCCATCGAGCACTTCAGCTTCAGCAAGCGCCATGCGCCGGGCAGCATTCTCCGTGGCAACAAGGCGAAGCGACTTGCGGCTGGGATTATCGAGGGCAGCGCGCACGGCATGCGCCCCCCAGAGCCAGACCGGGCCATTCTCATCGCGGTGGCCCGCTTGTGCGTTTCGCCGACGCGGCTGGTTGCGCGGGGGTTTGTTCATCGCTATACGACGCGCTCCGGTTTGCTGGGGCTACTCTTGAAGAGTGGCTTTTGGCGGTCCGGCGCGGCGGCGTCAAACACCGTCTGCGGCAGGCACCCACGGTGGGGTGGCCGAGTGGTTAAAGGCAGCAGACTGTAAATCTGCCCGCATAGCGTACGCTGGTTCGAATCCAGCCCCCACCACCACTGCCTGCTTCAGACTGATGGCTTCGTCCGGCGCGGGTATAGCACAACGGTAGTGCAGCAGCCTTCCAAGCTGAGGATCTCGGTTCGATTCCGTGTACCCGCTCCAACTCAAATCGCTGGGACACGGCGAAGTGGTACAAGGGAGACCGCTGATGTCATCGTATGAACCCATGACCAAGGCTGAGGTCGTTGAAGCGCAGCGCGCCTGGGCCAAGGCAGTGACCGAACAGGATGTGGACACTCTGCTCGATCTGTATGATTTCGGCTCACCAGACCAGCCGCTCCTGTTCAAACCAACCCTGGCTGATGTCATCCGGCTCGACCGGAAGGGTGCGCGCTCATACTTCGTGGGCGGTGACGACAATTATCCGAATGACCACGGTTTCCTGAAACGCGGTTGGACGAAAGTGGAGTTCCAAAGCGCGGCGGGGCCAATCCTGAAAGCCGGTGGTCTGGGCTACAAGGACATGGGCCACTATACTTTCGTCGATGGTGAGGGGAACGCGACGCGGGCGGACTACACCTTCGCCTACCACAAGCGGAACGGACGGGTGCTGATCTCTCTGCACCACTCGTCTTTGACTTGGCTTCCCCCGGCTTAGCGCGGCCGAAACGCGCCTAGAACTCGAACTGCGGCAGTGAGTGGAACGCCAGTTTCAGGGCGTCGCCCCAGCCAGCCGAGATCGACTGGAAATATGGATCGTCGGTCTCGATCCGGCGACGATCCCTGATGGCGAGACTGTCAGTTTCATAGACCAGCAAGTCCAGTGGCAAGCCAACAGACAGGTTCGCCTTCATGGTCGAGTCGAATGAGACCATGAGCAACTTCACGGCATCCTCGAAACTCATGTCCGGGTCGTAGGCCCGCACGAGGATCGGTTTGCCATACTTGGTTTCGCCGATCTGGAAGAAAGGCGTGTCATCGCTTGCCTCCACAAAATTGCCCTCAGGATAGATGAGGAAGAGGCGCGGTTCGATACCGGCGATTTGCCCGGAGACGATGATGGTTGCGTTGAAGGTGTCGCTGGCCTCCTCTCCAACAGGCTCATGGGAGGCAATCACTTCACGCAGCGTTTTCGAGACGAGCTCAGCAACCTGGAACATTGTGGGGGCTTCAAGGATCGACGGATTACGGTCTTCGGGAGCCTTGGTGCGCTCTTCGAGCTTGCTGACCAATGCTTGGGTCGTGCCGAGATTACCGGCTGTCATCAGGGCGATGACGCGGTCACCCGGCACGGACCAGGTGAACATCTTCCTGAACACCGAGATATTGTCGACACCAGCATTGGTGCGGGTGTCGGACATCATCACGAGCCCTTTATTCAGGCGCATGCCGACGCAATAGGTCATGGTCGCGGATCCTCCGTTGAACGCCGCACTTATTGTTGGACTTGCAGGGCGACCGCCATTGATGCCGCGGTTTCTCCAAGGATCAAGCCGGATAGTGGCGCGGCCTCGCCATAGTCCAGCCCTGTGGCCACGCGGACATAGCGGGCATCAGGCGACAGGCAGTTGGATACGTCGAAGCCGACCCAGCCAAGGCCATCGACATGCGCCTCGGCCCACGCGTGACCGGCCTCCTGCTCGATTCGGTCATTCATCATCAGGTATCCGCTGACATAACGTGCCGGGAATCCCATCAGCCTGGCTGCTGAGATAAAGATGTGGGCGTGGTCCTGGCAAACCCCATGTTCGGCGTCGAGCGCCTGCTCGGCCGTCGTTTCGGCGTCGGTGATGCCGATTTCGTACTGCACCCGATCTGCGATCAGGCCAGAAAGCGCATGCAGGCGCACAAGGTCTGTGTCGTAATCAGTGCCCAGCGCGCGAACCAGGGCTCGTACGCTAGGCCCGGCTTTCGTGGCGGGTGTTGAGCGGTTGAACAGCCACAGTGGGGCCCAGCCACCATGGCTGCCCACAACGCCGGATCGATCCTCGGTTTCTACTTCGCCGTCGCAGCGAATGATCAGGTGGTCTGTACCCGGTTCGATACTGACCAATGAAACATGATTTGAGTGCTGATCTTCAAAACTTGTTTCAACTCGCCCCCCCTCCACAGTGATATCCCAGCTTAGGACCGTTTGCCCTGCGCGCGACTTCGGCCTCAGGCGGATCTGCTGCAACCCGTAGGCCACAGGTTCATCATAATTGTACTGCGTTTCATGGCTGATCGTCAGGCGCATGGTCATTCGGTGAACCTGTAGTCAATCTCGATTTGGGCGCCGAGGGCCGCATTCTCCGCGATGAGCCGCTGCACGTATTCATGCAAACCGTGGTCGAAGATGGATTGGATCGTGTTGGCCTTCAGCTCCACGAGAATATCACGCGCCTTGTGCAGCGACGGCAGCGCCTCTCCATAATCTGAAGTCAGATAATCGAGATTGCGGACAATCTTGTCATAGCAGAAGGCCAGAGAGCGCGGCATGCGCCGGTCGAGCATCAGAAAGTTCGCGATCTGCGCTGGCCCCATTTCTCCTTCATAGAGCCAGCGAAAGGCACGCTCTCCCGATGCCGAGCGCAGGATCGATTCCCATTGGGCATTGTCCAGCGACGATCCAACGAAAGAAACGGAGGGCAGAAGCACGTAGTACTTCACATCAACGATGCGCGCCGTGTTGTCTGCGCGTTCAATGAACGAGCCGATCCGGGTGAAGTTGTAGATGTCGTTGCGCAGCATCGTGCCGTGCAGCGCTCCACGCACGAGGGCACTTTGCTGGCGAATGGTGGCAAGGATTTCCGGCAGATCCCTCTCACGCACTGGTCTCGCCAGCACGGCATGCAGCGTCGACCAGCACTCATTGACCGCTTCCCAGACCTCTCGCGTCAGCGCCGTACGAACCGTCTTGGCGCTGTTCCGCGCGCCATCAATGACCGACAGTACGCTGGACGGATTGGACTTGTCCCGCAGGAGAAAGTTCACCACGCTCGGCGCATCAAACGGCTGCTCTGTCGCTTCGAACTCAAAGCGCAGACCCGCCGTCGTTACCACAGATGCCCATTCGTCGTCGGCCTCTTCGCCCCGGGTCAGCGCCATGCGAAAGCCGCTATCAACCAGACGCGCGGTGTTCTCGCTGCGCTCAAGGTAGCGAAACATCCAGAACAATCCGCCTGCGGTCTTTCCCAGCATCGCGTCAGTCCTCCAGCACCCAGGTGTCCTTGGTGCCCCCGCCCTGGCTGGAATTGACAACGAGTGACCCTTTCTTGAGCGCAACGCGCGTCAGGCCGCCGGGCGTGATGTCGATCCTGTCAGGTGACACGAGTACGAATGGGCGCAGGTCAACGTGGCGCGGAGCAAGCTCGGAGCGATGGAAGATGGGCACCGTCGACAGGGCGAGCGTTGGCTGTGCGATATAGGTCTCGGGCCTTGCCTTGAGTTTCGCTTCGAAGCTCGCCAGCTCTCGCTTGCTGGCAGCCGGACCGACGAGCATACCGTAGCCGCCTGAGCCATGGACCTCCTTCACAACGAGGTCACACAGATTGTCGAGCACATACGCAAGCGAATCCGGCTCCGAGCACCGCCATGTCGGCACATTCTTCAGAAGCGGCTTCTGGCCCGTGTAAAACTCGACGATGTCGGGCATATAGGAGTAGAGCGCCTTGTCATCGGCGATGCCGGTGCCGGGCGCATTGGCGATCGTGATCCCGCCTGCGCGATAGACATCCAGGATCCCGGGCACGCCCAACATGGAGTCCGGGCGAAAGTTCAGCGGATCGAGATAGTCATCATCGACACGGCGATAGAGGACGTCCACGGGCGTATAGCCGCGCGTGGTTCGCATGGCGATGCGCCCATCGACAACACGCAGATCATGCCCCTCCACAAGCTCAGCCCCCATCTGATCAGCAAGGAAGGAATGTTCGAAATAAGCCGAGTTATGGATGCCGGGTGTCAGCACTCCAAGCACCGGTTTGTCCGTACACGCAGCAGGCAGACAGGCAGCGAGCGATCGCCGGAGTCGGTTTGGATAGTCGCTGACCGGCCGGACTTTTATCTGGGAAAAAAGCTCCGGAAACATGTGTAACATCGTTTCCCGATTTTCCAGCATGTAGGACACGCCAGACGGCGTCCGGGCATTATCCTCCAGTACGAAGAAATCATCCGGTCCAGTGCGGACGATATCGACGCCGACAATGTGCGTATAGACACCGCCCGGCGGCGAGACACCAATCATTTCCGGCAGGAACGCTTCGTTATTCGCAATGAGCTGGACGGGAATGCGCCCGGCCTTGATGATTTCCTGACGGTGGTAAATGTCGAACAGGAAGGCATTGATAGCGCGCACGCGTTGCTCGATGCCGCGGGACAATCGGGTCCACTCGCGGTTGGAGAGGATGCGCGGGACGATGTCGAACGGGATCAGGCGTTCCGTGGCAGCCGGATCATTATAGACGTTGAAGGTGATGCCCGTACGCCGAAAGATCGCTTCGGCTTCGCGTGCCTTCTTGCGCAGCGCTGCTGCATCCTCGTTCTGGAACCAGCTGGCATAGGTCGAATAAGGCTGGCGCGCCCCGCTCGCATTCGACAACATCTCATCAAAGGTGCTTGGCGTGTCCATACAGTGTCACGGTTGTACGTTCAGCCTCTCACTTCAAGGGGAGTCCGTTGAAACGTTTGGTTTTCCGACACTTGAACGGTCTTTAGGCAGCGTTTTTCCAACGCTGTGGTAGGCCGCGTTAGGCGGCCTCGCGGTCCTTTTCCTTCTTCAAACCCAGCTCATGTTTCACCCGGTCAGCGAGTTCGCGCACGGTGAAGGGCTTGGGGATGAAGGACACTTCGTGGTCGTCATCGAGTTGTTTGGCGATGTCGCGCTCGGCATAGCCGGACATGAAGATCACCCGGGCGTCGCCAAGGCGCTCACGGGCCTCACGGATCAAGGTTGGTCCATCCATCCCGGGCATGACCACATCCGAAATAACGAGATCGAACTCGCCCGCATCTTCTTCGAGCAGAGCCATTGCGTCTTCGCCGTCGCAGGCCTGCTCGACTTCATAGCCGCGCGATTCCAGCAGCGATGCAGCAATTCCGCGCACGCCATCCTCGTCCTCGATCAGAAGGATGCGCCCGCGGCCGGAATAATCGCTGTGGTTCGGGCTGTCTGCTGCTTCGGGCTGTGTTTCAGCTTCGGCGGCGGCCACTTCAGCGGCGGTCAGCGCCGGCAGGTAAATCTGGAACGTCGTACCTTTGCCGACTTCGGAGATCGGACACACATATCCGCCAGACTGCTTGACGATGCCGTAGACCGAGGCGAGGCCGAGGCCTGTCCCGGCACCGGCATCCTTTGTGGTGAAGAAGGGCTGGAAGATCTTCTCCATCACCGCCTTCGTCATGCCATGACCGTTGTCTTCGACTTCGATGAGAAGGTAGTCGCCCTGATCGACGAAGCCGAAACCGTGCTTGTGCGCGTCCTCAGCCGTTGCAGAGCCTGTACGAATTGTGAGCTGCCCGCGCCCCTGCCCTTTGGCCAGCATAGCATCGCGGGCATTCGTGACGAGGTTGAGGATTGCCGTTTCCAGCTGGTTGCGGTCCGCCTTGATGCGCGGAAGGTCCCGGCCATGCTTCATGTCGAGCTCGACACGCTCATCAAGAATTTGCCGCAGCAGGATAGAGAACTCGGAGAAGAAGTCGGTCACATTCAGGACTTCCGACTTGAAGGTCTGCTGGCGCGCATAGGCGAGCAGCATGCGCACGAGTTCCTTGGCGCGCATGGAGAACTCATAGATGGATTTGAGGTTCTCATAGGACGGGTCGCCAAGCGGATGGAGCGTCATCAACCGGTCGGTGTTCAGGACGATGCCCTGAAGGACATTGTTGAAGTCATGGGCAACGCCGCCGGCGAGCTGGCCAACAGCCTGCATCTTCTCGCCCTGGGCGAGGCGCATTTCGAGCTGTTTCTGCTCAGTGATATCAATCACGTATGCAACAGACGGACGGCCCTGCGCGTCGAGTGTCACGAACACGTTCACATGCCGAGCATCGTCGCCGGCTAGGACAAGACCAACGGGCTTGTCGATGGCATCGATCAGCGAGTGGGACAGAGCGTCCAATCCGTCTTCGGACGTAAACAGGTCAGCGAAGCGCCCGCCGGGAGCAGCCTGGCCTTCTGTCATGGCCATCAACGCGCGGTTGGCGTCGGTAATGATCGCGCCGTCTACGGCCCCGCCCTCCAGACGTACCGCACCGAACGGAGCGTCGTCGAACATGGGGTCACCATCCGGGCGCGGCGGGCGGCTGGCGGAAACGGCAGTCAGCCGGTCTTCACCCTTGGCGGCCTGCGAAGCAGACATGATGATTGTGCGACCCGTGGCTTCGATGCCCTTGCCGCTCCAGGTCGTGACGGCCTGCACGGGCACTTCTACGCCGTCATTGCCACGGACCATGATGTCGGCCCGGCCCGGCGCACCGGACTTGCGATCGCGGCGCAACAGTTTGACGAACTCCGGACGCATAATGTCGTCGATGCGGATGTTCTTGGCGCTCTCAGGAATTCCGAGCAACTCGCGCAGCCAGCCATTGGCATAGGTGATCGTGCCGTCCGGGCGGGCCGCAAAGAAACCCATTGGGGCGTCTTCGACATAGAGCGATTTCATGTCCGCCGCGCCAGTGGCCTCCTCAGACCCTTGAATGCGGCGCAAGCGCCAAAGTACCTTCCCGCGCGGCAGCGGAGAGACTGTAATCTCGAATTGCGCAGGCCAGGCTTCCGGCCCGATCGTGACGGGTGGCAGGACTTCGCGGCGATGCTCTAGCGCCTTGGCCGATCGCGACAGCCGGAAAATCGGCGCAGACAAGCCGGGATTGGCCCCCAGCATGTAATCGACGGTGTCTGGACCGCTGGAACCACTTGGCGCGATGAGAATCTGACGTGCAAGGTCCTGATAGGCTGTATTCGCCGCAATTGGCGCACCGCCCGCTTCGGTTACAAGAACAGCCTCATCCAGCGCCTCGATCCATCCAAAACGCGGGGCATTCGCGGCGATTGCAGCGGCAGCAGCGCCGCGCTCAGGGAACAAACCGATTCTTCGCCCTGCTCCGCGCGCCAGCCACAGTAGGGCCACGAGACCACCAGCGGCCATGGCTATAAGCGTAACGATTGCCGTTGGCCCGCCAGCGCCCGGCCAAGCGACGGCAACGCTGGCAGCAGCGACGGCCACAAGAATAAGCCCCCAGAATCCGAGCTGAAGCCAATCAAGGGATGGCTGCGCAGGCTGCTGGTCCTCCATGGCCTTAACGTCTTCGCGGGGCACCTGCGTTGCTGGAGCAGGCGATGCGTCTTGCTGAGGCAGCGTATCTGCAGCGGTAAAGCGCGGCGCACGCTGGGACTCTGCGACCGTTTTCAGCTCCAGGGAATCCATCGACGCATGCTCCTAGCAAGGCTCAGGCGATTGGCCGAACGCGTCCCGCCGAATCGTCAATCTACAACTTTGTTGTACACCGACCACGGAGATCGGAGGCAACGATGGTCGCAGTCATCCCGCGAAATGGTTAACCAAAGCGAAAAATCGATTAAGGTTAACATTAAATCAATGTGGAAGAATCGGAACGTTACGCCATGAAACAACTTGTATTTGCCGCGTCAGCAACTGCCCTACTTGCAGGATGTGGATCATTCGGGGGTTCAACAGCGCCTGCGCCAGCAGAGCCAGCAATTGCTCCCGCCCCGCCGGTAGAGGCAGAGGTCCAGAAATCCCAAACTGAGCTGATCAATGAATGGTTCGAGGTGAAGTTTGACGAGGCTGTGGCGCGCAGCCCGATGACCCAGACCTTCCTTGGTATCAAGACCGACTATGACAAATGGAACGACCCCTCTCCCGAAAACCAACTTGAGGAGCTGGAGCTCTATCGCGCCGCGGTTGCAGAGATGAAAGAGACCTTTGATTTCGAGGCCCTGGACGACCAGGCGAAGCTCTCCTGGCGGCTGTTTGAATACGAATTGGCCGAAGAAGAAGCGGCCTTCCCCTTCAGCGACCATGACTACACGTTCAACCAGATGTTCGGGGCCCAATCACGGATCCCGGCCTTCATGGTCAACCAGCACCGCATCACGTCGAAATCTGACGCCGAAGCCTATGTCGCCCGGCTCGTCGGCGTGCGCGACTATCTTAGCGGGCACCTCGCCAACGCCAAGCGCTCCAGCGAGAAAGGCATTCGTCCGCCGCTGTTTGTCTATGACTATGTTATTTCCGACGCGACCAATGTCGTAACCGGCGCGCCGTTTGAAGATGGGGACATGAGCCCACTGCTTGAGGACTTCCGCGGCAAACTCGATGCGCTCATCGCCACGGATGAAATGAGCCGCGCCGATGCGTCCGCGCTCGAACTCCAGGCCCGGAATGCGCTGCTCAGCTCGGTCGGACCAGCCTATCGCGAACTGATCGCCTTCGCCGAAGCAGAAAAAGCGGTGGCGACAACCGATGATGGCGCATGGAAGTTGCCAGACGGCGAGGCCTACTATGCGATGCGCCTGAAACAGATGACGACGACCGACATGACAGCCGATGAGATCCATGATCTCGGCCTCGCGGAAGTCGCACGCATCCACGATGAGATGCGCGTAATCATGGAAACTGTGGGCTATGAAGGGACGCTTCAGGAGTTCTTCGAGTTCACACGAACCGACGACCAATTCTTCAAGCCCAACACTGAGGAAGGCAAAGCCGAATACCTCACCGAGGCCACGGCCTACATCGACATCATGCGCGAGGCGCTGCCCAGCCAGTTCAGCACGTTCCCAAAGGCAGAAATGATCGTGAAGGCGGTCGAGCCCTTCCGCGAGAAATCAGCTGGCAAGGCCTTCTACCAACGCCCCGCCCCGGATGGCTCACGGCCCGGCATTTATTACGCCAACCTCTACGACACCAAGGCGATGCCGATCTACCAGATGGAAGCGCTGGCCTATCATGAGGGCATTCCGGGCCACCACATGCAGCTCGCGATCATGCAGGAGCTTGAGGGCGTTCCTAGCTTCCGCCGGTTCGGGGGCTTTACTGCCTATACCGAAGGCTGGGGGCTGTATTCAGAGTACTTCCCCAAGGAAATGGGTTTCTACGAAGACCCCTACTCAGACTTTGGACGGCTCGCCATGGAGCTGTGGCGCGCAGCACGGCTGGTCGTCGACACTGGCCTGCACGACAAGAAATGGACCCGCGAAGAGGCCATTCAGTATCTGATCGACAACACACCAAATCCGGAAAGCGACGCGGTGAAGGCGATTGAGCGCTATATTGTCATGCCGGGCCAAGCGACGGCTTACAAGATCGGCATGAACAAGATCCTCGAGCTGCGCGAGCGGGCGCGGGCTGAGCTTGGCGACGCCTTCGACGTGCGCGACTTCCACGACGTTGTGCTCAAGGATGGCGCCGTGCCTCTGGCGATCCTTGAGGAGAATGTCGACGCGTGGATCGCCAAAACCAAGGGGGCCTAGGCACCCCGCACCTGGGCCTGCGCCCCGCCGCGATAGCGATCAGAGATCGAGATCGCGCGCGGGCGCTGGTACAGGAAGTTGAGCGGTGTCCGTCGGACAATCTCAAAGAAAACGAGCGGTCCGGCGATGCCTGCAATGAGGACCACCAGGCTCGCCGTACCGACATCCGGGATCAGGCTCGTTTTCGACAGGGCGATTTGCGCCACCTTCACCGGCAGGAAAAACGTCAGGTAGATCACGATCGAATGCTTGCCGGCATGGCGAATGAGATCAAAGCCGCGCCCCTGTGACATGAACACGCCAAGCGCCATGATTGCGGCAGCCCCGGCCATACCGAGCGCGAAGCTGATCCCTGGCCCACCCGCGATGTCCAGCCGAACCGCAAGCGCAGTCGACAGGGCCCAAACAAACAGGGCCACTCCTGTCAGCAGTGGGCGTTCCCCTGCCCAGGACGCGACTCTGAATATGTAAGGGGCGGCGGCGTAGCCAACGAAGAAGTAGACATAATACGCACAGAACCGGTCAAAGACGGTCCAGTCTGTGTGAATGAAGTCGAGCGCGAAAGCGGTCTGCAATCCCAGCGCGCCCGCGAACACAATCCACTTTGGAACTGCCCGCAGCACCCACGTGACGGCGTAGTAAATTGCTAGCATATGAACAAACCAAAGCGTTGTGATCGGATCGATCAGCGCGCGGCCATAGAGCGCCGCATAGGCGGCCGGATCGGACAGCAGCACGTCGCCATCAAAGAACAGGCTCTGAATCACAAGCCAGAGCAGGTAGAAATAGGCAAAGTGGACAAACTTCCGGTCGAAGTAATCCACAGTCGACCCGTAAATCGACCGGCCGAGGAACAGGCCAGCGATCAGGAAGAAGTCTGGCATACGGAATGGCTTGGCGAAGGCGACGACGGCATTCATCCAGCCGGTCTGCCCGACCAGTTCTTCATAGCCGTGCACGGCGTGCATCATCACCACCAGAATGATGCAAAGTCCCTTGGCGTAGTCGACCCAGGCGATGCGGGCATCAGACATTGCGCTCAAACCTTCTTCATAACCAACGCCGTGCAGTGCAAGTTTCGTGCGCACGGGGTTTAACGGCTTGATCGATCCTACCGGCGCGCCCTATCGAAGAGATATCGGCGCAGCCAAGGGGAGTGTTCCGCCATGGGCGAGATTTTCGCAGAAGTGTTTTCGACCAGCGGATTATTCACGCTGTTCATGTTGCTCATGCTCCAGGCCGTACTGGGCTTTGATAACCTGCTCTACATCTCGATTGAATCGAAGCGTGTCGGAGAAGCGGACGCACCCAAAGTGCGCCAATGGGGCATTGGGCTCGCGGTCTTGTTCAGGATCGTGCTGCTGATCATTATTGTGAATATCTTCGCGCTGCTGGCTGAACCTCTTTTCGGGATACACCTTGGCGGCATCCTCGAAGGCGAGTTCACGTTCCAAGCCCTCATCACGCTCGCGGGAGGGGCCTTCATCATTTACACGGCGGTGAAGGAGATCAATCACCTGCTCGCGGTCGAGCACATCGAACACACCGAGGGCGGAGCTAATAAATCGGTATTCCAAGCGATCGCGATGATCGTGTCGATGAACCTGGTCTTTTCGTTTGACTCCATTCTGTCGGCTATGGCGATCGCCAATGTAGAGGTGGCACAGATTGTCAATTCGGCAGGAAACGTCATCGGCCAATTCACGGGTACTGTGACAGATTGCAAAACGAGCCTCATCGCCAACCCGGTTGAGGATGCC
>JBCBWQ010000269.1:0-3296 GCA_039817025.1 Pseudomonadota bacterium | reverse complement strand
AGGTGCGTACGAAGCCCACGAACTTCGCGATGGCGATGAGCGTTACGGCGGCAAAGGCGTCCTGAAGGCCGTCGAGGCCGTGAACGGTGAAATCTACGAAGCCATCGAAGGCCTTGAAGCCACAGAACAGCGCCTCATCGATCAGCTCATGATCGAAGTCGATGGGACGGAGACGAAGTCGCGCCTGGGTGCCAATGCCCTTCTCGGCGTGTCCATGGCCGTTGCGAAGGCCGCTGCAGAGAGTTCGGCCCTGCCGCTTTACCGCTACATTGGCGGCTCCAATGCTCGCATCCTTCCAACGCCGATGATGAACATCATCAATGGTGGAGCCCATGCCGATAATCCCATCGACATCCAGGAATTCATGATCATGCCAGTCTCCGCGCCTTCAATCGCGGATGCTGTGCGCGTTGGTGCTGAAGTCTTCCACGCCCTGAAGAAACAGCTTGTCGCCGCAGGTCACAACACCAATGTCGGCGACGAAGGCGGCTTTGCACCGGGCCTCGCCTCCACCGATGAAGCCATTGGATTCATCATGAAGGCCATCGAAACAGCCGGGTACACGCCCGGCGATGATGTTGCGCTGGCGCTCGATGCGGCCTCAACCGAATTCTTCAAGGACGGCAAGTACGCCCTCGAAGGGGAGGGCAAGTCCCTCGGGGGCGAAGACATGGCCGCTTACCTTGCAGACCTTGTCGACCGTTATCCAATTCTCTCCATCGAGGACGGTATGGCCGAAGACGATTGGGATGGCTGGATCGCCCTTACAGAGGCGGTGGGTGATCGCTGCCAGTTGGTTGGCGATGACCTGTTCGTGACCAATCCGGCGCGTCTCGCCATGGGCTTGGAAAAAGGCGCTGCAAATTCAATCCTCGTGAAGGTCAACCAGATCGGGACGCTGACCGAGACCCTCGATGCGGTGGATCTCGCCCACCGCCACGCCTACACCGCCGTCATGTCACACCGCTCCGGTGAGACCGAGGACACCACAATCGCAGACCTCGCCGTCGCCACGAATTGCGGACAGATCAAGACCGGTTCGCTGGCTCGTTCGGATCGGTTGGCAAAGTACAACCAGCTCATCCGCATTGAGGAAGAGCTGGGCGGACAGGCTGAGTATGCCGGCCGAGCGTTCATCAACGCTTGATCGCGTGGGCTGTGGGGCTCGGTTGAAAGTCTTGGGTGAGGGCAGAAATCCGTACAAACGGACCGGGCTGGCCTAGCGTTTGCGTGAATTAATCCGCAATCAAGCGAAACCGCGTTAAAGTTCCCTCAATCCATGCAAGCACCAAGCGCATCCTTCAAGCCGCACAACAGGTTCGTTGTGTTGGATGTCTTGCGCGGCGTCGCGGCGTTTTCCGTGATGCTTTACCATTTCAGGACAGTGTCCCCCCATTTCCTGACTTATGTGGCGGTGGATTTCTTCCTGATTCTCAGCGGATTCATTCTCACGCATGCCTATTTCCGCAAGGGCGAGGTGTCGTTTGTCGATTTCGTTTTGACCCGGGCAGCCAGGCTTTATCCTCTCCACTTGGTCACGCTGTTGGTTTCAGGGCTGTTGGTTCTTATCGCCGGCAAATACTTCGACCGCTCTGACTTCGTCCTTCACCTGTTGATGATTCACAATATCGGGTTTGGTCCGGACGGATTCGCGTTCAATGCGCCGTCATGGTCAATCTCGGTCGAGTTCTGGACGAATGCCATCATGGCGGGTCTGTTCGTCCTGTTCACCGCACAATTCGCCGCTCAGCGGGTCCGCATTTGGATCCTGCTAGCCATCACAGTGGCGTCCTACACGGTTTTAGCCGTGAGCGTGGGACACTTGAATGCCCATTACCAGAACATCCAGCCGTTCGTGAATGCGGGGCTAATCCGCGCCATGGGCGGATTTGCGCTGGGCATGCTGGTCTACGATCTTTGCCTGATCGCCGATAAAACTATGACCGCGTCGCAGCGGTCGGCGATTGGGGCTTGCACGCCGATCCTGATCGGAGCGTTTTGCGCCAGTCTTTTTATTCCGCTCAAAGACACTGGATTCGATTTTCTGCTCATTCCCTTCTTCGCAATTGTCGTCGCTGTGGCGGCGTTCGAGATCGGGCCTGCGGCAGACCATTTGAAACACCTCCAGTGGCTCGGCACGATCTCCTTCGCACTCTACCTTGTTCACCATCCGGTGCTTGAATTCTATTATTTCGCGCTGCCTGGAGACACGCCATTTCTCGTTCGCTTCTGCCTTGTCATTCCAACGGCGCTGATCCTCGCGCAGCTGGCGCATTCTCATATCGAAATGCCGGTCTACCGCGTTCTGAAGCGCCTGATCGCCAAGCGGCGCACCCCATCGCTCGGTGAGGCACGATCCGCGGGCTAGTTTTGTTAATGAAATATTTACCGTGTTCGAGTCTTGTTGATTCGCATCTACGGGGACATCGCTATGGCATCGCGTCTACAGGCTGGCGGCCTTTGTGCGCTCGCGCTCTACTTCGCGTATCACGCCTTTGCCGGTGAGAATGGTCTTGGAAGCTATGCCGATATGCAGCGCGAGCTTCGGGAAAAGCAGACAACGCTTGAAGCGCTTGAAGTCGAAAATGCTCGCCTAGAGCGCGACATCATGCGCCTGACGCCCGGCGCTGTTGATCCGGACTTTGTCGAGGCATTGGCGCGGGAAAAGCTGGCCTTCGTCTATCCCGATGAGTTCGTCCTCAGGACCGCAAACACGAGCCTTGCAAATTGACATAGCCGTTCTGACTGGACGGCTGAATTCGGTTATAACAGTATTCGGCTCAACATTGGGTGGAGAGCTGTATGGCCACAAAGGCGAAACCTGCAAAGAAGTCAGCAAAGGCCTCTCGCGAAGAGCTTCTGCAATACTACCAAGACATGCTGCTCATCCGGCGCTTTGAAGAAAAAGCAGGCCAGCTCTACGGCATGGGGAAAATCGCAGGCTTCTGCCATCTTTACATAGGTCAGGAAGCGGTCGTCACAGGCATGCAGGCCTGCCTGAAAGAGGGCGATCAGGTCATCACCGGCTACCGCGACCACGGACATATGCTCGCCTGCGGTATGGAGCCGAACGGCGTCATGGCCGAGCTGACGGGCCGGGAAGGCGGTTATTCCCGCGGCAAGGGCGGCTCGATGCATATGTTCAGCCGCGAGAAAAACTTCTTCGGCGGCCACGGTATCGTCGGCGCTCAGGTGCCGATCGGGACGGGTCTCGCATTCGCAAACAAGTACAACGGAACGGACAATGTCTGCCTCGCTTACTTTGGCGATGGCGCAGCAAATCAAGGCCAGGTCTA
>JBCBWQ010000268.1:0-3305 GCA_039817025.1 Pseudomonadota bacterium | reverse complement strand
AGCAAAAGCGAAGCAATCAAATATCTCATGACTGGGTCTCCTTCTCGGACGGACGATTTGGAGCCACGGGTGCCTCAATTTCTTTTTCGCGTGTGCCGTGAATGATGCGGATATCAGCGGTTTCTGGTTTGGCGGGCGCACGGCGCACGTAACGGCGGACGGGTTGTTTCGGCGGTTCGACCTCAGCAACAACGGGTTCGGGGGCACCTTCCTCAAGCTCTTCATCACCGATCAAAGCGAGAGAAAGTTCTGCCACTTGCGCAGCCGCAGACAGGCGAGCGACATCCTTGGGAAGCACTTCCACCGTCACTGTACGTGATGGACGGGCACCTTCGAGCGTCTTGTCGAAGCTCTGGTCAACTGCGAGCACCCGAACATTGTTCAGGACCACGCCGGCCTGCCCCGGATTGCCAAGATCAGCGACGATCGAGCGCTTTTGGTCACCACGATCATAGCTTCGGGAAATCGCATAAATGTCCACTCTGTCTTCGGGAAGAACGAAGCCAGCAACGCCCGTCGTATCCGATACGGAAATGGCGATCGCACGATATCCAGGTGTAATTTCTGCCGTCAGGACGACGCGCAGGGGCTCGCCTGACAGTTTGGCGTCTACAATTGGCTCACCGGCAGCAATAAAGCCTCGCGCATACGCGTCACCATTGAACAGACGGATAAGATCACTTGCGTCGGTCAGCGCTCCAGCAGGCAAAACGCCGGCGGGCCAGTCGATTTCATCGACGACGACAGAATCCACCAGTTCACCCGCTTCAATATCCCGGGATGCGGCGAGCACGGTCGCCATCTCCGGTTCCGCCTCAACCGCCTCAATAGGTGCTGTCTGGGTGGCGGCCGATTGCGCAGGCGTAGAATTGGCCTGGCCCACAAGCCAAGCCCGGCCAACCAGAACGGCGGCGAGACCGAGGACGACGGCGACGGCCAATCTAAGAGCGGGTGAAAATGACATCGGCAAGCCGGACTCCAGACACAAACGTTCGGATACTGGCCTAACAAGAAGGCAATAAGACCCGTTGAAACGGGGTGTGGGAATCAGCGCTATGTCGGTGAAGGGACATTAACCAAGCCGCTGCTCATTCCCGCGAGAGGCGAAAATCGCCCTCCCCCTCTCTCGTTTCTGACACTGTTGCCAAAAGGGAACGCAAGCCTGCGAACTTCAGTGTTTCAGTCCTGTTACAGGGAATTCAGTTATTGCTAATCAACGCTAACGATAAAGCAGAGGCATGAGATTACTTCGCCGCTCCCTTCTGAGTCTTTGCGCCGTCGGCTTGTCTGGCACGGCTGCGGCTCAGGGCGCCCGGGTTGCTTGGGAGCCCTCTTTCTCCGGCTCATGCGTAAACTGCGACCTATCCGGCAAACATATGTCGAACTGGAACTTGCAGGACGCCAACTATCCTGGCGCGGTTCTCGAAGGCGCTATGATGCAGGGAATCAAGGCGGACAATGCCAGGTTCAATGCCGTTCGCGGCGATCACGCGAACCTGACTTTCGCCCGTCTCGCGAATGCCGATTTCGAAAATGCGAGCTTGGTCTTCGCAAGTCTGTCCCGGGCGCAAGCAAGCGGTGCAAACTTCAACGGTGCTGTTCTCAATGATTCGCGGCTAAGCGGAGCCCAATTCGTTGGCAGCCGTTTCCTCGGAACCGCCCTTCACCGTGTTCGTGCAACCAGCGCGGATTTTTCGACCTCCAATCTTTCGGCAGCAGAGTTCGATGGTGCGCGCCTGAATGGTGCGCAGTTTGTCGGTGCGGTCCTGTCGAACACCTCCTTCAAAGGTGCCGATATTGCCGGAGCGATCTTCGAAGATGCCAAGCTCGACGGGACAGACTTCAGCGGCGCGACGGGCTGGATGTCTGCTGATTTCACCAATACCTGCGCCACCGAGACCACGATCCTGCCCGAAGGCATGTCCCTCATGACATGCGGGACAAGCTTTGCCGGGGACGTTAACGGCGGCTAAGGCTCTGCCGCCACAACGCAGTTACCCTTTGGGCATCGGGGCGAGCCGAATGTTGAGCTCTTTCATCTGCGCCTCATTGACGGGGCTTGGTGCGCCCATCATCAGATCGCGCGCCTGCTGGTTCATCGGGAACAGAGTCACGTCACGGATATTCTCCGCATCTGCAAGCAGCATCACCATACGGTCAACGCCCGGCGCAATACCGCCATGCGGCGGCGCGCCATAGCGAAACGCATTCAGCATCCCGCCAAACTCTGCCTCGACGACATCGGGCCCGTATCCGGCTTTCTCAAAGGCCGTCAGCATAATGTCGGGCCGATGATTCCGGATCGCCCCGGATGACAGCTCAATCCCGTTGCACACGATGTCATACTGGAACGCATTGATCGCAAGCAGGTCCTCGTCGGTCTTTGCGGCCTCAAGGGCCTCCAGTCCGCCCTGCGGCATGGAGAATGGGTTGTGCGAGAAGTCGACCTTCTTGGCATCCTCGTCATATTCGTACATCGGGAAGTCGACGATCCAGCAAAACCGGAACACGCCGCTTTCTACCAATCCCAAGTCTTCGCCAACCTTTGTTCGCGCTGCACCGGCCAATTTGTATGCATCACCAGCCTTACCGGCAGAAAAGAATACACCGTCGCCAGCGCCTAAACCCATTTGCTCAAGAAGATCAGCCAGCAATTCTGGCTCAAAGTTTTTCAACACCGGATCCTGGCTATCAACGCCGCCGCCATCGGCTTCTTTCAGCCGTGCATAGCCGAGGCCAGGTGCCTGCATCTCCTTCTTTGCCCAGCTATCAAGTTCATCGAAGAACTTGCGCGACTTTTCAGCAGCCGCTTTAGGGGCAGGGATCGCGATGACTTTGCCGCCGCCTTTTATGATCTTGGCGAAGATCCCGAAGCCGGTTTTGCCATCATCGGCGAAGAAATTTGTGACATCCGAAAGCACGATCGGGTTGCGCAGGTCTGGTTTGTCAGAGCCATACTTCGCCATGGCTTCAGCATATGGAATGCGCGGGAACGGTTCAGCTGGAACCGTCCGTCCCTTACCTTTCCAGTCCGCAAACTCTTCGAAGACGCCGCGCATGACCGGCTCAATTGCTTGGAACACGTCCTCCTGGGTGACGAAGCTCATTTCGATGTCGAGCTGATAAAATTCACCAGGAGACCGGTCAGCGCGCGCGTCCTCATCCCGGAAACACGCAGCGATTTGAAAATACCGGTCGAAGCCTGACACCATTAGGAGTTGTTTGAATTGCTGTGGCGCTTGCGGCAGCGCATAGAATTCACCGGGATGAGGACGCGCGCGCTGACCGGTCTCCTGGTGAATTTT
>JBCBWQ010000267.1:0-3338 GCA_039817025.1 Pseudomonadota bacterium | reverse complement strand
GCGGGTTCGCAAGCCAACATCATGGGGCGCTTTGGGCTCAATCGCGGTGTACGCGGCCTCAATCAGATCGGTGACATGGGAGTTGCGTGACTTCGAGGTGTGGCCGCCGAGCATAACCGCGATCACCCGGTTTCCATCACGTTTCGCGGACGCCATGAGATTGAAGCCTGATGCGCGCGTATAGCCGGTTTTGATGCCGTCGACGCCTTCAACGTCACCAAGCAGTTCATTGTGATTCTTGTAGGTTCTGCCGCCATACGCAAAGCGCTTTGTTTCGAAATAGTGATAGTAGTCGGCGTGGTCTTCCAGCATTGCCTCAGCGAGGCGTGCCATATCCCGGGCGGTCGAAAGCTGCTGTGTGTCTGGAAGGCCGGATGCATTTCGGAACACGGTGTTTGTCAGGCCGAGGTCTGCCGCTTTCACGGTCATCAACCTGGCGAAGCGTGATTCCGAACCTCCGATATGCTCGGCGACGACCACGGCAACATCGTTGGCCGATTTCGTGACAAGGGCCGAAATGGCGTCTGAAACCCGAATCGTGCTGCCCGCGCGCAAACGGATATTGGATGGTGGTTGGGACGCGGCTGTCCGCGAGACGGACAAGCGATCATCGAGGCTGAGGCGGCCAGCCTTCAGCTCATCAAACAGCATGTATAGCGTCATAACCTTGGTCAGGGACGCGGGATAACGCGGGGCGTCGGCGTGCCGCGCGTGCAGAACCGTGTCGGTCTCCGCGTCAATGACAATAGAGGCGTACTTTTCAGCATGCGCAGTCGGGGCGCTGAAAGCTGCAGATACGGCCAGCGTTGCAATCGCGGCAGATTTGAGCGTCCAGTCTCTCAGCATGCAAAAGATCCTCACGTGACTTCTTCAAATCGAGAATGGTTAAACATGGTTGCTCTCACGTTAACATCTGTCCCTGGCAAAGAATATGCCGCTTGTCTGAATTCTGAATAACAGAGGGCCAGACTTGCTGCGGCGCACAAAAATATTGCATTTGCGAAGAAAATATGCTTTAAAGGGTTCGTGATCAAAGCGGAGTGGTATCATGGCGAAGGCGGAAAAGACGGCTCAGCCGTTTACAGTTTTCGAGAATCTTTCGACCGGCCAAAGTGAGGCCATGAAGAAGGGCATGGAGCGGTTCATGGCCCTGACGGGCGATTTTGGAACGCTTTCCCGCGAAGGAATGGAAGCCCTTGCTGAATCCACGCGGGCCTCGGTCCGCAACGCGCAGGACATCAACCAGCGTGCAGCGACCTACCTGCAGAGCGCCATGGCCGATGGTATGGAAACGTCCAAGTCGGTTGCGTCAGCCAAGTCGCTCCAGGAAGCGATGGAAATCCAGACCGCCTACGCCAAGCGCGCAACCCAGGCCTACATGGAACAGGCAAACACCTTTTTCGGCCTGATGAGCGCCGCGATGCGCGAAAGCGTTGAGCCGTTGAATGCTCAGACCGGCAAGGTCGTCGAGAAGTTCCAATCGGCGTCGTAAACAAATCTGTTTCGTAGAGTATAGGAGGAGTCGGCCATTGGTCGGCTCTTCTTTTTTTGCGCAGAGCTGCCAGCCCCTGAACCTTGCGGCGACTGCGACACATCGGCGACGCCTGCCTCTCGAAATTTGCGCCATCGCTTCTAGTTTGAACCTCAACTCGGGAGCTTGTGAACCTTAATGGCGGACTTCATAGATTTTGCTGGGCTTACCCGGCCGTCCTCGCCCAATACTTGCCTGGTCGCGCCAGACGGATTGTGCCGCAATGCTGCGACCGACTGGACGGCACCGGTCTTTAACCTCGCCCCGGCTGAACTCGCGCGTGCGGTGCGCGGCGTCATCTCCTCGCAGGGAAGCTGGAAAAACCTCGCAGTTTCAGACGACGGGCTTGGTTTTCATTTCGTCGCTGTGACGGCTTTGCTTCGCTTCAAGGATGACATCCACATCCGCGTGTTGCCATCCAAAGGGAGCGGGTCGACGATCGCAATCTACTCCGCTTCGCGCATCGGGCATTCTGATTTGGGCGCGAACAAGAAGCGCGTTCAGAACGTGTTGGCGATGCTCGAAGAGGAGGCAATTGTCGCGTGACTGTGCATGACCAACGAAACGCCACTTTTATATCCTGTGACTTCGCATATCTTAATGACATGAGCATGAGCGCGCAGACCCCAACGATGAGCGATCCAAACGCTCCCGGCGGGCCGGGCGGTCCTGGTGGTGAAGGGGATGACGACGTAACCGGCGTTGTCACCCAATCGCGGGTCAGGACCAAAAAGCCGTCCTTGTACCGCGTCATGCTTCTGAACGACGACTACACGCCCATGGAGTTCGTCGTGTTTGTACTGGAGCGCTTTTTCAACAAGAGCCGTGAGCAGGCGACCCGCATCATGCTCCACGTACACCAGAAAGGCGTCGGATTGTGCGGCGTCTATACCTACGAGGTAGCCGAAACAAAGGTCGCCCAGGTGCTCGATCTTGCCCAACGCAATGAGCATCCACTTCAGTGTATTATGGAAAAAGAAGATTAGGGGCCCGATTTGCCATCCTTAACGCCCAGCCTTGAAGCCGCGCTTGAAAGCGCCCTCACCCTCGCCAGCGAGCGCGACCACGAGTACGCGACCCTTGAGCATTTGCTGTTGGCGCTCCTCGAAGATGAGGACGCAGAGGAGGTCATGGCCGCGTGCAAGGTCGACATTGATGCTCTGCGCCAGGATCTGTCTCGTTATGTCGATGACGAGCTGAGCAGCCTCATCGTCGAAGAAGCAGACGGCCGCGTTCAACCAACCGCGGCGTTCCAGCGCGTTGTCCAGCGCGCCATCCTGCATGTCGAAAGCTCAGGTCGGGATGAGGTGACGGGTGCCAATGTGCTGGTGTCAATCTTCTCGGAGCGCGAAAGCCATGCCGCTTACTTCCTGCAGGAGCAGGACATGAGCCGCTATGATGCTGTGAACTTCATCTCTCACGGCGTCGCGAAGAAATCCGGTGCGTCCCGCGGGGCGACACCGCGTGGAACCGATACGAGTGAAGCGCCCGTGAAATCGGGTCATGAGGCACTTGAAGCGTATTGCGTCAACCTTAACGAGAAAGCCAAGTCCGGCAAGATCGATCCGCTCATTGGGCGCGATTTGGAAATCCAGCGCTGCATCGAGGTTTTGTGCCGCCGGTCGAAGAACAATCCGATCCTTGTTGGTGATCCCGGTGTTGGCAAAACAGCTATTGCGGAAGGTCTCGCCAAGAAGATCGTCGATGGCGAAGCACCGGAAATCCTGAATGATGCTGTGATCTGGTCCCTCGACATGGGATCGCTGCTCGCAGGCACGCGGTATCGCGGGGATTTCGAGGAACGGCT
>JBCBWQ010000266.1:0-3358 GCA_039817025.1 Pseudomonadota bacterium | reverse complement strand
GCTGCGCTGATAAGGCGGCATGCGCAGCGCTTCGCCAGATGCGAACAGCGCGGCTACTCGTGGACAGAGAAAGAGGCGCTTGATCTGCTCGGTGACCTCGTCCAGTCGAGCGACGACGGGTCCGAACACTTTGTCGGTGCAATCGTACTCGTGCGCCCTGATCCCGGCGGCCCCTTTGAAATCGTCGACGGTCAACAGCGCCTGACCACGCTCACAATCCTGCTCAGCGTCTTGCGCGATCTGGCCGATACCGAAGAGGTCCAGCGTGAGATTCACTCGCTGATCGCTGATCCGGATCGTCCCCTACTCGACGAAGCTGCCCGATGGCGGCTCACCCTGAATCACATTGACGGCCCCTTCTTTCGCGAAACCGTCCAGACGCCGCCTTCAACACTGAAACTCGATAACGAGCCGGGTGAGAGCGACAGCCAGCGGCGCATGTCGGGCAATGCAGCCGCCCTAAAGAAAGCGCTGGCGCAGTACACGCCGGAGCGCCGAAACGCGCTGTTTGAGACCGTGCGCGACCGCTGCCTGCTTGTGCGTTGCATCGTGACTGACCGCGACCAGGGCTACAAAGTGTTCCGTGTCTTGAACACACGCGGCAAGGAACCCAACGCCCACGACATCATCAAGACCGAGCTGTTCGAACGCGCCAAGCTGGATGTGGAGCAGGCTGACCACTATGCCCGGGCGTGGCTGGAGTACGAAGCCAGACTCGGTGGTGGAGGCTTCGACGACCTGCTCCGGCAGATCCGGTTCATGTACGATCGCTCTCCAAAGGGCGAACTGGTCAATGGCTTCCGCAAGGCCGTTCTGTCTCGTGTCGACGCCCTGACATTCCTTGACGAGCTTCTGCCGGCTTATGTTGATGCCTATGAGGAAATCACCACGGGCCGCGCTGATCTCGGAGACTATTCGGATGCCGTGATGCCCAAGCTAAACCAATTGCGGGCATTGGAGCATCAGATCTGGCGCGCGCCGGCGCTGAAATTCCTGGTCGAGCGCCGCGACACGCCCGAAGTCGCGCCTGAATTCTTCACCGGGCTGGAACGCCTTGGTTACATTATTCAGCTCGTCGTTCAGGACCGCGACCAACGCAACAAGCGCTATCGCCGCGTGATCGAGGCGATCCCTTCGGACAAATCCCTGTTCGGTCGAACGAGCCCTTTGGCCATCAGCCGGGACGAAGCCAGAAAGGTTGGCGACCGCCTCCTTGGACGGTTCGGCACGTTTGGGCAGCGCCGGTCCATGGCCTTACGCCTGAATGCCGCCCTGCAAAACGGCAAAGCCCTCGCGCCCGATGATGATGCGACGGTTGAGCATGTCCTGCCACGCAATGTCGACCCGGAGAGTTTCTGGGTAACGCTCTGGCCAGACGCGCAGAAGCGCCGGGACTATTGCGACTCGTTGGGCAACTTCATCCTCCTGCCCCGCGCAGCAAATCAGAAGGCAGACCGCATGGATTACCGGCAGAAAAAGGCGGTCTACTTCGAGACTGACCCGGTTTTCGCGCTCACCGAAGACCTCGCCGACATTGACACCTGGACCCCGGACATTGTTCGCCAGCGCACCCAGCGCCTCGCCACGATCCTGTTGCAGGAGTGGGATCTCACCGGATAGCGGCAGGTTTTCCCAACGGCGCCCCTAGCCGATGTCGAAGCCCGGCTTTACCGTTGCCGCAACGATATCAAGGGAGCGCCGTATGGGCCTGTTCGACCTTTCTGGAAAATCCGCCGTCATCACCGGCTCATCGCGCGGCATTGGTAAAGCCATTGCCGAAGCGATGGCTGAGCAGGGCGCGAAAGTGACCATCTCCTCGCGCAAGCCGGGTCCTTGCCAGGAGGTCGCGTCCGCCCTCAACGAAAAGCATGGCGACGGAACTGCAATTGCCGTCCCGGCCAATATCTCTTCGAAGGAAGAGTTGCAAAAGATGGTCGATGCTACGAAGGACGCCTTTGGCAAGATCGACATTGTCGTCTGCAACGCCGCCTCAAACCCCTATTATGGACCGATGGAAGGCATCTCTGACGAAGCCTTCGAGAAGATTCTGTCCAACAACATTATCTCCAACCACTGGCTGATCCAGATGTGCGCGCCGGAAATGCGCGAGCGCAAGGATGGCTCGATCATCATTGTCTCGTCGATTGGTGGCCTGCGCGCCTCGCCCGTCATCGGTGCCTACAACATCTCAAAGGCGGCGGACTTTCAGCTCGTGCGGAACCTTGCCGCCGAATATGGCCCAGACAATGTGCGCGTGAACGCGGTCGCCCCCGGCCTGATCCGCACCGATTTTGCCAAGGCGCTCTGGGAGAACCCGGAAACCCTCAAACGCGCGCTCACAGGCACGCCGTTGAAACGCATCGGCGAACCGGAAGAGCTCGCCGGTATCGCGGTCTACCTCTCGTCCAAGGCTGGCAGCTACACTACCGGCCAGATGCACGTCGTCGACGGCGGCGCGACGATCACATAGCGCGGCATCCATGCACCTGATTGACGACCCGGGCGCGCCGCCTTCGCCGGAGACCGACTTCGACACGTTTCGCAAGATCGACATCCGCCTCGGTACGGTGCGCGCCGCCGCCCCGCTCGAAGGCGCTCGAAAGCCGTCGATCACGCTGGAGATCGATTTCGGTCCCGGAGTCGGTGTTAAACAGTCAGCAGCGCAGATCACAGAGCATTACGCTTGCGATGCGCTTATCGGTCGGCGGGTCATGGCCGTCGTCAACTTCCCGCTTCGGCGCATTGCAGGCTTCAAGTCCGAATGCCTGACCCTCGGCGTGGCGGACGCCTCCGGCGCAATCACGCTGATCGCGCCCGACCACGATGCCCCTGACGGAGCCCGCCTTGCATGACCGACCGCACGGCGCTTTCTGAACAGCAGCAAGGTTTCTTTGACGCCTTGCGATCGGGCAACTGGGAAACACCGCCCGGCATCCGTAATCTCGGCATTACGCCGCATCTCTGGTTGAAAGAGGTGTCCTACGGCCGGGTCTATTACGAGTGGCCCAATGACGGCTCGCGCGACATCAATTCCGGGCGCGTCTTCGGCGGTTGGGTGGCAGCCCTCTCCGATCATATCGTGTCCATGACCATGGCAAGCGCGCTCGAAGATGGCGAGTGGTTCACCACCATGGAACTAACCACGCGCATGTTCCGACCCATGCAGGAGGGCGTCATCGGCATCGAAGGCCGCCTGATAAATCGCGGCCGCACGACGGGATTTGTCGAAGCCCAATTCAGGGACACGCGCGGAAAGCTCGTTGCCATGGCCACAGCCACCAAGGCGATCCGTACGATGGACGAGTTGAAAGGGCCCGGCGCTACGCGTTGAAGGCCAGGCCCTCAAAGTCTCCCGATG
>JBCBWQ010000265.1:0-3388 GCA_039817025.1 Pseudomonadota bacterium | reverse complement strand
GGGACAAGCGCGAACCCTCGCATCCGTGCGGCGGCGACTGTGAGCGCCGAACCAACGCACATCTTCTTCAGCGTGGCGCACAGCGCCGCCGCACGCCGGCCCTCCTTTGTTGGGGGCTTGGGACGAGATCAGCAGACCCGGAGGCGTCCCCGCCGTCCGGCGTTTTGTGCTGGGCTAGAACTTCACGTCAGGCACTGTGCTCAGCGCCGCACGGTCTTCGCCTACATCAAAGAACTCACGCGGCTCGAACGCGAATGAGCCTGCGATGACGGATCCGGGGAATTGCTCCGTGGCGGTGTTGTAGTCCTGAACGGCGGAGTTGAAGAAGCGGCGCGCCGCAGCAAGCTTGTCCTCGATGAGCGACAGCTCTTTCTGAAGCTCCTGGAAGTTCTGGTTCGCTTTCAGGTCTGGGTAGTTCTCAGCAAGGGCAAACAGCTTGCCTAGAGCGCCAGACAGGACGCCTTCGGCCTGCGCCATTTCGCCGGCTGAATTCGCCGCGACGGCCGTGTTGCGGGCCTGGATAACCTCTTCCAGCGTTTCGCGCTCATGGCTGGCATAGCCTTTGACCGTCTCGACCAGGTTCGGGATCAGGTTCTGGCGCTGTTTGAGTTGCACATCGACGTCAGCAAACGCCTGGTTGCACCGCTGACGCTTCGCCACAAGGTCATTGTAGATCAGGATCAGCGCGATAATGCCGACAACGATGATGCCGAGCACGATAAGAAGAATGTTCATGGCGAAAGAGCCCCTCGCTTTACGATTCAGAACTTACTGCAAGCGTCGAACACTTGCCAATCAGCCGTTGAAGGTTCCTGAACGCGGGAAGCCCTTCGGTGCCGATTTACCCGCCTGGGCCCGCTTGCCGATCCACTCTTTCCACTCCGGGAAAGCGCGGTGGCGGTCGCCCGTTTTCACGATCAGGCCATCTTCAGCAAAGAACGTCGTCACATCTAACAACGTGTCCTTGCCGCGAAAATTCTGGAGCTTGACCCCCTTGCCGCGCGCCATTTCCGGCAACTCATCCAATGGGAAGATCAGTAACTTCCGGTTGGACCCGATCACCGCCACATGGTCGCCAGAGACGACCTGGCAGATCGTGACCCGGCTGTCGCCAGGAGGATTGACGGCCTGCTTGCCCGCCCGGCGCGAGGATTCAAGCTCTGATTCCGGGATGATGAAGCCGTATCCCGCCGTCGACGCCACGACCCGCTTTCGCTCAGGATCAAGCTTGAACATGGCCCGGATTTCGACGCTGTCCTCAAGGTCGATGGACAGCCGGATCGGTTCGCCGTGGCCCCGCCCACCGGGCAGCTTGTCCGCCGGCAACGTAAAGGCGCGTCCATCACCCGCAATCAGAATGAGCTTGTCCGTGCTCATCAATTCCTCGGCGAGGTAGAACGCGTCGCCATCCTTGAACTTGGCCCCTTCCGCATCCAGCCCATGCCCTTTCATCGCGCGGATCCAGCCCTTCTGGGACAGGACCACGGTCAGCGGCTCCTTCGGCTGGGACGCCTCAAGCGCCGCAGTCAGGTCGATATCCGGAGCAATGCTGAACTCTGCCCGGCGCCGACCAAGCTCGGTATCGGGATCGAACGTCTTGCGGGCGTCCTTCAGAAGGCCCGCCACGGCCGTCCACTGGCGCGCCTCGCTGCCCAGAAGGGCCGTTATTTCTTCGCGCTCCAGCATCAGTTGCTCATGCTCGCGGCGGATCTCCATCTCCTCGAGCTTGCGCAAGGCCCGCAGACGCAAGTTCAGGATCGCCTCAGCCTGGACGTCGGTAATCCCAAACGTGGAGATCAACACCGGCTTAGGCTCATCTTCGGTGCGGATAATGCGGATGACCTCATCAATATTGAGGAAGGCGATCAGGTAACCATCGAGCAGGTGCAGCCGCTTCTCGATCTTGTCCAGGCGGTGCCGCGCCCGGCGGATCACGACCTCGCGGCGATGATCGATATAGGCACGCAGCACATCGCGCAGGCCCATGACCTGTGGCGCGCCCTTGTGCAGGACATTCATATTCAGGCTGAAGCGCGTCTCCAGGTCGCACAGCTTAAACAGGCTCTCCATCAGCACTTCCGGCTCAACTGTCTTGGCGCGGGGCACCAGTACGACACGCACATCTTCGGCGCTCTCATCGCGCACATCATCAAGAAGCGGCGCTTTCTTGGTCTCGATCAACTCCGCCAGTCGCTCGATCAGCTTCGACTTCTGAACCTGATACGGGATCTCCGTAACAACGATCTGATACGTACCGCGCCCAAGGTCCTCGACCTGCCACTTGGCGCGCATCCGGAACGAGCCGCGCCCGGTATCATAGGCCTCATGGATCGCTTCCGGCGATTCGACGATCACCCCGCCGGTCGGGAAATCCGGGCCCGGCATGAAGTCCAGAAGCTCAGCCGTGGTCGCAGACTTGCGCTTGATCAGATGCAGCGCCGCGTCGATGACTTCAGCCGCATTGTGCGGCGGGATCGACGTCGCCATGCCAACGGCAATGCCGGTTGCGCCATTCGCCAACAGGTTGGGAAAGCCAGCGGGCAACACGACAGGTTCAGAATTGAGCTCGTCATACGTGTCGCGGAAATCGACGGCATCTTCATCAAGGCCGTCCAGAAGCAGCTTGGCCGCCTCCGTCATACGACTTTCGGTGTAACGCATTGCGGCGGCAGTATCGCCGTCGATATTGCCGAAATTGCCCTGCCCATCGACCAGCGGGTAGCGTACCGAAAAGTCCTGCGCGAGGCGGACCAGCGTATCGTAAATCGCGCTGTCGCCATGGGGGTGATAGTTACCCATCACCTCACCCACGATTTTGGCGCATTTGCGGTATGCACTGTCGGGATTGAGACGCAGTTCACGCATACCGTAGAGTATGCGCCGCTGCACAGGCTTCAGGCCGTCCCGCACGTCTGGCAGCGCCCGGGCGGTGATCGTGGACAGCGCGTAGGCCAGATAACGCTTCGACAGCGCCTCGGACATCGGCTCGTTGATGATGTTGCCGGGCGTCTTATCCATTGTGTCGGACATGGAGGCTCCTCTGGCGCGTTCTGCGACTCACTCTTGAAACCCTTAACAGATTGGCGCGATTGGTTAATGAATGAAGAACATCCTTAACGGACCGCGTGTAAAGCTGGCGCTGGGTTGGGCGATCGCCTTTGCTGTCATGTACGGCGTGCTGTGGCTGGCCCACCAATACACGCCGCCGCAGCACAATCCCTTCAGACCTCTGGATCTGAACGACCCGATCGGCGCGGCAACGTTCCGGAAGTTTACGACAATCAAGTACGACCGCGAAGCCTGTTTCACGGCGCTGGACAACGCCGATATCGCCTACACACCGCTGGAAGACCGGGAAACCGCGCCCGGCTGCGGGTTCAGGAACGCG
>JBCBWQ010000264.1:0-3403 GCA_039817025.1 Pseudomonadota bacterium | reverse complement strand
AGCCCGCAATAGGCGTCCTGCAGCTTGCACCAGGGCCCACCCAGACCCGCCTCCAGCGCCTTTTCGATCTTCGCGCGGATCATGCGACGTGTAACGGTGATGGCATTGCGCAAGCGCGCACAGGCGGCTCTCTCGGCTTGGAGATGCGCATAAAGCGCCTCGAACTCCTCCGCACGGGCCGCAAGCGGCGCGAGATCGAAGCCGTAGCCCTCGACAATCACGCCATCCGCGTCCCTGCGCCCCCAACGCTTGCCATTGGGGCTGTCCTTCATCGCAATCACCCCAACCTCGCAGAGCCGCCTTACATGGCGTCTGAGCGTGGCGAGCGAGAACCCGGTCTGCTCCATCAGGAAATGGTTCGACGCCCAGACGATGGGCCGCCTGCCCGGCTCCCAATCCTGGGGCTGTGTGACTGCCCCAAAGGTATCAAGAAGAAGCAGGTCCTGGGATTTCAGACCAATGGCTGCCGCGACTTTCTTCACCGCGATGATGGCCCGAGATTTGGGTATAGATAACCGTTCGCCAACTTCCGCAAACCGTTCGGCCTGTAGAAGTCCCGGCGTCGGCTTGCGCCAACCGCTCTGTGTCATGCCTGTATTTCACCTCCGTGGTTTAGGGAGGCAAAAGAATTCCGTTCGCCAAAACGACGTTCTTTTGTTGACAGTGATTCGCGGGAGCGGTATCCAATAGGTGTCTAATCTAATCGGATAAGCTCTCGGGCCGGATCGGCTTGGGGGCTTTTCTTTCGCCTCAGGTCATGATGTCGATGTCTCCTCGGTTCGAGCGAGATACTCCGCGTAGAGCTGATCGAGGTTCTCCGAGAGAAACTCGCCAAACCCTGCGGAATCCTTGGCCGTCAGCGAGATGGTATAGGCACGGCCGGACCGTCCGATCACGCCTTTGATCCGGCCCTCCCGGGCGGTCCAGGTGCGCTTGGCCGGGGCCGCCTTGGCCGCACGACGTTTGGGCGCCCTGCCCGCCTCCATTACCTTGCTGTGCAGAATTTCAAACTTGGTGTCGCTGTCGAGCTGATCGAAGCCCTCTGTGTCCAGGATGCGATCGGCCACTGTGAGATTGCCCTTCACCGCCATCAGCTTCTTGAAGTCTTCCCAGCGATCCCGCCCGATCTGTTTGGCTGGCCCGATCGCTGCAATGACATGGGTCGGCACGGTGCTGGCGACCGAGAGCATGCGCGACAAGAGCGTGCCGTCGATGGTCAATGCCTGCTGGATCACCTCCTTGGCCTGGCCGAGATCGGCGAGGTTTCTGGCAAACAGCGCCTTCTCGATAAAGGACAGGTCCGCCCGGGCGGTGTTTTCCTGGCCCTGCGCCAGCACATGGGCGACATCGTCCATCTCCTTGACCACAGCCCGCACGGGACGCCCGAGGGCGCGCGCCGCGCGCACACGGCGGTGCCCGAAAACCACCATGTACCGGTCCGCGGCTTCGGGATGCGGCCGCAACAGGACCGGCGTGTCCTGTCCGCTGGCCGCAATCGAGGCTTTCAGCTCCTCAAAGGCCTCGTCATCGCCGCTCAGGCGGTCATTGACGAAGGAGGCGTCGATCAGATCGGGATCGATCTCAACGATGGTTTCACCTTCGAGCAGGCGTTTTGAGTTTTCGGCCAGGCTGTCGATCGAGACCTTCATGGATTTCGAGGCCCCGCGCATGGCATAGCTCGAGCGGCCCCCATCGACGGGCGTGTCGGTCGGTTGCCCGATCACGGATTTCAACAGGTCTTTTCTGGCCATGTCGCCCTCCTTTCCGAGGTGTGAACCGCCCCGTCTGCACGGCTGTCAAAACGCATCTGCACGGCTGTCAAACTCATGGGAGGTCGCGCCCCCAGGCCTGATGCACGAGCCCGGCGATTTCGTCATTCACGGCGTTGAGCGAGGTGATCGCCCGGTCATAGGTGGAGCGGACGAATTGCGCCCGCTCGACCTCGTAAAGCGTCTGCTTGGTGATCCCGGCATCGGAGATCGCCGTGGACTTTACCATCTGCGCTTCCAGCATCTGGTTGGGGAACATCGCCTGCAGGAACCCGACCATCTGCTTTTGCGGCCCGTCGGTGGGCTCGAAGCGGGTCACGAGGTAGCGGAACCATTTCAGCCGCATCTCGGCCCCGGCTTCCCGGATGGTGCGCAGGATGCCACCGAGCATGAGGAGAAACTGGCTCATCGACATCACATCGAGCATCTGGGGATGCACGGTGATCAGCACGGAACTCGACGCTGTGAGGGCTGTTAGGGTCAGATAGCCGAGCTGCGGCGGGCAATCGATCACCACCACATCATATTGGTCCTCGACCTCTGCGAGCGCTTTCGAGATGCGGGTGAAGAAGGCGCGGCCTTCGGACGGGTCGCGGCTGGTGAGTGCTACCGGCGTGTCATACTCGTATTCTTGCAGATCGAGGCTGGCCGGAACGATATCCAGGTTCGGAAAATTCGTGGGCCGGATCACCGCGCTGATCGGCTGGCGCTCGTCATCATAGCGCAGCGTCTCGTAGAGCGAGGAAACAGAATCTAATTCAGGCTGAATCCCATGCAGCGCGGTGAGCGAGGCTTGCGGGTCGAGATCGATGGCGAGCACGCGATGGCCTTTGAGGGCCAGGTGTTGGGCAAGATGGGCTGCCGTCGTCGTCTTGCCGCTGCCGCCTTTGAAATTGACCACCGAGATGACGTGCAGCTCTTCGCCTTCGGTGCGGTGGGGCAGGTAGCGGCGCTTGCCGGGACGGCCGTGGGCATCGAGATAGGCGCGCAGTTCGAGCATCTGCGCCGCCGAATAGGACCGCCGTCCGGAGGCGGAGGTTTCGGGGTCCGGGCCCTTGCCCTCGAGATGCAGTTTCTTGATCGTGGATTGGGTGACCCCGAGGAAATAGGCCACCTCGGCCAGCGAGAACTGCCGCAGGCCCTTCTGGGCATCCGGGGGGTATTGTTCCTGACGCAAGATATTGAGCCGATCCGAAATCAGTTCTCCCTGTTGGAGAATGACTTCATCGAAGGCCAAATCGCCTGCATCCTGCTGGAATGGTACTTTGTCCATCCTGCCGCCTCGCCTAATATCGCTTTTATCGCGATTTCTTTCGTTAAACTGTGACTACAGCGGAAGCGGGTTATCCACAACGATTTTTTCAGCACGCGGCAAGGCGTTGCCGGATCATGACAGAACTCTGCACGACCACAAGAAAGCGCGGCTTTCATAAAAGGCACCCCAATATCTGGTGTGAAAGCACGCGATACAAGAAACCCAAACCCAATGGAAATCACACGCATGCCTCCCTATCACATTGTTTTCCTTGTGTTTATGCGTTCTGCACGGCTGTCAAACCGTGTCACGGCCCTGGCACGGTCCCAGTCTGGCCGCTGCGGGCAAGTCAGCCCAAGGACGCATCACCACGGTCAAG
>JBCBWQ010000263.1:0-3433 GCA_039817025.1 Pseudomonadota bacterium | reverse complement strand
AACAAATTCTACATCCTGGACCTGCGCGAAGAGAACTCAATGATCCTGTGGCTAGTCTACAAGGGCCTGACCGTATTTGTCGTTACCTGGCGCTCGGCCGACGACACTACGAGATCATTCGATTGGGACGACTATGTCGATAAGGGCATCTACGCCGCCGTTGAAGCCGCCCTCGATGCCTCGGGTGCAGACGATCTGAACACGGTCGGCTATTGCATCGGCGGCACGCTTCTGTCCGGAGCGCTTGCCCACATGGCTCAGCACGATGATGATCGCATCGCATCGGCGACATTCTTTGCATCCCAATCGGACTTCGAACTCGCTGGCGACCTGCTCGTTTTCACCGAGCCGGAAGCCCGCAAGATGATCCAGAACGTGATCCGCGACCATGATGGGGTGATGCCCGGCGAATACATGTCGGAGACCTTCAACTGGTTGCGCCCGGTCGATCTTGTCTGGCGCTACGTGGTCGACAATTACATGCTCGGCAAGAAACCGCGCCCGTTCGACCTGCTCTACTGGAATGCCGACCAGACCAATATTCCGGGCCCGACCCACACGACCTACATCGAGGAACTCTACGGCAAGAACCGCCTCGCGGGGGGCGACTTCCAAATTCTTGGCGACACCGTAGATCTGAGCGATGTGGACATCCCGATCATGGTGCAGGCGTCTCGCGACGATCACATCTGCCCCTACACCTCAATCTACCGAACAGCGCGGGCGTTTGGCGGGGACACCCAATTCATTCTCGCAGGCTCGGGCCACATCGCCGGCGTCGTGAACCATCCTGACGCACAGAAGTACCAGCATTGGGTCAATACAGACCTGCCGGAGGACGTGGATGACTGGATGGCCAATGCCGTCGAGGAACCAGGTTCATGGTGGCCGACTTGGTGGAAGTGGCTGAAGAAGAATTCTGGCGACAAGATTCCCATCATTGAGCCTGAGGATAAGGGCCTCGGCCCTGCCCCTGGCACCTATGTCAAATCTCGCCTTGCCGATATCGCCAAGGAGCGCAAACGCGCAAAGAAAGCAGCCAAGGCTGCTTCGCGGCCTAAGAAAAAAGGCTAGAAGCCGGCCGACTCATCGAGGCCAAGTGCAATATTCAGGTTCTGGACCGCAGCACCTGATGCGCCCTTCCCAAGATTGTCGAGCCGGGCCATCAGGCGAACGTCTTCATCATTGCCGAAGACGAACAGCTCCATACGGTTCGTACCGTTCAACGCCTCAGGCTCGAGCGCAGTCAGCGCATCAGCCTTGTCCATCGATACGACCTGCACAAATTGCTCTGCGTGATACGCTCCCCGCAACGCGTCTTGGATCATCGCTTTGGTCGGCGCACTCGAAAGCGCCCATAGCGCAAGCGGCACTTCGACAATCATCCCTTGCCGAAAGCGTCCAACCGACGGCGAAAACACTGGTGCATGGTCCAACCCAGAGTAAGTCCTCATTTCGGGCAGGTGCTTGTGCCCCTGCTTCAACGCATAAGCGCGATAGGCTTCTGGCGCTTCTCCGCTTTCAAAGGCCTCGATCAAACCGCGACCGCCGCCTGAGTATCCTGAAACCGCATTCACCGTCGCGGGATGGTTTGCTGGCACTAGCCCGGCAGAAATCAGGGGCCGCATGAGCGCGATGAACCCAGTGGGATAGCAGCCCGGATTGGCGATGCGTTTCGACGTCGCGAGCGCCGCCCTTTGGTCTGCTGACATCTCAGCAAAGCCATAGGTCCATCCATCGGCAATGCGATGCGCCGTCGAAGCATCCACGACAACCGTGTCCTCTGACTCCACCAACGACACCGCCTCCCGTGCGGCATCGTCCGGCAGGCAAAGCACAACGGCATCCGCTGAATTGATCAGCCGCGCCCGTTCGGCCGGATCTTTGCGCCGGTCAGGGTCAATCGAAATCAGCTGAAGATCGTCTCGCGCGCGCAGACGATCGGCTATCTGGAGGCCTGTCGTGCCGGCTTCCCCATCAATGTAAACGGTCGGTTTGGCCATGGCCGCACTCCAATGCGAAGCGGGCGCCTCGATATCCGAAGCGCCCGCTTAAAAGGTCCAACTGTAAGGAAGGAAACTCTAGCGCTTCGAGAACTGGAAGCTGCGGCGCGCTTTCGCGCGGCCATACTTCTTACGCTCGACCGTACGCGGGTCGCGGGTCAGGAAGCCATGCGGCTTCAGGACGGGACGCAGCGAAGGCTCATAATTCACGAGCGCGCGTGTGATACCGTGGCGGATGGCACCGGCCTGTCCGGACAAGCCGGAGCCCTTGACCGTGCAAACAATGTCGAATTGCGTGCGGCGGTCCGCTTCCACGAGCGGCTGCTCAATCACCATGCGAAGCACGGGACGGGCGAAGTATTGCTCCTGGTCGCGTCCATTGATCGTGATCTTGCCAGACCCCGGCTTGATCCAGACCCGTGCAACGGCTGACTTGCGGCGGCCCGTGCCATAGGCGCGGCCGTATTGGTCGATCTTGGGCTCGGCTGGAACCACAACAGGCGCAGCGCCTTCCGGCGCGCCTTCTAGGGTTTTCAGATCTTCGAGCGAGTTGGCTGTATCGGACATGGCTTATGCGGCTCGCGTGTTTTTCGAGTTCATCGACTTGAAGTCGACCGTTTCAGGCGATTGCGCCTCGTGGGGATGGTCTGGTCCGGCATAGACACGCAGCTTGGAGAGCTGTTTGCGTGCCAGCGAGCTTTCCCGCGGCATCATGCGCTTCACGGCGAGCTGAAGAGCGCGCTCTGGGAAGCGACCACCCAGGATTTTCTCTGGCGTCGTCGACTTGATCCCGCCCGGGTGTCCCGTGTGGCGATAGTAGACCTTGTCGGTCGGCTTGTTGCCGGTGAACACGATCTTATCCGCATTCACGACAACAACGAAGTCGCCGGTGTCGATGTGCGGGGTGAAATCTGCGCGATGCTTGCCGCGCAGACGCTTGGCGATATACGACGCAAGACGACCCGCCACCACGCCCTCGGCGTCGATGACGACCCACTTGTTTTCTACGTCGACTGGTGCGTTGTAGCTTTTCATCTGCTCCTCTGGGAGCCTTTCGGTTCGGAGTGTCGAATGAAGTTCAAGCGCTGGCGTTTAAGCGCCGCCCATCCTGTTGTCAACGCAAGCGTTGCCCTCACCCTGACATTCGTTTTGTCAGCGTGTGGCAACAGCGATGACGCCGCGCCGTCGCAACCAGCCTCGGACCGTAGCGAAACCGCCGCCGCCGCGCCGCAAAACGAGCTTCGCGCTGTCTGGTCTACCCGCCCGCTGGACCGCGATGTCCGCGATATTGCGCTATCGGACGGCACGGGCGCGATGCTCGCAGTGTCGTTCGAGGGATCCGGCCTGCAAATGTTCAATCTTGAAGCCGAGCGGATCTCCGAGATCGCGCCTTACAGCATCCGCGCCCTCGCAGACGGGCAGCCGGCAAC
>JBCBWQ010000262.1:0-3451 GCA_039817025.1 Pseudomonadota bacterium | reverse complement strand
GTTGCTGCGGCGCGGGCAGCCCTGCTCGCGCTCGGCGCGCTGGACGGAGACGGCGCACTCACCGAAAAAGGGCGAGCCATGGCGGTCCTTCCCATGGAGCCACGGCTGGCTGCGCTTGTCGCGGGCACCGAGGACGGGGCGCAAAAGGCGCTCGCAGCACGGATTGCCGTGTTGAGTAGCGAGCGCGGCGTCGGCGGAACAAGCGTTGACCTTGCAGAACGGCTGGCACGCTTTGAGACCGAACGCTCACCGCGGGCAAAGGCTCTGCAGCGTCAGGCGGAGCGTTGGGCAAACGGTCAGCCGGGCGGAGATCCCGGACGCTTGATCGCAAGCGCCTGGCCGGACCGGATCGCCCGGGCGCGTGCCGGAGAACCCGGCGTCTACTTGCTCGCATCGGGGCAGGCCGCGCGGCTGGATGCCGATACCGCGCTTGCCAAATCGGAATGGCTTGCCGTGGCCGATCTGGTCGGTGCCGCAAAGGGGGCGCGAATTACGCTCGCTGCAGCCCTGGCCGAAACCGATGCTCTGGCGGCCGAAGTCGAAACCGTCGAAACGGCGAGCTTTGACGTGGCCACGCAGAGTCTGCGCGCGCGACGGGTGAAGCAGCTGGGGGCGATCATCCTGTCAGAAGTGCCCATGAAGCGGCCATCGGGCGAGGCAGCGCGGGCGGCTATTCTGGATGCGATTGCTGAGTATGGTTTTGCCGCGATCCGGGCCGAGGACCAGGTCGGACGTCTGGTGGCGCGCGTCGGCTTTCTGCACAGTGTGTTTGGCGAGCCCTGGCCGCAGTGGGAAGCGGGGCACCTCGCACACGCAGCGCCACACTGGCTTGGCCCGATCATAACCGCAGCACCGCCGTCGCCAGCGCAGGTTTGTGATGCCCTGATCGCGACGCTGGACTGGCCGCTCCCCCAGGATCTCGCAAAGCTCGCACCGAGCACACTGCTGTTGCCGTCGGGGCGGGCTGCTGGCGTGGACTATGGGAGCGAGCAGGGGCCCTTGGTCGAGGCGCGCGTACAGGAACTCTACGGTGCCGACGTCCACCCTGGCGTGGCGGAGGGGCGTGTTCCGGTAACGCTGAGCTTGCTGTCTCCCGCTGGACGGCCCGTCGCAACGACGCGGGATGTCATGGCGTTCTGGTCAGGCGGCTATGTCGACATGGCCAAGGATATGCGCGGGCGCTACCCCAAGCATGACTGGCCGGAGGATCCCTCGACGGCCAAGGCCCATGAAGGGCGAACGAAGGCGCGGCTCTAGTGCGGCTTGCCGCTGGAGTCGCCGCCCCACTCCATGCCGATCTGCTTTTTCATCCAGTCGGCGAAGGTGGCGGGCTTTTCCAGCGATTTCGGGTCCAGCGTGCCATAGGCGATCAGCGGTCCGTCCACGGTCTCCAGCCGGACGCCGTAGATCTTGTCCATGCCGCCGGAGAACGGCTCGTAATTGCGCGGATCGATCAGCAGCATGACGCGCTCGCCGCCGCGGCCCTGGTCGTCGCGGCCGAAGACGAGGCCGTAGACCTTTTCACGGCCGAAGAGCCCGTAGGAGGTCGCCTGGGTCTTGCCGTCGAGCAGGACCTCGTCGTGCAGGAGGCGCCGGCGCCATTGCAGCACGTGCATCCGCTCGCCGGACACGATCTTCAGGTCGGCCTCATAGGCTGTCAGCCGGACGATTTCGGCGTGCATGGCGCGCTCCTGTGCTTATTGAAAATCGATATACTCGAAGCGGGGCATATCGTCAAACAATAAATCACGACGAGGGACACGGCAGGTCGCGTTTCAGATCGAACAGCGACCATCGATGGGTCTTGAGCACCGGAGCGGCCTGTTCTGGCATCATGGGGTGGCCTGCCATGTAGAGCGCGTAATCGGCTCGGTAGCCGTTCGTATTGCACAGCAGGGTCTCGGCAGGCTGTCGCGAAAGCGCGAGATTGGTTTGAAGGCGTTCCCGGAAGGCTTCGCTGGTGCGCTCGGTGAAGGTGTAGCCCTTGTCAGCGAACACCGGGCGCTGGGCAAAGACGCGGACCGATTGGGTGATGTCAGAGGCGTGAAAGTGGATACCGTCCCGATCATTGGCAACGGGCACGAGGGTCATGTCGATGAAGACATCGCTTGGCTCGGTGTGTTCGCTAAGCCAGTCGACAAGGTCACGTGACTGTGTGTCTGCAAGGGGCGGCTGGAAGCTGAGAGGCGCGATGATGGCGGTGAGAAGGGCTGCAGCGGCCGCGAACGCTGGGGCTGCTGTGCTGGATCGCTTCGGTCCCTTCGCGCCAAACGGCTCTGACTTCGCGGACAGGGCCACCCCGACAACAGCCAACGCCATCATGACAAACACCGGAGCAAGGGACGTAAACCGGGTCGCCCCGAGCTTCATGGCGGCTTTGGAGGCGAGAACATCCACGCCGATCCAGTGCAGGGCGACAGCGCCGACACTGACGCCCACGAACCCAGTGGTCAGAAGAATGGTATCCTGACGCTGCGTTCGTAGGGAAAGGATCCAAAGACCCGCAAGCAGGACGATGCTGATAATCTGTCCACGGCCGAATTCAAAGATGTAGGCAAGGTCATAGTGGAAAGGATGACGCCAGCGCACATAGATTTCGCGGAAGGCTTCAGCGCTGAGGGTTTCGGGTTCCGCATATGTCACGGCTAGCGCAGCCGCAACGCCCAACGCCGGTACGAGGCAGGTCATGGCGCGAAGGGCACCAGCGCGCCATGTGCTGGACGCATACAGCCAGACCGGAGCGGTCCAGGCCCATAGGGCAAGGCCGATGGCTGGGTGTAGAGCGGTGGTTGCGGCCAGCAGAACAGCCTTGAGCCAGAGGCGCCGGTGCGGCGTATGCAGGATCATACAGGTCAGCCCCAGACCCAGCGTTGCAGCGATCTGGCTTGCCGATACCGGCTCCATGACGAACGCTGAAACCCAGCCCATGGGCATCCACCAGACTGGCCACAGGATGAAGGCCAGTATGAAGACCAATGCGCCGGCATAAGTGTAGGGAAGTGCAGCCATGTTGCCTGTGCGGTCTGCCATGCGCTCTGCGGCAAGCGCGATGACGAAGAAGATCAGCGCGGGCCGGATGATCGCGGTTGAAACCTTCACAGCATACAGCGCACCGGGCCAATCAATGCCGAACAGGGCGAAACCGCGGGTGAGCCAGTATACGCCAAAGCGCGGCGTATCGACGACGGCGTTGGTGTAGAAGTCATGCGGATTAAAGGTCGGATCGAGGCGACGCAGGATGTAGGGAATATCCTGCATCGTCGTCCATTCCCATGCCGTTGGCGTAAGCCCGTAGAGTGCATGGATGACGCCAATCAGAAGTGCAGCAATGCCGCCGCGATGGGCGAGGGACAAGTTGCCAGGACGCTTGGCCGCTGCAGGGGGCGCGTCGAGCGTGGTCATGGCGCTTCCGGGCAGGGGAATTGTTCGGCGCTGTAGAGCGACCAGTCAC
>JBCBWQ010000261.1:0-3456 GCA_039817025.1 Pseudomonadota bacterium | reverse complement strand
CAGCAGCGTAAAACACGCCCTCGGAGCGTCGCCCAGTCTTCACCTGGCTTTGCTCCACAAGGTCAGCAATCATGGCATAGGATACTGCTTGCAACGCGATAATAAGGCCGAGGTCGATCGTGTTGATCGTCAAGATCAGTGGGAACAGGATCGGGTCTCCATTTTCGGGCATGAGCCCAAGCAGCCGAAACAAGATTGGCGCAGGCGCGATGCTGAAGGCGACGATACCGAGCCAGATGACGGCTCTCTTTTTCCCCAGCCGCCGCGCGGCCATCGGCGCGATAACGGCTCCTAGGACTGCCGAAATAAAGACGAACAACGTCCATATGAAGATCTGCCCTGCACTGAACTCCCAAAAGAAACTTAGCCGCGTGAAAGCGAGGGACGCAGAGACACCATTTGCGACCGCCGCGAAGAGTGTCGCCGCAAATAGCGCTCCGAAAGAAGGCTCCGACAGCGTTTCAAACATCTCTCGAAAAATGCGGCCCACCGAAAGTGTCCGTTTCGGTGGCGGCGACTGGAGATGGGGAATGCGCGAATGCGTTCCCATGGCGGATCCGAGAATGGAAATGAAAATGACCACGGAACCGAGAATTCCGTAGGTGATATAAGCGTCTGGATTGAACCGACCGTCGGCGAACTCAAGCGTCGGCACGAACAATATGCCGAAGCCTATTACCGTGAGCAGGTTGCCGACGGTCCAGCCGAAATAGGTGCGGAAGGCTTGCAGCTTTGTACGCTCGTCATAATCAAGGGTCAGCTCGGCTGTGAGTGCAGAGCTTGGCGTTTCGAAAAACGTAATGAAGGTGCGGATCGCGATGGCCAGAAGCGTGATGTAGATAAACAGCGCGCCGTCCGACCAGTCCGGCGGAATCCACAGCAAGAAGTAGGTGAAGGTCACCGGTATAACCGCAGCGTACATGAAGGGATGTCGCCGCCCCCACTTTGATCGCCAGTTGTCCGACACATATCCAACCAGCGGATCGCTGAAGGCGTCGAATAAAAGCGCAATGAGGATCGAAAGACCGGCGAGGCGCGGATCAAGCCCAATCACATTGGCGTAGAAAAATAGAAGAAAGTAGTCGAAGCCATTGTTTTTCGCGCCATATGCGGCGGCTCCGAAGCCGTGGGCGAGCTTGGTCCAGAGCGATAACACCGCTCCATCGCCCGCATGGGTTGCGGATCGCGTCATGTCAGTCCTCCCGACGCTGCGCGCTGCGCTCTTTTGGCGCGACTTGACGCGGCGTTCCCTTTTGACGTTGCCGCCTCTTGGGGTACGCTGTCTAGTGAGAGTTTTAAGCGCGCCGTTAGAGTGCGCAGGCCGAGTGACGGCGGCCAGGACGACATTTTAGAACCAACCGGGAGATCACGATCATGGCCGACACGTTAAATGCGTTGGACCCAAACAATGAGTTGAATGACCTGACCATGTCAGAAGAAGCACGCCCGCTCTATGAGCATGTGAAGCGCTTCGTGGCGGACGTGGTTGAGCCAATGTCGGTCGAGTTCCACAAGCTCGGCGAGAACAAGACCGACGTCTGGAGCTACGCGCCGGGGCAACTCGATGTTCTGGAAAAAGCTAAGGATGAAGCCAAGAAGCAGGGTCTCTGGAACTTCTTCCTGCCGGACGCAGAAACCGGTGAAGGTCTGAAAAATCTCGACTACGCGTATATCGCCGCAGAGCTTGGCAAGAATTCGCTCGCCTCGGAGTCGATGAACTGTTCTGCACCCGACACAGGCAACATGGAAGTGCTCGAGCGCGTAGGGACGCCAGAGCAGAAAGAGCGCTGGCTCAAGCCGCTTCTGGAAGGAAAAATCCGCTCCGCATTTGCGATGACCGAGCCGGGTATCCCGTCGTCCGACGCGAAAAACGTGTCTACCCGCGCTGAATTGGACGGCGATGAGTGGGTTATCAACGGTGAGAAGTTCTACATCTCCGGTGCCGGCGATCCGCGCTGCAAGATCATGATCACCATGGTCAAAACCAACCCCGACGCTGAACCACACAAGCAGCAGTCGCAAATTCTGGTTCCTGTAGACACGCCCGGGGTGAAAATCCTGGACGGAATGCAGGTGTTTGGCGACTACGACGCGCCGCACGGCCACATGCACATCGTGTTCGACAATGTCCGTGTGCCTAAGGACAATATGTTGCTCGGCGAAGGCCGTGGTTTCGAGATTTCACAACTTCGCCTCGGGCCGGGCCGTATTCACCACTGCATGCGCTCGATCGGGCAGGCCGAGAAAGCGCTCGATCTCATGGTTGTACGCGGAATGGGCCGCCAGGCTTTCGGGCGTGACCTGATCAAGCTCGGTGGCAATATCGAGAAAGTCTCTCGCGCCCGCATCGAGATTGAGTCCATGCGCCTGATGGTGCTGAAGGCCGCCAAGGCGATGGACGTGCTTGGTAACAAGGAAGCTCGCGTCTGGATTTCGATGGTGAAGGCCATGGTGCCCGAGCGTGTTTGCAAGATCATCGATGATGCGATCCAAATCCACGGCGCAGCAGGCGTTTCGCAGTGGACGCCACTGTCTCGTATGTACACGTCGCAGCGCACCCTGCGGCTCGCTGATGGTCCGGACGAAGTCCACCATATGGTGGTGGGCCGCGCCGAAGCGGCGAAGTACACGGGCGAAGAAGAAGATCCTGCAATGGCAGCAGTCTGGCGCAAGTAGGCCAGTTACCGCTTCATAAAACAAAGGGCGGACCTGACGGTCCGCCCTTTTTTCATTCAAGGTGCAATCGCGCTCAGCCCTGGTAGGCGCGATTCAGTTTTCTCATGCCGCCAATCCAGCGTTCATAGTCGCCGGCCTTGTGCTTCATATATCCGCGGACGGACTCATGCGGCGTAATCAGGAACGCTTCGTTATTGATGGCGTTCACGCAGGCCTGCGCAACGTCTTCCGGTTCGATCATCCCGTCCACGCTGGCAACACCATCGGGATTGCCGGCTGTCATGGCTGTGCGCACAGCCTGAGGGCACAAAACCGAGACCTTGATCCCTTCATCGCCGTGTGTGATGGCCAACCATTCTGCGAGACCGACAGCTGCGTGCTTCGTCACCGCATAGGGCGCAGACCCAATCTGCGACAGCAGGCCTGCAGCGGACGCCGTGTTCAGCAGGTAACCGCCGCCGCGTGCGGCCATGAGCGGAACCAGTTTTCGCGCCGCCCAGACATGGGCCATCACATTGATGTCCCAGATGGATTGCCAGCCTTCATCGGAGACTTCCGCGCCGCCGCCAATGCCAATACCTGCATTGGAGCAGAACAAGTCTATGGGACCATGCTCGGATTCGACCGTATCGATCAGTGAGACGATGTCGGCTTCCTTTGAGACATCGGTCCGAAAGCCACGCCCTCCGAATTCGCTTGCGACTGCCGCAGCATCGTCCCCGTCTAGATCAGCGCAGGCCACAAACGCCGCGCCTTCTGCCGCGAACCGCCGGGCCATGG
>JBCBWQ010000260.1:0-3468 GCA_039817025.1 Pseudomonadota bacterium | reverse complement strand
GATCGCCAGGATCCCGCCAAATGTGTACCAGTAATTCAGGTTCTTTGGCGTTGGGAAATCGACAAAACTGTCATGCGCAAGCCGTACGATCGGCAGGCGCGTATCAAGCCATTTCTCGAAGCCGCTCTTGGGGACGTAAGTGGATTCGTGTCCGCTCATGGTCAGTCCTTTCCCTACAGCGAGATGTTGATGATGGTGTCGGACACGTAGCGATAATCCGGCACAGGAAGGTTGGACGGCGCAGGCCCCTTACGGATGCGGCCCGACGTGTCGTAATGAGACCCGTGGCACGGGCAGTACCAGCCGCCATAGTCGCCCAGATTGCCGCCGCCGGGACCAACCGGCACACAGCCAAGGTGCGTACACGCGCCAGACGTCACCAGGATGGCCGGGTTCAGTTCACCGGACGGCGTTGGCGCAAGCCGCTCATCGTCCGATTGGGGATCCGGCAGGCGGTCGAGGTCGATATTCTTGGCAGACGCGATCTCCGCCGCCGTTCGGTGGCGAATAAAGAACGGCTTGCCGCCGATCAGAACGCGAATTTCGCCGCCCTCTGGGATGTTAGCCACATCCACTTCAAGGCTGGAGGCCGCCTTGGTATCTGCCGCCGGCAGCATCTGGGCGATAACAGGGATCGCCATCGCACCGGCACCTACGCCGGCCGTTGCGATCGTTGCAATGTGGATGAAATCGCGACGATCTTCGTCTACGGTCTCATCGTGTTCGATTGATGCATCAGTCACGTCGACTCGTTCCTCGGTAAGACTTCGACTTCTAAATAGACGACAGCGCCAACGGTTGAACGCGGCGCAACGACGCAAACCCCGCGCCCAGCCATACGCGCGATATAGCGCGCTGCGCCCATGGGCAACCCGTAGAAGCCCTTACTTGGCGGTTCGCACCGAATAGGCCAGAACGGACCAAGACGAATTCTGGAGACCCGACATGGCCGATACACTGGTCGCTGACGACACGCTAGAACACCGCAAACAGGCCGCGAAAGCCTGGTTTGAAAGCCTCCAGGACGACATCATCGCTCGATTTGAGGCCTTGGAAGACAAATCTGCCCCACCCCTCTATCGAGGCGAAGCAGGACGCTTCGAGAAAACGCCTTGGCACCGCGGCGACGGATCAGAGGACCTCGGCGGCGGCACGATGGCACTGATGAAGGGCCGGTTCTTCGAGAAGGTCGGCGTGCACACGTCCACAGTCTTCGGCACCTTTTCAGAGGCGTTCCAGGCGCAAATCCCCGGCGCAGACGAATCGGGCGGCAAGTTCTGGGCAAGCGGCATTTCCCTGATTGCGCACTTGCATAATCCCCGCGTACCCGCCATTCACATGAACACCCGCATGATCGTCACCTCGAAAAGCTGGTTCGGTGGCGGCGCAGACCTGACCCCCCTGCTCGACTATCAGCGCCAGCAGGACTTTGAAGACGCACAAACCTTCCACGCCGCCATGGAAGCCGCCTGCGCGCCCCACCCCGCCGCAGACTATGAACGCTTCAAGGCGTGGTGCGATGAGTATTTCCACCTCGCCCACCGCGACGAACCGCGCGGCATTGGCGGCATCTTCTATGATCGCCATGACAGCGGAGACTGGGACGCTGATTTCGCGTTCACAAAGGATGTCGGCCGCATGTTCGCAGACGTTTACACCGAGATCGCTGCCCATCGCATGCCGGAATCCTGGTCGCAGGCCGAGCGCGAAGAGCAACTCATCCGGCGCGGGCGCTATGTCGAGTTCAATCTGCTCTACGATCGCGGCACAACGTTTGGTCTGAAGACGGGGGGCAACGTCGCCAGCATCCTCAGTTCGATGCCACCAATCGTAAAGTGGCCCTAGAGGCCTTTGGGCAGCTGCCCAAGTAGCGCCTCCCGGCTCAGCGTAAAATCGCTGTCGATCCATATCGTCTCAAGCGCCCGCATGGCCTCGCCCACCGCTGGGCCACGGCGTCCCGTGGCAGCAATATCGCCGCCTGACACCGGAAAACTTGGCCGCCCCCAGCCGTCCACAGCATCGTGAACGTCAGTCCAGCGCGCCCGACCATCGGTCGCCATGGCCGTGTAAACCCGGTCAAAGAACGTGCGGTGCTCCAGCCGATAGGCCGCCGCGCGGGCTTGCGCTGGCGACAAATCCGGCGACAGTGAAACGGTCTCAGCCGCCCAGGCCATCAGCCTGTCCCGCTCGGCGTTCGACAGCCGCAGCGCGTTCGCCGTGCGCGCAGCCGCGAGCTCATTGCGCGGCAGCAACGCCATCAGCCGCCGCACGGGGTCCCAGGGGGCATCGACGACCGCCAGAAACGCTTCGAACCGCCCCGCATCGGCATCCGGCAGAATAACAGGAAGAACCTCTGCCTCTTCCATCGACAGGATACTCTTGGCCGGCGCCGGCGCCCTGAGTAGCTTCTCAAACTCCTTCCAGATCCGCTCGGCCGCAATGTTTTTCAGCCCGTCCCGATGTCGCGCGCAGGCCGCAAGCCCTGTTTCATCAACCGCTGCGCCATACCAGGCATTGAACCGGAAAAAGCGCAGGATTCTGAGATAATCCTCTCGCAGCCGCTGATCCGGATCGCCTATGAACACCACCCGGCCCTCCGCAGCGTCGCTCACCCCTGCGCCAGTCGGGTCGTGTAGAATGCCTGACGGTTCGGCATAAATCGCATTCAGCCGAAAGTCCCGGCGCGCGGCGTCTTCAGCCCAATCCTCGGTAAACGCCACGACCGCTCTGCGCCCATCAGTTTCGACGTCACGGCGCAGCGTCGTGATCTCAAACGGCTCGCCGCCGCTGATTGCGGTCACGGTGCCATGGTCGATCCCCGTGGGAATTGCCCTCAACCCTGCAGCCTCGATTGCGCCGATTGTCAGATCAGGTGTCAGCTGCGTAGCGATATCGATATCGTCGACAGCGCGCCCCATGAGCGTGTTTCGAACACACCCACCAACAAAGCGGGCGCAGCCAGGGCGCGCCGCCTCCAGCGCTTCAATTACGGCGACCGTTTCCGCCGCCGTCAGCCAGTCGCCGTCAATCCTGTCACTGCTCACTCGCCATCGCCATTGTCAGCGTCCGTGTCAGATGGCGTGCGTGCGCGGGCACGGATCTGGTCGCTGGTATCCGGGCTGTCGCCACCAACGCCTCGCGCCGGCCCGGGACGCTCGCCTTCTTGCGGCAGACCAACCCGGCTGATGTCCTTCTCACACGGAACATCCCGCCCGGGAATCAGCACTCCATTCTCAAATTGCGCAGGCTCGCGGCAGACATTGCGTTCACGGTCTTCAGAAAACACGAACCAGAACCATACCGCCGCCGATATCGCTGCGCCGATGCCAAACAGCCAGTGTACCGGCCACGCCTTGCGCCCGTCCGCCTCCGCATCAGCGACAAGCAGGCGATACAGCCCGAATGCCATGAACGGAAGCAGGAAGAAGAAGAGCTGGATTGCGACGCGATAAGCCAAGGCGACTCCAT
>JBCBWQ010000025.1:0-19118 GCA_039817025.1 Pseudomonadota bacterium | reverse complement strand
GATCAACGATTGCCGTCATGTTGTAGGTTCGAGAGACGTGAACTGCCTCTGATGTCCGCAGATGGCCCCGCCAAGTATGCCTCTCTGCTGACTCAGAATTTCGCACTGTCAGCGCAATGAACTTCAGCTGGTGAAAGGACGTAGCGAGTTTTTCTGTCAGAGACGTTGCCCAATCATCGCTGCCATTCTCGCCGTCGCCATCAACGCCGAGGCAATTTATGCAATCGCCCCGGCCGGCAATCAGCGTGTCTGCGAGTGGTATGAGTTCCGGCATGACCTGCGAGGCAGCCTTGCCATATTGCCAAAGTCGATCGCGGTAATTTAGGTCGAGCGAGACATGGATGCCCCGGTTACGCGCCTCTTCCATTGCTGAGCGACCAAGGGCGTAGGCGTCGTGTGAGATCGCTGGCGTGATGCCGCTGATATGGAACCAATCCGCACCCTTAAACGCGTCGTCCCAATTGATCGCATTGGGCGTCCAGTCTGCGAAGACGCTCTCAGCTCTGTCATAGACCACGCACCCAGACCGGAAGTCTGCGCCTTCTTCCATGAAATAAAGCCCTAAACGGCCAGCGCGCCGCGCGACACACGATGTGTCCACATTGTGCGCGCGCAGAAACCTGAGTGCCTGTGCGCCCAATTCGCCTTCAGGAAGCGCGGTGATAAAGCGAGACGACAGTCCATACTCAGCGAGCGAGACCGCCACATTGGCCTCCGCGCCGCCATGACAGACCTCGAAGGACTGAGCTTGTCGAAGACGCTGCTTGCCCGGCGGTTTAAGCCGCATCAGCATTTCACCGAGGGTAACTACGGTCGCTGTCATCGTTGTTATTACTGCCTTGCGCTGTCGAAGCAGGGGTCTCTCAACTAGGAGAAAAAGAGGCCGCCATTGATGTCGATGTTTGCGCCGGTGATGAACGAACTTTCGCTTGAGGCCAGATACGCAACAGCGTCAGCGCATTCGTCGGGATGGCCCTCGCGGCGCAAGGGCGTAGACCCCGCCACGTTCTTGCGCACTTCGTCTTTTGTGAACGTGTCGTGGAAGGTCGTTGAGATCATACCGGGGCACAGGGCATTCACTCTGATCTGCCGTGGGCCTAGCTCCTTTGCCATGGCGCGCGTAAACGTCATGACTGCTGCCTTTGAGGTCGCATAAGCGCTTGCTCCCGGACCACCTCCATCGCGCCCAGCTAGCGAGGCGAGGTTCACAATTGCACTGCCCTCCGGCATGTGCGGCGCAACGGCTTTCGTCGTGAGAAATGTCGAGGTGACGTTTAGTTGGAGGATTTGATCAAAGAAGTCGGCATCCATTTCGTCTAGCGTTTTGCGTTGTACGAGGCCGCCAACAACATTGACCAGAATATCGATTGACGTTCCGAATGCAGCTTGCGTCTCTGAGACGAGCATGTCGACATCATCAGATTTGGTCATGTCGCCTTTGACGATGATCCCTTCACCGCCAGCAGATTTCACCGCTTCAAGTGTGTCTCGAGCGCCTGCCTCACTAGAGTGGTAGTTTATGGCGACCCGCGCGCCTTCCTGGGCGAGTTTGATCGAAATGCTTCGACCGATGTCTCTCGCTCCGCCAGCGATAATCGCGGTCTTTCCTTGCAGTTTCATGTCGTATGCCTCGTTCTGGAATGTTAGATTACTGTTCTGATTGGACAGCCGCGAAAACGGGTCCGGTCCACGAATAGGACCCTCCGTTCACGGTCATTTCGTGCGACTGGCTCGGTGCTGAATCGTCCGCAAAGAAAAGGTGGATATGGGCACCGTCATCAAGTTGAACGGAGTAAGCGGCAACCCCGTCACGGGTCTCCATAGTTATGTCGTTGACGCTTGATCCGTTGTAGATCGTGACCTCTTCGTCATTGTCGTAGCGGCCGTGCCGTTCAAATACAGACACAATGTCCAAGTCATCGGCTTCAGCACGCAGAATCACCGCCTGTTCGCGGCGCAGGTTATGGCTCGGGTCATTGGCACCGAGTTCCGTAAGGTAGGCTGCGACAGGTGCGCTTGAGGCGAAGCTCATAGTGTAGAAACGATCCGACACGAGCCAAGACAACTCAGCCGAGCCATCTATCTCGCCGGAGACAGCGCGTTGCCAGAGATGCTGATAGCCATTGGCTGACCCAAACGGCGTCAGTTCTTCCGTGGCATGGTCGAGCGCAAAGCCCGTCTCGATAAGTTGTCCCTTAAAGTGAACCGGCAGGTCATAGCTGTGCTGGGCGTCGCTGCGGGCGCGCATGATATCTACAACGTACTCGCCGTCGTGTGTTGCGGGAACCGTCGCCATCAGGCGCTGGAGAGCGACTCCTTCGTATGCCGTCTCAATTTCTGCCGCTGCATACTGAATATCTCCTCCTGCATCAAAGCCAAGGATTCTAGGCGCGTGTGGTTGCGCGGCTCTCCAGTCGCCTCCGAACTGGCTCTGCTGATCCACCACGAGGACATTGTGCGCGATCGATTGTTTCGCCCACGTTTCGTTTTCGGGCAGGTAACGCCCTCCAGACTTCGGTTCCACATTGAGAAAGCGGGCGGCCCCATAGTCTGCTACGATCTCATTACCGTTGTCGTAGTAGAGCCAGCCGAGACGGTCGAAATGCCCATGGCCCAGCCCTTGAGAAGTCGGTTTGAAGACAATGGCTGTGGCGTCGGCTTCCGGGCCTGATCGAAGAACCGCCAGGGCCCCCTGATCACCGTCTGCTCCGTCGCGCAGGAGAACAGACTGAAACGGGAAGGGCGTAGAAAACCCGGCGGCGATATCCCGAGCGAGGGTCTGTCCTTGCGGCGTCGGTACGACGCTGGACTGCTTCTCCACCACATCCAGCAGATCTGTATCGCCGGTAAGCTCATAAGCGATTGCGAGTGCATATTTGAGCTCAGCGGTGTTCAGGCCTTTCTCGCGGATCGCGTCATTGATTGGGAAAAAGCGTCCGGCATAGCTTTGCTGAACTGTCGCATAGACGGCCTTCAGCAACACGCCATCGCGGTATTCGAAGATCCTGCGATCTGGATCATTCTTTTCAATGGCTTGCCCAAACAAAACGAAGGGCATGAGCGCATAGCGCTGGTAGTACGGCCCCTCGGCATAATAACCATCCGGCGAAAACAGCTCATCGAGCTGTCTAAGAAAGCCTGCATCCCCCGTTTGATCGAGACCAAGCAGGGCCTGATTGACCCACTGGTCGTCTGCGAGCACATAGCCCGTCATGCCAACGGCTGCCGAAGCCCATGTTCCATGGTTGTGAATTCTATTGAAAGTTTCTGGCTGGCCTTCGGACAGGAAGGTTGCCATCGGCCGAAGCACACCCGTTTCGATGCGATCCCGCATTGGTTGATCGAGGTCGGTCCTGATGGCTTCGTAGCCCTGAATGGCATACACAAGCCAAACTGCTTCATTCAGGCTCTGCCAGAACAGTCGGCCGGGAGTCTGTTCTTTCTGTTGTGGGTGTAAGCCGAGGGTTGGATAAAGGTCGGCATAGTCACTCAAGATGTCGGTTGCAAAGTCGCGATAGGCGGCATCTGCTGTCAGCGTGTAAAGCATCCCCGCTTCGTAGATCGTTTTGCCGTTCTGTTTGTGCGTTTCATGGGTGTAGCCCCCGCCACCATCGGCTGGGACGGGCACGTCTACGCCTTGCGCTATTCTCTTGTCGATCTGTGCTTTGATTGCGCCAATTGATGCTTCAAAGAGCGGCGCCTCAGCGGCAACCGGTGTGTCCACATCGTCCGTCGTTTGCGTTGTGGACGGATCATTCAGCGCAGACATTGCGCAGCTTGCTAAAACAGCCAGGAGGGCCGCGGTGGACATAAGCTTGAGGACTGTCATGGCTTCAGCCTCAGATCTGTTGTGGACAGGAATGTGCCGACGGTGCCTGAAACGGTGTTGCCAGAGATTTCAGTAAACGGCTGCCCGGTTGTGATCGTGAAGGATACCGGCGGTGAATTTGACGCTGTGTTGTCCGTAAGTGTCAGGTTCTGTACGCCATGAAGCCGCAAGGAGGGACCGCCGTTCAGCGCGACGTTGTCGAATGTTGAACCGGTCACCCGAACGTGAGGGCCAAACGTGCTTTCGTCCCGTCCGCCGCGATAGACTGCAACAACTGAACCGCCGACACGCGCAAACTGGCTGTCCTCGATTATAACGTGCTCGGCATTGTAGATGCCATAATCATCTGTTTCCGTGTCGAGCTTAATGACCGTTCCGGAAACATCTTGAAAGATCGATGATTTGATCAGTATTCGGTCGAAAAACGTACCCTTTGCGGCGGAAACGACGGAAAAGCCCCGGTTCACATCAAATGCTTCAAACCTCATATTTTCGAGGATCGCGATGTGGTTGCCGCTCTTTCCCAAGGCCGTACTTAGAATAAAGCTGTTGCCGCTGGAGTCAGTGGAATGTGCGCCTGAAACATTGAGTCCGCGCAACTGAAGCCCGCCGCGATCGGAAAGGGCGAACAGGTTTGGCCTTTGGAATGTGAGCTTTGGACGAACATCAGGGCGCTCGGCCTCAATTGTCAGTGGTATCGTCAGGTTGATCAGTCTGGATTCATTATAGGTGCCTGGTTTCAAGACGAGCGTGTCGCCAGCTTCTGCTCTTGAAACTGCGGTGGCCAGCGTGTCCGAACCGGGAGAAACGCTGATGCGCTGCCCGCCTTCAAAGGGATCGACTTCGTCAGGTTTTGGATACCATTCGACACCGGTGTCATTTTTTCCAACACCGAAATTGCCCAACGATGGAGTCAACGCCCTCGCAGCGTTGGCCGCGACGAGATCAAACCCGGAAGAGATGCTTGCCGGTGCAGGTTCGGATGCGGTGTTCCCTTCAAATGAGATGCCGCTCATATCGTCTTGTATGCGGAATGGGGATGCATCGCTGTCGCCCAGTACTGTATTGCCGGTGAACACAGAATTGATCGGTAGCGCAGACCGCTCCGCATCCGATCCTTCGCCGAGTTCAATTCTGCGGACGCCATCAAACACATTGTCCTCAATGCGCGCGCCGTCGACTTGGTGGTAGCGATTGATGGGGGAATTCGGGACGCCGTTCATGACAACCAAAGCGCCCGAGAAGCGCTCCCCGGTAAGGTCCTTGAAATAATTCCCGCGAACGGTCTGCCTCGGATTGATGACGCGCACGCCGCCCGTGTGAGGTTCACCTGCTCCATCAAACAGATTCCCCTCGACGAGCGTATCGCTGCCGTGGCGCAGCGTCAGTGTTCCGCGCGATTTGAAGAACGTGTTGCCCTCGAAGGTGTTGCCGCCGGACTTGTTCGAAATGATTTCGACCTCGCCGCCACAGCGATCGAAATAGTTGTTCACAACCTGCGTGCCTGAATGCTCAAGAGAAAAGTGACTCGTCCCAATACGGAGGGTCTCGCCACCATTGGATCCGAACACGGGTCGCGGTCCGAAATAATTACTAGCGATGACATGGCCGTTGTTTAGGCTGTCCGGTGAGTTAAGCCTAACTGCCATCGTTGGACCGGAGTTCAATTTTCGCGAGAGGTGGTTGAAATCAAACCGATTATTCTGGCCATACATCGCCACCCAGATGTCACGTTGCGACCGATCGGGATTGGAATATCCGTCAATGACAGTGTTGGTCACTTGGGTGTTGAATGCCAGCGTATCTGAGTCTTTGCGGAAGCTTATGACTTCTGCGCGGGGGGTGTAGCCGTCCTTGAAGACAAGGCCTGATACAACGAGGTGTTGGCCGGCGAGGCGAAGGCTGGACTGGCCTGAGAGTATGACAGCGCCCGGCGTCTCGGCACGCACGGTGATCGGATCCATTGCTGTGCCATTACCTTGCACGAGCATGTCGAAATTGCGCCAGTCACCATCAGCAAGCAGGATTGTCTGCCCTGGTCCGGCCGTCGCCATTGCGGCGTCAAACTCAGCGGCGGTCGCGACGCGCACCTCGTTTGCAGTTAGCGTCTCATCGCTGAGCTCCGCCGGTTCAGTCGGGTTCAGGCTGGGCAGGGTGAGTGACTGGCATGCTCCGCAAAGCGTCATCAAAACTAAGCTAGAAACCAGGCGAGTTGGCACGCGAATCCTCCCTGACCGAGTCATCCGGTCTATTCTTCGACGCTATAGGTCTAGTCCACCTTGTCAACCAATTGGTTGACCAAAGTCCCTATAAGAGACAAATTGGACAGACCAATTAGAGCGGCCTGTTCGTGTTCGGCGGATATCGATGCGCTGGTGCGGATTACAGGCGTACGGAGGCAGAGCAGTGTCAGACACGCGTTTGTACAAGACGGTCGCTCGCGCAATTCTCGACATGATTGAATCTGGTGCCTACCCGCCGGGAACACGACTGCCCGGCGAGCGGGAGTTGGCGGAGAAGTTTGGCGTCAGCCGTGTGGTCGTGCGCGAGGCGGAGATTTCGCTGGAGGCGGTCGGGCGGCTCGATATTCGGGTCGGTTCAGGGGCCTATGTCTGTGATCCCGATGGCATAGAGTCGCTTGACGTCCCGTCGATGACGCCATTCGAATTCACCCAGACGCGACTCATGTTTGAGGGCGAATGTGCAGCCCTCGCAGCAACCATGATCACGGACGAACAAATCGAAGCATTGCGGGGATCAATCGAGCGCATGCGCCATGCCGACTATGACTCACAGGAAGGCGATGACGCAGACCGAGACTTTCACTTCCTGATCGCTGAGGCGACAGGGAACGCGACAAATGTGTTTCTTACCCGTCACCTGTGGCGTATGCGCACTGAAATCGAGTCGATCCAGAAAGTGTATGCGGCGGTTTGTTTCGAAAAATCGTCGAACCGGGAAGACGAGCACCAGCGCATATTTGACGCCTTGGTGGCGAGGGATTCAGAAGCCGCCCGCGAAGCCATGCAGGCTCATTTTCAGAGGCTTCTGGAGTCGCTTCTCGATGTGTCTGAGCGACAGGCCATCGAGGAGGCACGCCGGCGGTCGAATGCGAACCGCGAGCGGTATCTGAAGACGGCTATGTCGCGCTAGGCGTGCTCCCAAAGAAAAAGGGCGAGCCGAAAAGGCCCGCCCTTCCATTTGTACTGCGTGAACGCGACTATGCGACGTCGAAACGGTCCAGCATCATGACCTTGTCCCAGGCGGCCACGAAGTCTTTGACAAACTTCTCGCCAAAGTCCGCGCCAGCATAGGCTTCGGCAATCGCTCGCAGCTGCGAGTTCGACCCGAAGATCAGGTCGACGCGGGTCGCTGTCGCCGTCTTGGAGCCTGTTGCGCTGTCAAAGCCATCGAAAGTCTCGTTCGCTTCCGATGTTGGCTTCCAGGTCGTGTCCGGGCCAAGCAGGGTGACCAGCACATCATTGGTCAGCTGCCCAACACGGTTGGTCAGCACGCCATGGGCCGTGTCGCCATGATTTGCGCCCATGGCCCGCATGCCGGCGACAAGCACCGTCATTTCAGGAGCCGACAGCGTCAGCTGCTGGGCTTTGTCGAGAAGCAGTTCCTCAGCCGGACGGTCGTGGCCGGGGGCCATGTAGTTGCGGAAGCCGTCTGCGGTGAGCTCCAGGTGGCTGTAAGACTCAACGTCCGTCTGATCCTGGCTTGCATCGGTCCGGCCCGGCGTGAAGGGCACTGAGACCGCATGGCCAGCCTCTTCGGCCGCCTTCTCAACGGCGGCAACGCCGCCAAGCACGATCAGATCTGCCATGGACACGGTCTTGCCGCTGGTCGCGTCGAAGTCAGCCTTGATGGCCTCAAACTTAGACAGGACATCCGAGAGCAGGGCGGGTTCGTTCACGTCCCAATCCTTGGCCGGAGCCAGACGGATGCGTGCGCCATTTGCACCGCCGCGCTTGTCGGAATTCCGGAAGCTTGCCGCGGATGCCCACGCCACGCGGGCAAGGGTGCCCACGGACAGGCCGGTGTCCAGAATTTTGCCTTTGAGTGAGGCGATATCGCCATCGTCGAGCAGTGAATCATCCGCAGCCGGGACTGGATCCTGCCACAGCAACTCTTCAGATGGCACTTCAGAGCCGAGGTAGCGGGAGACAGGGCCCATGTCGCGATGGGTCAGCTTGTACCAGGCGCGGGCAAACTGGTCCGCGAAGTAATCGAGGTCGCCGTGGAAGCGCTTGGAGATTTCCAGGTAGGCAGGGTCCGTTTTCAGGGCCATATCGGCCGTGGTCATCAGGAGATCTTCCATGACCGAAGGATCATGCGCAGCCGGAACTTTCGGTGCGCCCTGGCCATCTTTCGGACGCCATTGCTGCGCGCCAGCCGGGCTCCTGGTCAGCTCCCACTCGTAGCCGAGCAGGTTGTCGAAGTAGTCATTGTTCCATTGGGTCGGATTTGGCGTCCATGCCCCTTCTATACCGGATGTGATCGTGTCACCACCTTTGCCGGTGCCATGGGTGTTGATCCAGCCAAAGCCCATTTGCTCGATTGGTGCGCCTTCGGGCTCTGCGCCGACATTTGCAGCATCGCCAGCGCCGTGGGCCTTGCCGAAGGTGTGACCGCCTGCGACGAGCGCCACGGTTTCTTCGTCATTCATGGCCATGCGGGCGAAGGTCTCGCGGATATCATGGGCCGAAGCGGCGGGATCCGGCGTTCCGTTCGGGCCTTCCGGATTCACGTAGATGAGTCCCATCTGCACAGCGCCGAGCGGATTAGCGAGAATACGATTGCCGGTGTAGCGGCTGTCGCCCAGCCACTCCGTTTCCGGACCCCAGTAGATGTCGCCTTCCGGCTCATACTGATCGACGCGGCCACCAGCGAAGCCGAACGTCTCAAGCCCCATGGACTCAAGCGCAACGTTGCCGGTGAGCACCATCAGGTCAGCCCAAGAGATCGCCGTGCCGTACTTCTGCTTGATCGGCCACAGCAGGCGACGCGCTTTGTCGAGGTTGCCATTGTCCGGCCACGAATTGAGCGGTGCAAAACGCAGCGTACCGGAAGAGGCACCGCCGCGGCCATCTTGAACGCGATACGTTCCGGCCGAGTGCCACGCCATCCGGATGAAGAAGCCGCCATAGTGGCCATAGTCCGCCGGCCACCAGTCCTGGCTGTCCGTCATAAGCGCGTGGAGGTCGCGTTTCACAGCGGCCAGGTCGAGCGACTTGAAGGCTTCAGCGTAGTCAAAGTCCGGGTCCATTGGGCTGGAGGCCGGCGCATACTGATGAAGCATTTTCAGATTGAGCTGGTTCGGCCACCAGTCTCCGTTAGACCACGCACCGGCTGCAGTATGTCTGCGCTCGGCTGCTGCGAATGGGCATCCACTGCCGTCCATCGTGTTCTCCTTCAGGGTTTGATGAATCAGTACTTAAGCCAGAGTCCCCCAACGGCACGTATTGGTCCAATAGATTATTGGTAAGCCATATATAGGCTCAGCCACTAAGCTAACGACCGTTGGCTAAAGCCGAGAAATGGCATTCACACCGGCGTCGAGCAGGAGGAGATTTCCCCAACGGCTGACTGAGCCTCGAATCCGGACCGGATCGGCCACGAAGGGCAGAAGCGCTTCACCATGGGGCCCGCCGCGATCGGTCATGATCATCAGCGCGGTTTTTCCTGAGGAATCCTTCGCATAAAAAGCCGGGGGCAGTCCGCCGCGAATGCATAGGCTCGCACAGGCCTTGTGGACCTTGCCCTCGGACGGACGCATCGCCCCAAACCAGCACTTCGAATCAAGGATTTCGCCAGCCAGATCGATCTCAGTCACAGAGTCCTTCTGGGGAAATCCGAGAGCCGGATCCGCGGGCGACTCAATCGGGGCAATCCAGTCCATCTCGGTTTCAGGCACCGCGATCATTGCATGGACGCCGCGGGAAATCAGGCTGCCGCGCACGCGTACATGCTGCCCTTCCAGCGCGCCTATCCGCGCTGTCACACCGCACTTTCCAAGGCATGAAAGAAGCGCCGTCCTTGGTGAACCGTCTATGTCTGCTGTGCGCAACAGACCGTAGGGTTCGCCAGTAACAATACCAGTCCAGTCTCGCACATTGGCCATATCCCAAGCGCCAGATCCGGGCCTTTTCTGTAGCGCCGCCACGCCGCTGGCAATGGCGGCCGTTCCGGCCATCAAGCCAATCCCCGCGCCGAGGAAGAAGCGCCGGTCCCGCTTCGGTGTGTCGGCATATCCTACGAAGAACCCATCGTCGCTCATGCCGGGTGTCCTTGAATGATGGAGGGGGCCTGCGGTGTGCCCGGCGCATTCGGCGTCGAGGACACGTGAATGACGCCATCCAGGATTTGTGTTGCATAAGTCGAGATCATTTCAGTGAAGGGCGGCGGCGACCGTCCATCCTCAGGATTGTACTGGAACCCATGCCAGGGACAGGTGATGCAGCCGTCGATGATCCTGCCTTCGCCGAGCGGCCCGCCCTGGTGCCGGCACACATTCGATACCGCATAGATTCTGTCGCCAACGCGAAAAATGGCGATGCGCTCGCCACCCGCCGGTTGGATAATCTTGGCTTTGCCATCAACAAAAGCGGAGACGGGCGCAACACTGAGCCAGCCCTCCTTTGATTTGGCCGACGCTGCGCCGGACGCAGCAAATCCAGACAAAAGGTGCAAGCCGACAACGAGCGCGGCCCCACCCGCGAGCAGCGCGGCGTAGGCGGGGTGCTTCTCGAATTGTACCGCCCCAAGCGCCACATGCGCGACGAGCAGCCCGTAAGCGAGATAGACGCCCATGTGCAGCGTCTTCCAGGTCCCCGGTCCGAGATTGGCATTCCAGAAATCATGGCTCGTCGCCGCCATAAGGAACAGAATGGTTAGTGCGACCAGTCCGAGGCTTTCAAATGGGAAGCCCGCGATCGAGTCGTAGCGCGGATTGCTTGCAAGTAGCGATACAAAGACGTTCGTTTCGGAAAAGCCATGGTACCAGAGCAAGACCAGCCCCGCATGGACCAGCGCAATCACGAACGTCGTCACGCCCAGGTGCCGGCGGTTGTAAAGAAAGGGTTTGAACCGTTCAGTCAGCCGCGCGAGTGGCCCAATGGTCAGGATGAAGGTCAGCAACAGGAACGCCAGCGTACCCGTTGCGCGCATCAGGATCTGGATTGGAGTGAAGCTTTCGCCCACTGGCTGCGCAGCCATACTAGCCCCGACAAACGAGGCAAGATAAAGAGCGACACCCGCGAGCAGCCAGAGATCGAAGCGCTTCTTGAAAGGCGTCCAGCCGACAGCTTTGTATCCGTGCGCCATTACTCGGCCTCCTCGGATAGCGCATACGGCAAAGTCGCATTCACCGGCTCGTCCGGTCGTTCGGTCAGCGCAAGCCAGAGGATAACTGCGATTGCCGGCGCAAGCAGCAACCAGATAAGGTGGTGTGCTGAGCGATGCGCGCGCTTCATGAGACCGGCGGAGCCTTCTGGTTAAAGGTCTTCACTAGCATCAATGGCCAAAGCCCCATCACGCCGGGAAAAATGATCGCACGCGCCCGCAACGGCATACCCTTCGCGTCAGGGTCAATACGGCCGACTCCAAATGTCACAAAAAAGAGCGCGAACACCGCCCCAATCACGAAGTAAGCGCCAAGCGCGCTCACAATCGTAGTCGCGAGGGCAATACTCATGCCTTCACCCCGGCAAATGCGATGCCCGAAAGTGCCGACATCTCAGGTTTGTACGTCGTCAGGTCATCGAGCTCAAAATCGGCAAGTCGCCGATGTCCGCAGGCCCGCGCGAGAACCTGCATCAACTCCACCGACGCTTGAAAGAAATTGTTCAGTCTGTGTGCAGACTTTTCAACGACGAGTCTGTCCGTGAAGTGCGGATTGGTTGACGCTATGCCAACGGGGCACTTGTTGGTGTGACAGGCTCGCATGGCGATACAGCCAATCGCCTGCATAGCGGCGTTAGAGACGGCAATCGCATCTGCCCCTAATGCCATTGCCTTTACGAAGTCCTCAGGTTTCCGAAGGCCGCCCGTTGCAATAAGCGTCACCCCCGGAGCGGTCGCATCGAGGTGCCGACGCGCACGGGCTAGGGCAGGTATTGTCGGCACGGAGATATTGTCCCGAAAGATCAGCGGTGCCGCTCCCGTACCGCCGCCGCGCCCATCCAGGATGATGTAATCGACGCCAACCTCGAGGGCAGCGTCGATGTCTTTCTCGATCTGTTGCGCCGAAAGTTTATAGCCGATCGGAATTCCGCCCGTGCGTGACCGGACCTCGTCTGCAAAGTCCCGGATCTGGCTGATCGTTGTCCAGTCGGGAAATCGCGCCGGGGAAATCGCAGACGTACCCGGCTCAAGCTCGCGCACCTCTGCGATTTTGCCTTCCACCTTCTCGCCGGGTAGGTGTCCGCCCGTGCCGGTCTTTGCGCCTTGACCGCCCTTGAAGTGAAAGGCCTGAACCTTGGTAAGCTTGTCCCATGAAAAGCCAAAACGTCCCGACGCGAGTTCATAGAAATAGCGTGAATTTGCGGCCTGCTCCTCGGGCAGCATGCCGCCTTCCCCAGAGCAAATGCCTGTTCCAGCCAGCTCGGCCCCGCGAGCCAACGCAACCTTTGCTGGTTCCGAAAGGGCACCAAAGCTCATGTCAGAGACGAAGAGCGGGATTTTAAGGCGCAGCGGTTTTTGCGCATTCGGCCCGATGATCGTTTCGGTTTCCACGGGCTCGTCATCCAGCAGCGGAAGACGGTGGAGCTGCGCGGTCAGGATCTGGATATCATCCCAGTGCGGGAGCTGCGCGCGCGGAACGCCCATCGCGTCGACGGCCCCGTGGTGACCCACCTTCGAAAGCCCATCTCTAGCCAGGGCCTGTATCCGGCCATTGTCAGGTTCCGCTGTCTCTTCATGGCTGGGGTCCTGGTAAAGGCCGAGATAGTCATCGCGTGCATAGGGCTGCGGATTTGTCCGGGCCCAATCTGCAATCTCGTCCTCGTCGACCAGCACGTCGCCCCGATCCACCCATGCGGTAAACTTATGCAGCGCTTCAGAATTATCGTACTCGGACACACCGGTATCCAAGCGATAATCCCAATTATGAACGCCGCAGATGAGGTTGTCATTGTCGTCCACATGTCCATCGGACATTAGCGCCCCGCGATGCAGACAGCGGCCATAAAGCACGGATACCGCATCTCCGTAGCGCACCACGACCAGATCGACTCCAGCGACAAGCGCATAGCTCGGCTCGCGGTCAGGCAGGCCGCCCCAATTCGCGACTTTGGCTGGCTTCACTTGAATTTCCCCTGCACAGTCCTCGCGCTATAGGCTTACGGTTTTTGTTGGGCGCGTCCAGTCACAACTGGTTCACCCGTTCGACACGAAGCGTGATGGGACAATAGCCTGTCTTGGGCCTAAGCCGATAGAAACAAAGAGGGGACGAGCCATGACAAACACCGCCGCAGAGCTTGAATGGCATAAGGTTGCCGAGCTCGACGAACTTGAGGACGGCCGGACCAAATCAGCAACCGCTGGAGGGCGCTCGATGGCAATCGTCCATTTTGATGGCCAGTATGCCGCAATGGACAATCACTGCCCACACCAGGGCGGCCCGCTTGGCGAAGGCTCCATAGAGAAAGGCGAAGACGGGCAATGTTGGCTGCGCTGTCCTTGGCATGGTTGGGACTTTGATCCGCTCACAGGCAAGCCGCCGGGCGGACATGAAGATACGGGACAGGAAACCTTTTCGGTCGAGGTTCGCGGCGATGGCATCTATGTCGGCCTCGCGCCGCCGCCTGATCGCACGCGAACGGTCTCCGATGTCATGGTCGAAACCATGGTCAATTGGGGCGTCACCACCGTTTTCGGCATGGTCGGTCACTCAAACCTCGGCTTTGCAGACGCAATGCGCGTGCAGGCAGAAGCCGGCAAGCTCAACTACTATGGAATCCGCCATGAAGGCGCAGCGGCCTTCGCGGCATCGGCGTATGGCAAGCTGACGGGCACACCGGCCGGAGCTTTCACCATTGCTGGGCCCGGCGCGACAAACCTCATGACCGGCATGTGGGACGCAAAAGTTGACTCCGCGCCAGCCTTGGCTCTGACCGGCCAGGTTCAAGAGCAGGTCGTTGGCGTGCACGCTTTCCAGGACATAGACCTAGAAGCCGCCTTTGATGCAGTGGCGGCGTATTCCCAAACCGTCCATCCCAATTCGGACCACGCCCAACTGATGACGGGCGCAATCAAGACGGCCATCCTCGAAAAAGGTGTGGGGCACCTTGTCTTCCCGGACAACACGCAGACAATCCCTGCTGGCGAGAACCAGAAAGCGCAGGGACCAGAAGGCCGTATGGCCAATCTTTGCGTTGGCCCGCCGCCATCTGATGTGAAGGCGGCCACCGAAAAGATTTCTAACGCCAAGCGCCCCATGATCATCGTCGGCTATGGCGCGCGGAATGGTATGGACAGCGTGATTGCACTGGCAGAGGCGCTGAACGCCCCTGTCGCAACGACCTTCAAGGCCAAAGGTCTGATTGGTGACAGCCACCCGCTTGCAGCTGGCGTGATGGGGCGCTCCGGCACTCCCGTCGCAAGCTGGTTCATGAACGAGTCCGATTTGCTCATCGTTTTCGGGGCGAGCTTCTCAGACCATACCGGTATCGAGCCGAAAAAGCCGATCATTCAAATAGACACAGACCCGATGATGCTCGCCAAGCGCCATCCGGTCACGCTACCGATCATAGGTGATGTCGCCGTCACCGCAGGTCTGCTCAAAGACGACCTCTCCAGTCTAAAGAGCAAAGACCAGCGAAGTGAAATCACCGACCGCTGGTCGATCTGGCGAAGTGAAAAGAAGACCCGCGTTGGCGAGGGCATTGGCAACGGTCTCTCTGCCGCAGCCCTGTTCGAAGCCTTAACCCATCACGCACCGTCCAATGCCATTTTCGCCGTAGATGTGGGCAACAACACCTACTCTTTCGGTCGCTATTTCGAGCCGACAGGCGAGCAACGCATCCTAATGTCCGGCTATCTGGGCTCAATCGGGTTTGGATTTCCGGCGGCAATGGGCGCATGGGCAGCAACAAAGGACAAAGAGCCGTTCCGCGGCCGCAAGGTCATCTCTGTCTCCGGCGATGGCGGCTTCGGACAATACGCCATGGAGTTCACCACCGCCGTCAAATACGGGATGAACATCACCCACATCCTTATGAACAATGCAGAGCTTGGTAAGATTTCAAAGGAGCAACGCGCTGGCGAATTTCCCGTTTGGCAGACTGGCCTTATCAACCCGCCGTTCGCTGGATTTGCCCGCGCCTGCGGCGGTATGGGCCACCGCGCAACCACAAGGGAAGAGCTCGACAAGCATCTTGCTGAAGCCATCGCCCATGACGGACCAAGCCTTGTCGAGGTGATGACTGACCCAGAGCTTCTTTAGGTGCCCATGTCATGGTTGAAGTTGGGAGATGATTCCATCGTCTGAGCGTGTTGATTAGTCCGGAAGATCGAAATCGACGCAGACGATATACCGTCCGTCTTCTTCTGTTCGGTTCAACGTACCGCGAAGCTGCCGGACGAACCCTTCAATCAGTGCCGTGCCGACGCCTGTGCCTTGCGCTAAGTCGGTCTCGTGCGATGGCCGCTGACTATCATTTGAAACTTCAAGCTGCGCTCGCTTTCCGTGCACAGCGGTCTTTAAGATCACCGGACGGGCGCTCGCATCGCCGCCATACTTGATCGCATTGGTGAGAAGCTCGTTGATGAGCAGCCCGAACGCAATCGCCTGGTCCGTGGGCAGAGCAAAATCGGCATAGTCTACATTAATTTTGGCGGTCGTATCACCCGCGCCAACAGACCGACTGAGGCCGTCTACGATATTGTTCAAAACCTCTGCGGTCGGTGCCCGCGTAACGTCGCCGCCAATATAGATGCCACCATGGACTTCGGCGATCGCATCTATTCGGCTGTTCGCCGTCGCGAGAACGGCAGCCGCTTCCTCGCTCTCTGTGTTGCGCGATGCCAGAGACAGGATAGACGAGGCGAGTTGTAACGAGTTCTTCACCCGGTGGTTCACTTCAATCAGCAAGCGGTCTTTGTCGTTTACCAGCTGTTCGAGTTGCTGCTGCGTCCTGTGCACGTCGGTCATGTCCAAAAACACACCGACGAGCTTGCGCACCGAATCGACGGGATCCAGGACCAGCGTCCCGCGCACCCGGACCAAACGCACGTCATTTTCTCCGGGCACATGCACGCGCGCGTCAAATTTGGCTTTTGTACCGAGCGGAGCATCGTGCGGACGCTGCAATTCCGTCAGCACGTCGTCCAGATCGTCAGCGTGTATGCGATCAATAAACGGCCCGGCGAGGTTCCCGGCTTTAGAGGGCTCAAAGCCGAACATGTCATCGATACGATCGTCGCGGATAAATCGGTCACTATCCATTTCATAGGCGAAATAGGATATGTTTGCCGCCTCTCGCGCCGCGAGTTTTTGCGCGTCGCTCATCGTGCGTTCGAGCGTGGCGGTGGTGACGTTTTCTGATGTCTGAAGGATGGCAATGACCTTGCCGTTTCTCAGCAGCGGGGCGTGTGTCACCTTCCAAGTGTAAGTGGTCCAAATGCCGTTATCCGATTGGAGCGCATGTTCCTGTAGGGGGAGCGTATCCGCCTGAAGGGTCGACCAGACCCGCTCTTTGGACTCACGAATGGCTTTTTCTGCGCTCGGAGCGCCCGGCGTCGGATCGGGCGGAAACGAGTCAAACATATATGTCCCAACAACCTCGTCGCGCCTTGTGCCTGTCATCTCTTCGTGCGCACGGTTCTGGGCAAGGATCGTCAGACCTTTGTCAAAGATGATGGCCGAGCTTGTTAGCGCGTCAATGATCAGCGCCCAGTCATCATGGTTTGCGTCGTCATGTGTTGACCGTGCATCATCGAGCGTCATGTGGCGTACCCTCAGAGGTTGATCTTTGCACTCTCGATAGGACTACTTAGAATCACGTACTAACGTTAGGAAAGCAACTGCACTTGATTTGCCCAAAACCTGAAGACGGCAAGACCTACGTTCGTTTGGGCGAGCACACTTCAAATTGCGGTCTTTCTCATCGCTTATGGAACGAACAGGCTTGCGCCGCGTTTTCTCTCCATGACTGACCAAACACCAGAAGCACCCATCCACGAAACGACCGACGATGCCCGTCAGGCGGAACGCCAGAAAGGTATGCCCACCGTATTGAGTGTATCGCTCGTAGCGGCTGGAGTTTTTCTGCTCATCGGTATGATTGCCTACGTCTCGAACTAGACAATGATAGCAAAGAGCTGGCTCAAGCCGGCTCCTTTTCATGGAAAAACAAGGCCTGAGCAATGGCGGCTTTTACCGCGATTGACTGGAAGGGCTTGGTGATCAGGTAGGTAGGCTCTGTTCGCTCACCGGTCAGCAAACGCTCCGGAAATGCAGTAATGAAAATCACGGGGACATCGAAGATTTTGAGGATTTCCTCAATGGCATCGATGCCGGATGATCCGTCCGCAAGGTGAACATCGCAAAGAACGAGTCCGGGCCGGTCAGCCTTGGCCATTGAAACAGCCTGATCGCGTGTTGTCGCATTTCCAGTCACGGAATGACCCAGCTCCTGGACAATCAGCTCAAGGTCCGCCGCAATAATCGGTTCATCCTCGATGATCAGCACGGTTGTTTTGAGGCCGTTTTCGATCTCGGCGAGGGCATCGATGATGAGCTGGTCCACATTGGCCGGTGTAATGCCGAGTATCTGCGCAGCTTCCGATTGCGTGAACCCTTCCACTGACGTCAGCAGGAATGCCTGACGTTCCATCGGCGCAAGCGTTTGCAGGCGAAGATCGTGGGCATCCTTGCTCTCATTGCCTTCCAGCGTTGCGCCCGTATTGCTCCAGATTGCGTGGCAGAATTGATAGAGGGCGACCCGGTCCGGCAAGCCGTCTGACACGTGGTCCGGATTTTCAGCCAACGCGGTCAAAGATGCGCGAACATAGGCATCTCCGCTTTTCTGAGTGCCGGTGAGCGCTCGCGCGTAGCGTCGCAAGAAGGGCAGGTGTGGAGCAAATCGCTCTACAAAACTCATCAGTGGCTCCTTAGTCGCACAACCACACCATGATGTGTGTCAGATCGCCGCCCGGTCCAAGAAAAAAGCCGGACCACTGGAATTCTGCTGGGTTGGTTGCGTTCAGCGAACGGTTTCAGATCCGCATCAAATCGTTACAGCCTGGACGAGTGCTTTTCGCAATCGTCCGCCGCCGTCAAGAAACAGTAGGATAAAATCGGCGGCAAACTACGCCGGATGGACGACAAAGTGACAACCAAATCTGTTCTAGATCACTGTCTGCGCCTGCCGAAAAAGCAGATGACCAATAAGACTCTCAGGGATCAGGCTAAAGGGTGCGACCCTCAAAAGCACGGCCTTCCAGGCGGAAGTGTCAGCCTCCATTCCGCACCTTCGTGCCTGTGCGCGCAGGCTTTGCGGCGATCGTGGCGTTGCCGATGAGCTTGCGCAGAGTGCCATTCTGAAAGCGTGGAAATCCCGCGCCTTGTTCCAAGGCGGCAGTAATAGGAAGGCGTAGTGCTTCGCAGTTTTCCGCGATTCATTCGAGTAAGAGATGTGTTGTAGTTGGCACCAGCAGCCATAGGATCCAATGACCGCTGCGGAGACACGCGTTGCCAACGACGTCCCTGCCGACAACATCGAGCTGCTGGCTCTGCGCAATGGACTCGCTGGACTTCTAGAAGAACAACGCGGGCGACTTAGTCAGCGGCGACGGCGACGGTGAAGTTCGTGGCGGGCGTCTTCAATGATCTAATCACACGGGTGGACCAACTGACGTGCGCAGCCGCGTTTAGGTTCGTCCGCGCTAGCGGGGCAAGTTCGGGGTTCTATGTCCCCTGAACGTGGCGACTTCAAATTGATCGTAGTTTTATCGAGGCACAAGGAACCGAATCCATTTCGTTGAGTTAGTTGGGCGTGATGGATATTCAAAAGCACCCCTTCCGACCCCGTTCCAGTCTGTCCAAGCAGGTGGGCGACCCGGATCTCATCTTCAGAAAACTTGGCGGACTTCAGAGGATAGATATACTTGCTTCGTACATCGGCGCAGTGATTGCGTCGATCATTTCCTGTCTCTTGTTTCGAAGTTGCGATTACTCGGGGCAGAAAAGCAAGATCCTGCTTCTGTCGTACATTCCAAAAGGTGATAGGCGCCTGAAGCGAAATTTCTCCGAGATGCCGACAAAGTAAAAAAACTTTGGCAC
>JBCBWQ010000259.1:0-3492 GCA_039817025.1 Pseudomonadota bacterium | reverse complement strand
TGAAGTGATCATGGAGAGGCGCTGCATTATCCGCCCCGGTCTGTGCCGGTGTAGGCTACGCCCATGATCTCTGAGACGTTCCACACCTTGAAGGGCCATGTGCACCCTCTTTTCTGGCCCGCGCTCTTGTGGAACCTCATTCTGTTTTTCGTGCGCAACCGCGAAGCAGAGGCAACCTTCATCCTACTGACCGACGATTTTGGCCGCGTTCGCATTGGTGCTGTCTTCGATGATCCGCAGCCGGACTGGCGCGACGAGATCTGGATGGCGGCGCGAGGGCTCAGCCCCGCAGGCGTTCGCCTTGTCCTCATGCCCGCGACCGTATCAATTACGAAGGTCGGCACTGAGCATCAGCATCAATCCGCCCCGTCTGCGATCAAGCAGACATCGACGTCCGCGCAAAACAGGCCAAACGCTTTCTCAACCGGTCCGCCGCTTCCGGCTTGATCTTCGCCCCGGCGCGCCCGAATAGAAGGCGATGACGGGGACCCTGGACATCACACCTGCTTTGCCGCCGCCTGACCGGCGCGGGGCCTTCCGTCTCCTGTTTTTTGCCCTGCTCGCCATTGGCGCGGGCAACACAATGTTGATTTCCGCCGTGCTGCCGCCGCTGACACGGGATCTTGGCATGCCTGATTGGATGGCGGGGGCCATCTTTTCGTTTTCAGCGCTCTGCTGGTCGCTCGGCAGCCCCTTCTGGGGCAAGAAAAGCAATGAGTGGGGCCGCCGGCGTGTCGCTGGAATCGGCCTTGCGGGCTACGCCGTGTCCATGGCCCTGGTGGCCGTGTCTGCGGCGCTCGCCCTGGGCGGAGCCATTCAGGGCGCGGTCGTGATTTTTATCAGTCTTGCCCTGTCGCGGTCCGTCTTCGGTCTTGTGGGGTCAGCCTCCACACCCGCCGCGCAAGCCTATGTGGCAGATCGCACAAGCGAAGCCGAACGCACGGAAGAAATTGCCTCGGTAACCTCCGGCTTTTCTGTCGGAACGGTTGTCGGGCCAGCCTTTGCAGCTGCCCTCGTTGGGGGTTTCAGCATCCTATCCCCGCGGTTCGGCCTGATCTCACCGGTGATCGTGACGATGTTGCTCGCTGCAACAATGTCGGTGCTGCTGTTCACCCAACTCCCTGAAAATCGCAGTCCGAAAGCCGACGCGAGAAAAGTCCACGAAGAAACCGAAGGGGCCAGAGGCCTGTGGAGAGCCGGGCATGTTGCGCCGTTTCTGGTTTATGCCGTGGCGTTGTCTGTCGTGACTGGGGTGCTCACGCAAACCTTCCTATTTGCCGTCATGGATAAGATGGATGTCTCGGGCGCGCAGGCGGTTCAATACACTGGTCCGGCGTTTACGCTGGGCGCTGTCGGTGTTTTGTTATCGCAGCTCGTCCTCATTCCGAGGCTGCAATATTCGGCGCGGACCCTGATGATCGTCGGGGCGGTTCCAATGGTCATCGGCGCGCTGATGATTATCCCGGCAGGCTCGGGTGCCTATGCGATCCTGGTTTTTGCGCAGTTCCTGATCGGACTGGGGCAGGGGCTCGTCCGGCCGGGCTTTTCCAGTGGAGCTTCGCTTGCCGTTTCGCCGGCTTTACAGGGCAATGTGGCAGGGCTCGTGATTTCGGCCAACGGGCTGGGTTATGTGGTGACGCCTTTCTTTGGGCTCTACGTCTACGAATTTGTTGCGCCCTGGGTGCCCTTCGCGTTCTCTGCAGGCTTGCTCGCCATGATGAGTGTCTTTGCTGCCGTGGCGCTCAAGCCTGCTGATGAGGCTCAACCGCCGGATGCGCCCTCAACATAGGCCAGCATCTCGCCCGTAGGATAACCGTCAGCCATGAATCCCCGGTCCGACTGAAAGCGCCGCAAAGCGCCCTTCGTCCCGCGTCCAGCAATGCCATCGACGGGGCCGGCATCATAACCGAGCCGGTTCAGCCCTGCTTGCAGGCGCTTAATGTCGGCAACGGAAAGGGGCTGGATGTCTCTCGGCCAAGGCTCAACAATTCCTGGTTTCCCGGTCACACCATCGGCCAGGAGGCCCACCGATAGCGCATAACTATCGGCGCGATTGTAGGTCTTGAAGGCATTGAAGTTGTCAAAAAGCAGGTATTTCGGTCCGCGCGCGCCAGCCGGGAGCCAAAGCTCTGCCGAGTTCGCGCCTGCGGTATTGAACGGGCCCGCAGTCGCTGGGACGAGACCTTTGTTGACCCAGAATGCCATATCGCGCCGCGTTCCGTCTGCCAGGGCAAAGTCGAATTGCGGGGGAACGGACACTTCAATGCCCCAGGGCTGGCCCGTCTTATACCCGGATACCGCTAGGTAATTGGCGGCCGAAGCGAGGGCGTCCGCAGGATCATTCCAGACGTCGATCTTGCTGTCGCCTGTAAAGTCTTCCGCGTGGGCGAGAAAGGTTGAGGGCATGAACTGGGTTTGCCCCATGGCACCGGCCCAGCCGGATACAAGGTCTCCGCGCTCCACCACGCCAAGCTCAAGAAGTTTCATCAGAGCGATCAATTCGCCCTCAGCGAAGGACTTTCGCCGCCCTTCAACAGCCATGTTGGCCAGAACATTGGCCGCGTCATCGGTGCCGATGAAACCGCCGAAGCTGGTCTCCATGCCCCAGATCCCGGCAAGGACACCGCGATCGACGCCGTAACGCGCCTCAAGGGCGTCAAAGAGCGCGCTGTTTTGAGTAAGCTTCTCAGCGCCGGTGCGTTTGCGCGTCGCACTGACAGTATCGTCAACATATTCCCAAATCGGTTTGGCGAACTCCGCCTGATCGGCGATGCCAGTCCCGGCTACATTGAAACTGGGGCTCAGCCAGCGATCCATGGGGGTCAGGCCGTCCAGAATAAGTCTCACCGATTGTTGCGAGCGCCCTGATGCAAGCGCGCGTGAGGCGAAGTCTGAGCGCCATTCGTCAATCTGTTCGTTTCCCGAAGGAACAAAGACCATGCCCGCCGGAGTGCTTGGGACGGGCTCAGTGGCCGGCGGCGTGCCGCCCGCTATGGGCGGCGTTCCCGGTGCCGGTGGGTCGGGCAGCTCTGGCGTCGGGCCTGCTGCACACGCGGCGATCAAAGCGGCGAGTACACCAAATCCGACAATGCGCGCCTTATGAGAGTTGATTGTGCTGGTCACTGCTCGTCCCCGTCGATGTTTTAACCTGCGACGGGCTGTGTGCCCGCCATTGACTCACACGTCCCTCGCCGATAAACGACCGCCTTTCCGAGTTTTGACAAAGACGCAGGGCCAGACCCATGAAAGTCCGTTCTTCCCTTAAGGCACTTAAAGAACGCCACCGCGATTGCAAAGTGGTGCGCCGCAAGGGCCGCGTCTATGTAATCAACAAAACCGATCCTCGGTTTAAGGCAAAGCAGGGCTAAACCCACACCTTAACGCCGAGGGAGGCGAAAACATGGCCACCCGGATCGTTCTTTTCAATCTGGGAAACGTCGTGTTGGATTGGCAGCCTCTTCGGCTCTACAGACAGCGATTCGACGATCCTGC
>JBCBWQ010000258.1:0-3499 GCA_039817025.1 Pseudomonadota bacterium | reverse complement strand
ATCACAGTCTCGTATCCGCCGCCCCGTATCTGCCGGCTCAGCAATGTCGCGGCGCGTCGTGCCGCCACCATCAGCGCCGGGTCCCTTACCGCCCTTGCCATCGGGTGCCTCGGCGCCACCGCCTCCGCCGCCTCCAGAACCGCCGCCGCCACCAGCGGCGCCTCCGCCACCTCCGCCTGCTCCGCCCCTGTTGCCGCCGCCGCCGCCTCCACCGCCGACCGGCGCATTTGCCACCGAGGCCGGAACGTCGCGCTTCCTCACCCAGGCAACCTTCGGCCCAAGCCCCGAGGACGTGTCCTCACTTACCGGCACGAGCGCCTCGGACTGGTTCCTGGCGGAGCTAGAGAAACCCGCCAGCCTGCACACGCCGCAGCTTGAGGCCTACCGCGCGATAATCGCCGACCCGGACGCGGACTTTCCTGTGCTAGCGGTGCAGTCGAGCACATTTTCCTTCTGGCGCAACGCCATTGAGGGCAACGACCAGCTTCGCCAGCGCATGGCGTTCGCGCTGTCGCAAATCCTCGTCGTGTCGAATTTCGGCGGCGAACTCCTGACCGACATTCCCGAACTTGTGGTCGGCTATCAGGATGTTTTGGTCGAAGGCGCGTTCGGAAACTACCGCGATCTCCTGGAGGCGGTCACCTATTCGCCCGCCATGGGTTTTTACCTGACCTATATGGGCAATCAGAAGGCGGACCCGGCGACGGGACGCATGCCAGACGAGAACTATGCCCGGGAGATCCTGCAACTCTTCACCGTCGGTGTTTTGCAACTCGGCCAGGACGGGGAGCCGATCCTGGAGAACGACCAACCGGTCGAGCTTTACAATAATATGGATATTACGGGCCTTGCCCGGATCTTCACCGGCCTGGACCTGGACGGACTCGACCGGCAGCGCTTTCCCTCCGTCGTCGACGCTGTCGACGAGTGGGATGGCCTGGAACAAGCCATGCTCAAGCCGATGGCGGTCAATGAGAGCCTGCATTCGCCCGAGCTGAAGCGCTTCCTGAACTGCGAGATCGCCGCCGGCACGCCGGCCGCCGAGAGTCTCGACCAGGCACTCGATTGCATCATGGCCCATCCGAATGTCGGGCCGTTCGTGTCCCGCCAGCTCATCCAGCGCTTCACCACCTCTGCGCCCGACCCTGGCTATGTGCAGCGCGTGGCTGCCACATTCGATAGTGGCACCTTCACGCTGCCGAATGGGACCAGTGTGGGCAATGGGCGCAAGGGCGACCTTTCTGCAACGCTCGCCGCCATCCTTTTCGACGCAGACGTTCGCGGTGAGGCGAGCCTCACCGATCCGCAATTCGGCAAGATCCGTGAACCGATCCTTCGCTTCACCCATTGGGCCCGCGCCTTTGATGCCGATGCGTCCAAGCCAGAATATGGGATCGAGCTGTTCGACCTGAGCGCGCCGGATGCGCTGTCCCAGCATCCCTACCGCGCCCGATCCGTCTTCAACTTCTACCGCCCCGGCTATATCGCGCCCGGCACGGAAAGCGGTGCAGCGGGGCTGACCATACCAGAGCTTCAGATCGTCAACGCCACGTCCACGCCGGGCTACATCAATTTCATGACCTTCTGGGCCTTTGGCGGCCAGTCGATGATCCCCGCCGAAGAACTTGAGGCGGAACTTGAAGAGATGGGCGTGCCGGTGGATCGCGCGGCCTTGGAGCGTGCTTTCGTGCCGGACTATTCCGATGAACTCGCGCTCGCCAATGATGCCGCCTTGCTGGTTGATCATATGGACGGCCTGCTGGTCTACGACTCCCTGTCTGAAGAGACCAAGGCTGCCATTACCACGACGCTGGAAGATCAGCCCGTCGACGGACCGGGCGATACGGTGGCGCTTGCCGACCGGGTTTCGCTCGCGGTCCTGCTCGTGATGACGTCGCCCGACTACCTCGTCCAGCGCTAGGAGAGAGCCCATGCCCACCAGCCGCAGAGACTTGATCAAGGCGCTTGGCGCTGGCGCGCTCGCCACCACGGCACTCACCGCCATGCCGAGCACATTCACCGCCCATGCTGCAGACACGAACGGATACAAGGCGCTTGTCTGCGTGTTCCTGTTCGGCGGTCTAGACTGCCACGATCTGATCCTGCCCCATGACCAGGCCTCCTACGACCAGTATGCGCAGCTGCGCTCATCCCTTCTGGCCCAGCAGGGCGCAGCCCGCCAGCGCGCCAGCCTTTTGCCCCTATCGCCCGCCAGCGACACTGTGCTCCAAGGTCGCCAGGTCGCGCTTCCACCCGAGATGCCACTGCTTCAGGGACTGTTCGGTCAGGGCAAGGCCGCCATCGTTGGAAACGTTGGTCCGCTCGTCGAACCCGTCAGCCGCGCAAGCTTCGAAAGCGGCGCGGTGCGCCTGCCGCCTCGGCTTTTCTCCCACAATGACCAGCAGGCGGTCTGGCAGGCCAACCAGCCCGAAGGCGCCCAGTATGGCTGGGGCGGACTGTTCGCCGACGCGGTTCTCGCTTCCGGTGCGAACGCGTCACTGCCGCAGTTCACCACCATCACAACAGAGGAAGTGGGCCCGTTCCTGACCGGGCGAAACGCTGTGCCTTACCGCGTCAGCACAGACGGCGCAGCGCGGGTCGATTTCCTCGAAGACTATTATGAAGGGGTTTCTGGTGAGCGGGCGGACCTGCTTGAAGCCGTCCGCGACCAGCTGGCCGCCAGGAGCTATCGCGGGAACCATTTGCTCGAACGCGACATGGCAGCGGCGTTCTCCGGCGCGATTGAGACCAATGAGGCCTATGATACCGCCCGCCAGCACGGCGTTGCCCTTCCGACAAGTTTCCCCGCGACGCCGCTTGGAGCCCAGCTCAGGGCCGTGGCGGAAACGATCAATGTCCGAGACCGGCTGTTTGCTTCGCGCCAGGTCTTCTTCGTTGGCCTAGGCGGTTTCGACACCCATGACGTCCAGGCCCGCGCGCTGCCGAAATTGCTCTCGCAGATCGACGGGGCGCTGGCCGCGTTCCAGGGGGCAATGGAGGCGCTCGGTCTGGCCCGGGCTGTGACCCTTTTCACGGCATCGGATTTCGGCCGAACGCTGGCGGTAAATGGCGATGGCACAGACCATGGCTGGGGTGGCCACCAGATCGTGCTCGGCGGCGCGGTGAAGGGCGGCGAGATCTATGGCTCGCTCCCGCCGCCCACTTTGGGGCATGACTCAGACAGTGGCGGCGGTCGTCTGATCCCGTCCGTGTCGGTGGACAGCTATGCTGCCGAGCTGGGCCGTTGGTTCGGTCTCGGGGGCAGCGAACTCTCAGCGGCCCTGCCGGGTCTTGGCAATTTCAACCCGCTGCCGAACAGCTTCATCCGATACGAACAATGAAAGCCCCTTGCCCATGACCAGATTTCAGACCTGCGCCTCCTTCCTCGCCCTCAGCCTCGCCGCCTGTTCCGGCGGTGGCGGTAGCGATAGCCCGCCGCCAGGCCCGCAAAACCGTGCTCCCAGTTTCTCGACGCCGCCAGTCGATATCAGCGTCGAGG
>JBCBWQ010000257.1:0-3523 GCA_039817025.1 Pseudomonadota bacterium | reverse complement strand
ATGGCTTGTTTGGCCATCCGCAACGCAAGAGGCGGCATCGCAGCGTAATCGGCCGCCAACTCCATGGCCTGTTCCCGGGCCTCAGATCCCGTCGAAACCTCGTCGACAAGGCCCCAGGCCAGGGCGGTGGCCGCATCAACCTTCTGCCCGAGCAGGATTAGACGCTTCGCTCGGGACGGGCCCAGCAAAGCGGTCAGCCGCGGCACGCTGCGCCAGCTCATATTCATGCCGAGCGGCACTTCTGGAAGCCGGAACGACGCACCATCCCCGCACACCCTGTGGTCACATGCGACCGCAAGGGCGAGCCCGCCACCGATGCAGAAGCCGTCGATGGCCGCGATGGTAACCTGCTCAAGGTCACTCCAGGCCTGGCACAGGTCGGGGCCGAGTTTCATGGCTTGTCGTTGTTCAAGGAGTGTCGCGTTCGCTCTCGAGGCGCGGTCGGGATCCTTCAGGTCTGCCCCGGCTGAAAATACGCCCTCACCCCTGAGCACAACAACCGACACTTCCGTATCGGTAGACAGCCCCTGTGCTGCATCACGCAGCTCTGTCATGCCTTGAACTGAGAGAGCATTCAGGCCGTCGCCGCGATCATAGACAACCTCAGCAATCCGCCCAGTTCTGTAAATCGATACAGAATCACCAATGGTCTCGCTCTGCTTTGGCGCAGGCATAGACGGCCTCCTTTATTGTTCCGGGAAAAGGCTATCGAACGGCTGACCCAGAGTCGAACACATCGCGAATGAAAGCGCCTCTCAATCGCATTTAATGCATTGTAATTTCGTTTTATTTTTTTGATTTCCGCCCTATATCGACGGATAAAGGATAAAGCCTCATGGCCCATGATCACGACACGCTTCCTGGAACGATTCCAGCAGATCTTGCCGCAAAGATCACGCGCCGCACTGCGATCCTGTCTGTTGGCGTGGCGCTGACGCTTGTGAGCCTAAAGCTCTGGGCGTGGCTCGCTTCGGGGTCAGTTGCGATGCTGTCGTCGCTGGCCGACAGCGGGCTGGATTCGGCGGCGTCATTGTTCACGCTGGCCGCTGTGAGCTATGCGGCCATGCCTCCAGACGAAGACCACAGGCACGGGCACGGAAAGGCTGAAGGCTTTGCAGGCGTGGTACAGGCCATGCTGGTTGGCGTTGCCGCAACATTGGTGGCGCTCGAGGCCATCGACCATATCCGGGCACCGCGGGAAGTCACCCAGTCCGGCCTGGCGATTGGGGTGATGGCCGTATCAATCGCGCTCACAATCGCCCTCCTCTGGGCACAGACCCGGGCCATCCGGCAAACCGGTTCGGTGGCGACCGAAGGGGACCGGGCTCACTATCTGTCGGATCTTGCAGCCAATTTCGCTGTAATCGGCGGCATAGTAGCGACCGGCGTTTTCGGATTACCGTGGGCAGATCCTATCATCGGCCTCGGCGTCGCCGCCTGGCTCGCCTGGACAGCCCTTGGGGTCGCGCAAGGCGGGATCAACCAACTCCTCGACCGAGAATTGCCCGACGAAGCGCGGGAGAAGATCCGTCGCCTCGCCCTAAGGGATGGCCATCTTCTGGACGTTCATGCCCTGCGCACGCGCGCGTCTGGCCCGTACGTCCATATCCAGTTCCATGCTGACCTGCCGCCAGGGATCTCGCTTGACGAGGCGCACAGACGCATGGTCGCCGCCGAGCGGTCCATCCTGACGGCCTTCCCTGCGGCAGACATTCTGATCCATCCAGATCCACGCGGCCGTGCCGAAGCCCATGGCGGTGACGTCTTTGGCAGTCCAGAGCCCGCAGACGCCGCTTAACTTTGCGCGCATTTCAGGTAAGCCTCTGACCCGAGATGATGCGGCTTTACCATTGGACCCTCGACCCGGCGTCGCGATTTGCCAGGCTTGTGCTTGGAGAGAAGGGAATCGAGGCCGAACTGGTCGACACTCCCACATGGACAAGTGACCGCGACACGCAAGGGGCGATTGCAAAGCTTGCGCCCGGTGCTCAAATTCCAGCGCTGGTGGATAATGGCGCAGACGGCCGTGTGGTGGCCATTGGGCCGCTTGCGATTGTTGGCCATCTGGAAGACGCCTGTCCCACCCCGCGCCTCGCACCGCATACACGCCAAGACCGCGCTGAAGCGAACCGTCTCTGGGAATGGATCGACGCACGGCTCACCCAAGTCGACCAGACTCTGTTGGCAGACCGGGTCGGCCAGTGGGTGCGTAGGTCCCAGCCAGATAGCCAGGCCATGCGTACCGGTGCCCATGCCCTGCGCGGGCACATGACCTTCCTGAACGCGCTGGCCGAAACGCGGCCCTATCTCGCGGGCCGGACCATGACCATCGCCGATTTAGCCTGTGCCGCGCGAATGTCGGCGTATGACTACTTTGGAGACGTGGACTGGGACAGCGCGCCGGACCTCAAAGCCTGGTATGGAAAAATCAAATCGAGGCCGAGCTTCAGAGCGCTACTGAACGATCGGATCGAAGGGGCCCGCCCTGCCCCGAACTATGGCGATCTGGATTTCTAAGCGGCGAGCTTTCGGCGAAGGTCTTCGCCGTCGGTGCCCATGTCGCCGCGGATCGACTTACCTATGAAGTAAACAAGGGCGCGCATGTAGCGAGCAGAAATCACCGCGTCATCTTGCGAAAGCTGACCGGTCTTGTCTTTCAAGCGGTCGCATAAGTCCTGAGCGATCTCGCCAACCAGCGCATAACCGAATAGGGGCGCCTGAGCTTTGCAGTCATGCACAGCACGGTAGACCGCTTCAGCGTCAACATCCCCGGTGGAGAGCGCCTCGATCAGAAGCGTCAACGTCTGGCAGGTTGCCTCACGCCATTCGTCTTCCAGGGCAGCAATCGAAGCCGGGGTTTGCGCTTTCTCGACCTTTACCGGTTCCGTAGGCGTCCTCGGCGGAGCCGCGATAAGCGCACGGCTCATACTGGACATGAGCGTCGGCTCTTCGATGGGTTTGGACACGTAGTCGGTCATACCCATGGACAGGTACTTCTCGCGATCACCGCTCATGGCGTCCGCCGTGAGGGCGACAACGGCGATATCCGCCCAGTGCTGATCGCTTGAGCGGATAAGCCTGATCGCTTCGACACCATCCATGATGGGCATGTGCACATCGAGAAGGACGAGATCAAAGGCTTCTTCAGACAGACATTTTAGTGCCTCTGCTCCATTCTCTGCCTCAACGACCTCGTGGTTATGGGGAGCGAGAAAGGCGCGAATGACCTTACGATTGATGACATTGTCGTCGACGAGGAGCGTACGCCGCCCTGACAACCGCGCGTCCGTGGCTGGAGACAATTCTGCAGGTCGCGGGCCAAACTGGACATCTGCGTCCAACGCATCTGCGATGAACCTAAGCGTGAAGGTTGAACCCTTGCCAGCTTCACTAACCAATGTGACGTCTCCGCCCATGAGCTCTGCGAGCTGACGCGAAATGGACAGGCCAAGACCCGTGCCGCCGAACCGCCGTGTGGTCGCACTGTCAGCCTGCGTAAACGCCGTAAAGAGCTGTCCCTGGG
>JBCBWQ010000256.1:0-3528 GCA_039817025.1 Pseudomonadota bacterium | reverse complement strand
CTTCGCGCGCGTGCGCACCGCGGCTTTCCTGCCGGTTGTTCGCCGAATTCACCGTTACGGCGGCCTGGCCGATCAGATTGTCGAACTCCAGCGCCTCAATGAGGTCGGTATTCCAGATCATGCCGCGATCTTTGACGTCGAGGCCTGGGAGTTTCTTGTAAATGTCGTCGATCTTGTCGACGCCTTCCTGCAGGATTTCGCCGGTACGGAAGACGGCACAGTTCGATTGCATGGCCTTCTGCATCTCAAGGCGCAGGTTCGCGACCGGCTGGTCGCCTGAGGCGTTACGGATACGATCGAAGCGCGCGACGTGCTTGTCAGTCTGGCGATCCGACAACTCCGGCTGGCTCGCGCCGGCATCGAGCGTCGCACCGCAGCGAAGGCCAGCAGCGCGGCCGAAGACGACAAGGTCGATCAGCGAATTCGAACCGAGGCGGTTTGCGCCGTGGACCGACACGCACGCGGCTTCACCCACAGCCATAAGGCCCTGAACAACCGCATCGGGATCGCCACCCTTCTTGGTGAGCACTTCGCCATGATAGTTCGTCGGGATGCCGCCCATATTGTAGTGGACTGTCGGCAGGACCGGGATCGGCTCCTTGGTGACATCCACGCCGGCAAACACTTTCGCGGTCTCTGAAATACCCGGCAGGCGCTCTGCGAGTGCCTCTGGCGGCAGGTGGTCGAGGTGTAGGAAGATGTGGTCGCTTTCTGGGCCAACGCCGCGGCCTTCGCGAATTTCCACAGTCATTGCGCGGGAGACCACGTCACGAGACGCAAGGTCTTTCACACTCGGCGCGTAGCGCTCCATGAACCGCTCACCGCTGGCATTGGTGAGGTAACCGCCCTCCCCGCGTGCGCCTTCAGTGATCAGGCAGCCGGCACCATAAATGCCCGTGGGGTGGAACTGGATGAATTCCATATCCTGCAGCGGCAGGCCTGCACGCAGCACCATGGCGTTGCCGTCGCCGGTGCAGGTGTGGGCCGAGGTGCAGGAGAAATAGGCACGACCGTAACCACCGGTGGCAAGCACGGTCTTCTGGGCGCGGAACCGATGCAGTGTGCCGTCGTCGAGCTTCCAGGCCGTGACGCCGCGACACGCGCCTTCGTCGTCCATGATAAGATCTAGGGCGAAGTATTCGATAAAGAACTCGGTCTCGTTTTTCACGCACTGGCCGTACAGCGTATGCAGCATGGCGTGGCCAGTGCGGTCGGCTGCTGCGCAAGTCCGCTGGACGGGCGGGCCTTCGCCATATTCGGTTGTGTGGCCGCCGAAGGGGCGCTGGTAGATCTTGCCCTCCTCGGTGCGGCTGAACGGCATGCCCCAATGTTCGAGCTCGTAAACGGCGGCGGGGGCCTCACGGCACAGATATTCAATGGAATCCTGGTCGCCGAGCCAGTCTGACCCTTTGACGGTATCGTACATGTGCCAACGCCAGTCATCGGGCCCCATATTGGCGAGCGATGCTGCAATGCCGCCCTGGGCTGCGACGGTGTGCGAGCGAGTTGGAAAAACCTTGGTGATGCAGGCGGTTTTCAGCCCGGCCTGCGCCGCGCCAAGGGCAGCGCGCAATCCAGATCCACCGGCACCGACAACGACGACATCATAGGTGTGGTCGATGAATTCATACTCGCTCATCAGGTCGTCCTTTCTTTGTCGCGCTGGTTCGGGTCTAGACCGCAGCGGCGATTGAAATCTTAAGCACTGACAGGGCCGTTGCTGCGAAAAGCGCGATGGCCACAAACGTATTAAGGATCAGAAATCCCTGTCGCGTGCTTCTCTTCCAAAGGTAATCCTCAATGACGACCTGCATACCCAGACGCATGTGGTAGAACGCCGCGCCGAAGGTCAAAATCAGGAGGATTGCAGTCAAGGGTTGCGCCACCCATTCCAGAGCGCCCGCATAGCCTGATCTCGCAGCGCCGATGACTGAAAACAGAAACCACGGCACGAGGAATATCAGCGCAATCGCCGAGACGCGCTGCTTTATGTAGTGGCCCGTGCCCTCTTTGGCCGAGCCGAGGCCGCGGGCCGCCTTGGCTGGGGTCTGGAAGTTGGTCGTCGACATGGATCAGTTCCCGATGAGGTAGCTCGCCGCCCAGATGGCCGCAGCCCCGAGCGCCGCGAAGGCAAAGTTGAAGACCGATACGGCGCTCGCGACCTTTGGCGAGAACCCAATGCCGGGACCGTCCCAGATGAGATGACGCATGCCGTTCGCAAAGTGGAAGAGCACGGCGACGGTAAAGAGAAACAACAGGACGAGACCGACCGGAGAGATGATGAGTCCGTGCACGGTGCTGTAGGCCGTCTCACCCATGCCGAGCGACACGATCCATGCTGAAATGATCAGCGCGCCGCCGTACAGCCCGACGCCGGTAACCCGGTGCGAGATCGATGCAATCATGGTTGCGTGGTAGCGCCACACCTGCAGGTGCGGCGACAGCGGCCTCGGATCTGTCGTATCGGTGCCAGCCATATGAATTTCCTTGCGTCTCAGCGCCCTTATCGCTTTCGTGTCTTACGGTGGGGCGATGCGGTGTCAACGCGGCGATGCGTCGGAAATCGTGATTTGGTGGCAGGAAGGGCGCGAGGCGCATGGCAATTTTCAGGGCAGCAGTTTCAGTGGCGGCGGCGGCAAGTCTCGGCGCGTGCCTGGCGGCCGGTTCGGCGCAGAACGTCCCGCCTGCCTCCGAACCGGCGACAATCGCAGTGGCCCCTACCCTGACCGAGGCGGACATTGTCGACGCCTACGAGGCCTTGTCTGCGTCAGCCAGCCCGGACCTGTCTGCAAGACTTGCAGGGGAGCCCGCGCGGGTCTGGAGCGACGTCTCGCCGCAGGCCGTGGCGCAGCGGGCGCAGGCCGCACGCGACATTCGGGCCATGCTTGGTCAGGTTGACATGGCCGAAGACGACGCCGCGATCCTTCGGCGGCTCACAGAGTCGTATGTGCGCGCCGAAACGCTCGACACGGCGCGGGTGCCTTTTACAGGCGATTGGGGCTTCCAGGGCGAGCCGATCTTTGCGGCGATGCGGGTGCGAATTAGGTCCGTTGACGATGCCGAGGCATGGATTGCACGGCTAGAGGATATTCCACGCTATTTCGCAGATCATGTGGAGAATATGCGCCGCGGGATCGAGACCGGTTGGACGGCCTATGGCGATCCATTGGCAACGACGACAGATCAGATCCGCGAGCAGATCGTTGAGGCTCCCAATGAGAGCGACCTCTTTGCGCCATTCGATCGCCTGCCAGCATCGATTGCGCCAGAAGAGGCAGAGCGTTTGCGGACAGACGGCGCTGAGGCAGTGGCGACCGCCGTGCAGGCCTATCGCGATCTCCTCGCCTTCATGGAACTGGATTATGCCCCCGCCGCGCGCCCGGAGCCGGGCCTGGTTACGCTTGACGGCGGCAAGGATGCTTATGCGCTGGCCGTCGAGCACCATACGGCCGGGGCGGGTTATTCTCCCGAAGACATCACGTGCTCGGCAAATCGGAAGTGGCGCGCATACGCGCCGAAATGGACCTC
>JBCBWQ010000255.1:0-3568 GCA_039817025.1 Pseudomonadota bacterium | reverse complement strand
AAACTGTAGCATGGGTCTTACCCGCGGCCATGCCAGACGCCGCGCCGATCAACACCGTAGCCGCGATCATCAGGATGGGCGCCTGCCAGATGCGTCTCGACGCAAGGAACACCATAAGGGCGATCCCGCAGAGCGCGATCACGGTTGCGTAGGACGGCTCCATGGGCATCACCAGATAACCCGCAGCGCCCATCGCCATGGAAAATGCGAAGATCAGGGGCCGCTCCTCGCGCGCCTCAAACTGCAGGAGACGCCCGACAGCCCGCCGCAGACGCGCAGCCACCGACTTGCGCGAACGCGGATCCCCGTGTTCAAGCGCGTCCATAGCCAGCGCGTCAGCACTGCGAAGGAGCCCTAGCCCGTTATGACCGTCGTCACCCGTTTTGCACCCTCCCCCACAGGCATGCTGCATATTGGCGGGGCGCGCACCGCCCTGTTCAATCTTTTGTTCGCCCGCCGCCATGGTGGCAAGTTCCTCTTGCGGATCGAGGACACAGACAAGGCGCGTTCAACGCAGGCGGCCACGGACGCAATCCTCGATGGACTGGACTGGCTGGGCGTTACGCCTGATGAGCCACCGGTCTTCCAAAGCGAGCACGCCGAACGGCATGTGGCCTGCGCCCAGGCCATGCTGGAGGCGGGGACGGCGTTCAAGTGTTTCGAAACGCAGGACGCGCTTCAGGCGCGGCGCGAGGCCGGCGAGGAAAAGCGGCAGGCAGCAAAGGCAGAGGGCCTGGACGACGAGGCCCGCGATGCCCTTCGCGCGGAAGCCGACGCCCTGCTGGCGCCGTTCCGCTCGCCCTGGCGCGATGGCGGCGATCCGCCTGCACCGGATGCGCCCTACACCGTTCGCCTGCGGGCACCGGATGCAGGCGAGATTGTGCTCGGCGATGCAGTACAGGGGCAGATCACGATCAAGGCGGCAGAGATTGACGATCTCATTCTGTTACGCGCTGATGGAACGCCGACCTATATGCTCGCCGTTGTTGTCGACGACCATGACATGGGCGTGACCCATGTGATCCGCGGCGATGACCACCTGCGCAATGCATTCCGGCAGATGGTCATCTACGAAGGTTTGGGATGGGACGTGCCAGCCTTTGCCCATGTGGCCCTGATCCACGGATCGGACGGTGCAAAGCTCTCAAAGCGCCACGGTGCATTGAGCACGACAGCCTATCGCGACATGGGCTACCTGCCGGAAGGACTTGCGGCCTACCTCCTAAGGCTGGGTTGGAGCCATGGCGACCAGGAAATCTTCACCTTGGACGACGCGGCGACCGTCTTCGGAACCGAAGGGTTGAACAAAGCACCGGCGAGGCTCGACCTCGACAAACTGGCCGCCACGAATGCGCATTTCATTCGCGCCTGCAATACACAGCGCCTGTTCGATCTGCTGCTGCCATACCTTGAACCCGAAGCGCCGCTGACGCCTGAGCAAGCTGAACGGATCAGGGCTGCGCTGCCCCAAATGACCGACCGCGGTTCGACGTTACCAGAGCTCGCGGAAGCCTTTGCGTTTCTACAGGTTGCGCGGCCACTCTCCTTAAACAAGAAAGCCCGTAAAGCCTTGAAAGGCGACGCACTTGACCGGCTCGCTGGAGTGAGCCAACACCTTCGTGAATTGCCGGAGTGGACGGCGGAGCGCATTCAACAGGCGCTCGATGCCTTCTGCGCCGCACAAGAGCTGTCCATGGGCCAGATCGGCCCGCCGCTGAGGGCTGCAGCGACCGGCGGACTGCCGGCACCGGACCTTGCTCCGGTATTGGAATGGCTCGGCCGGGAAGAAACCCTGGCGCGCATACAGGATCAATTGGACGCCGGCGCTGCCGCACCGTCCGAAACGGGTGAATGAGGCTGAAGACTATGGAAAACAAGACACGCAAGACGGGTGTGGCGAAGGTTGAAGTCGCCGGAAAATCGATCGAGTTGCCCGTGCTGTCCGGTACCGACGGCCCGGATGTCATCGATGTGAAACCGCTTTATGCGCAGACCGGCCATTTCACGCTGGATCCGGGATTCACCTCAACGGCGAGCTGCGAGTCCCAGATTACGTTCATCGACGGGGAGCAAGGCATACTGCTGCACCGCGGCTATCCGATCGACCAGCTGGCAGAGAATTCAGGCTTCCTGGAAGTCTGTTTCCTTCTGCTTTACGGCGAACTGCCAACGCAGAAGGAATTCACCGCCTTCGCGCTCGACATTAACCAGCACACCATGCTGCACACGCAGATGGACCGATTCTTCGAAGGGTTCCGGCGCGACAGCCATCCCATGGCGATGCTAACGGCAAATGTCGGCGCGCTTGCAGCGTTTTATCCGGACGCGATGGACATCACCGATCCGGAGGAACGCGACCTGGCTGCGCGTCGCCTCATCGCAAAGATGATGACGCTGGCGGCGCGGGCTTACAAATACTCAATCGGGCAGCCGTTCGTTTATCCGCAGAACAATCTCTCCTACGCCGAAAACTTCCTGAACATGTGCTTTTCTGTTCCGGCGGAGAAATTTGTTCCCAATCCCGTGGTTACGCGGGCGATGGACCGGCTGCTTATCTTGCAGGCCGACCATGAGCAGAACGCATCAACGTCCACTGTTCGCCTTGCAGGGTCATCGGGCGCGCATCCATTTGCAGCAATCGCTGCCGGCATTGCCAGCCTTTGGGGGCCAAGCCATGGCGGCGCGAACGAGGCCTGCCTGCGCATGCTCCGCCAGATCGGCACGGTCGACAAGATTCCGGAGTTCCTTGAACGCGCAAAAGACAAGGACGACCCGTTCCGCCTGATGGGCTTCGGCCACCGGGTCTACAAGAATTACGATCCGCGCGCGAAGGTCATGCAAAAGACTGTGCACGAGCTCATGGGCGAGCTTGGTATCGAGCAAAATCCGGTCCTTCAGGTCGCTATGGAGCTGGAGCGGATCGCACTGGAGGACGAGTATTTCGTTGAGAAGAAACTCTATCCGAATGTCGATTTCTATTCCGGCATTGCCATGGACGCGATTGGATTCCCGATGGAGATGTTCACCGTGCTGTTCGCGCTCGGACGGACGGTCGGCTGGCTGTCGCAGCTCAATGAAATGATCGAAGATCCGACCCAGCGCATCGGTCGTCCGCGCCAGATCTATACCGGCGCAGCGAAACGCGACTTCGTGCCGATCGAAAACCGCTAGAGCCCGTCCAGATCCTTCAGGATGGCCTCCGCGGCGACTGAATAGGCGGGCGGTCCGCCGAGACCCATGCGCTTCAGGGCCGCATTCTGGGCCTCTACAGCGCTGGTCAGCGCCGATGGATCAGCCAGCATCTTGCTGGCCGTTTCGGCAATGAGATCGGCCTTCAGGCGCGTCTGGACGAATTCCGGTACGACCTCAGTGTCATCGCTGGCGATGTTGAGCAGTGTGATATGCTTGCGCTGGTAGAGAATACCGCGCGCAATGGCCCAGGTGAGCCAGCCCGTTCGGTAGCCGACGATCATGGGTGCGCTCTGTATGGCGACTTCCGTCGTCACCGTTCCAGAGCAAGCGAGCACCAGTGTCGCGGCAGCCATAGCGTCCCGGCGCGCTGAGCCGC
>JBCBWQ010000254.1:0-3645 GCA_039817025.1 Pseudomonadota bacterium | reverse complement strand
CCGAGAAGGGCAAGGACTACGCCCGCCGCCTTGTGGAAAAAGCTGTGAAACGCGGCAAGCTCACCGAGGAGAAGGGCGACGCGCTCCTCGCGCGCATCCATCCGACAGATAATTATGATGACATCAAGGGCGCTGACCTTGTCGTCGAAGCTGTGTTCGAGAATCCGGAGCTGAAAGCCGAAATCACGAAGAAGGCAGAAGCCATGCTCGGCGACGACGCGGTCATGGGCTCGAACACCTCCACCTTGCCGATCACGGGCCTCGCCGAAGCTTCGGTCCGCCCGGAGAACTTCATCGGCATCCACTTCTTCAGCCCCGTGGAGCGCATGGGCCTCGTCGAGATCATCATGGGCGAGAAAACCACCCAGGAAACGCTGGCCAAATCCATCGACTACGTCCTGAAGATCAAGAAGACGCCCATCGTAGTGAATGACAGCCGCGGCTTCTACACATCGCGCTGTTTCGGCACCTACACGCAGGAAGGCATGGAGATGCTGTCGGAAGGCATCAAGCCGGCCATCATCGAGAATGTCGGCCGTCAGTCCGGCATGCCGATGGGGCCGTTGGAAGTCTCTGACTCCGTCGGCCTCGACACCGCGCTCAAGGTCGGCCGCCAGATGGCGCAGGCCATGGGCTTCGACTATGAGAACGATACGCGCGGCCAGTTCATGGCCTGGCTGGTCGAGGACCAGGGCCGCGTTGGCCGCAAAGCCGGAAAGGGCTTCTATGATTATGGCGAGGACGGCAAGCCGTCGCGTCTGTGGCCAGATCTCAATTCAAAGATCGATGTGACCGTGGATGAGTGTCCGCCCGCCATGAAGAAAGAGCTGACCAGCCGGCTTCTGATCCGGCAGGCGATCGAAGTCGCCCGTTGCTTTGAGGAAGGCGTCATCACCGACGCCCGCGACGGCGACATCGGGTCGATCCTGGCATGGGGCTTTGCGCCCTACACCGGCGGATGCTGCTCCTATGTCGACCTGATCTGGGGCATCAAGGATTTCGTGGCCGAGGCCGACCGCCTTGCGGACAAGTATGGCGACCGGTTCCGCCCGGGCGACATGCTTCGCGACATGGCCGCAAAAGGGGAGGGTTTCTACGACCGCTTCCCGCCGGCCGGCACCGAGAAAGCGGCCGCTTGAGGCAGCAGCTTTAGGATCCCATGAAGGGCTGCGTCCATCTGGGCGCAGCCTTTTCTTGGGGCAAAAAAAGCCGGCTCTGAAGCCGGCTTTTTCTCTGTCCGATTAAACCATACGCTCAGGCGGGCAGCGAAACCCGGGGTGCCGCGGCCAGCACGTCGGCGCCCACATGCGCTTCGTAGACTTTGAAGTTCTCGATGAACATTTCAGCCAGCTTCGTGGCCTGCGCATCATACTTGGACGGATCGGACCAGGTCCGGCGTGGATCGAGGATCGCATCATCAACGGCAGGTGCAACTTTGGGCACCTGGAAGCCGAAGGTTTCATCGGTGCGGAATTCCACCGCGTTGAGTGATCCATCGAGTGCGGCGTTCAACAAAGTCCGTGTTGCCTTGATCGGCATACGGCTGCCCTGGCCATGGGGGCCGCCCGTCCAGCCGGTGGAGACCAGCCAGCAATTCACGTCATACTTTGCGATCAGGTCGCGCAGAAGGTTTCCGTACTCGGATGGATGACGTGGCATGAAGGGCCCGCCGAAGCAGGTCGAGAAGGTCGCCGTTGGTTCAGTGACGCCTTTCTCGGTGCCGGCCACTTTCGCCGTATAGCCTGATAGAAAATGATACATGGCCTGCGCCGGTGTCAGCTTGGCGATGGGGGGCATCACGCCGAATGCATCGCAGGTCAGCATGATGAGGTTTTTCGGCTGACCGCAGCGCCCGGTCGGAGATGCATTGTCGATCGCTGAGATCGGGTAGGCCCCACGTGAGTTTTCGGCAAGCGACCCATCATCGAGATCAAGGGTGCGGGTCTGCGGGTCCATGACCACGTTCTCCAGCACGGTGCCCCACATTTTCGTGGTCGCGAAAATCTCTGGCTCGGCTTCTTCGGAGAGTTTGATCATCTTCGCATAGCAACCGCCTTCGAAGTTGAACAATCCGTTCTCGGACCAGCCGTGTTCGTCGTCGCCAACAAGGACGCGCGATTTGTCAGCTGACAGTGTCGTCTTGCCGGTGCCGGACAGGCCAAAGAAGATCGCAGCGTCGTCCTCGTCAGACGTATTGACCGAGCAATGCATCGGCATGACGCCTTTCTCGGGCAGTAAGTAGTTGAGGATGGTGAACACCGATTTCTTGGTCTCACCAGCATAGGACGTGCCGCCGATCAGGACGATGCGCTTGGCCATGTTCACGGCAATAACCGTTTGGGAGTTCGTGCCATGGCGCTTGGGATCAGCGCGGAAGCTCGGAAGATTGATGATTGTGAACTCTGGGGTGAACCCGGCCAGTTCGGCCGCCGTCGGACGGCGAAGCAGGTGGCGAATAAACAGGTTGTGCCACGCGTACTCATTGACGATTCGCACTGGAAGGCGGTGGTCGAGGTCCGCGCCCCCGAACAGGTGCTGCTCGAAAAGGTCCATACCATCCATATGAGTCTGGAAGTCGGCCCAGAGCGCTTCAAACTGGTCCGGTGTCATTGAGGCGTTGTTGTCCCACCAGACCGTGTTCTCTGTGACGTCATCACGCACGGTGAACTTGTCCTTGGCCGAGCGGCCAGTGTGCAAGCCCGTCTTCACCACAAGTGGACCGCCTTGGGCAATGTCGCCCTCGCCGCGGCGAACCGCTTCCTGATAAAGCTGGGCTTCATTCCAATTGGAGTTGACCGTCCCCGGCGTAACGCCGAGATCGGCCAGTGCGTCTGATGTGCGCGACATGATTTTCCTCAACTCTCCCGACCGGCTTTTTGCCGGCTCATTCCCTGCGTCGGTGCAGGATACGGGCCATTGAATGGGCCTTCATACGAATAAAATCAGTTGAATCGCAGGGTGTTAAGTCGCAATTTGCGTGACAGCGCTGGTCAAATGCAATGACATCGCTGGTCAAGTGTCGGAAGGGGCTCCGACCAGCCAGCTGAAGGCATGAATTTGACTGTGTGCGAACAATCCTGCGCGCACATAAGGGTCTTCACTGTGCCAAGTTTGGGCAGCCTCAAGGCTGTCGGCCTCAAGGACAAAACAAGACCCGGCGAACGTTTCGCCGTCTTCGGAAAAGAGCGGCCCGGCCATCCGAACGCGGTCCTTGTGCTGACTAACCCAAGCAAGATGGTCGGCGCGATTGGCGAGCCGCACGTCGAGCGCACCGGGCTTGTCGATGGCGTGGATGAGGAAAAGTGGCATGGCGTTCTCCGGAAGTTCGGGATCAACTTTCTGCGCGAAACGGCCGCGACAGCAACCCAGACATTGCCTCTTGCGCCGTGATCGCACCGGCGAGGATATCGGCCACCGCTCGGCAGATGGGCATATCGACGTTCAACCGGTCTGACAGCGCGACAACGCCTGGCGCTGTTGCTGCGCCCTCAGTGACGGCTGTTCTGGACGCGAGAACGTCACCAGGCGCAGCGCCCTCTCCAATAGCTTTGCCGAAACTCATATTTCTCGACTGCGGTGAAGAGCAGGTCAGCACAAGGTCGCCGAGGCCAGACAAGCCGGACAGGGTCTCCCGCTGTGCGCCCA
>JBCBWQ010000253.1:0-3671 GCA_039817025.1 Pseudomonadota bacterium | reverse complement strand
CGCTACGACAAGGCCGTCAGTATCTACAATGATCGTTATGTGGAAGCCGTGCGGTCCATGTACCTGCTAAACTTCGTGCAGGCCTTCATCATGAATGCCGGGCTGCTTGGCGTCCTTGCCCTATCGGCATGGAATGTCGTTGAGGGCCGAATGCAGATCGGCGACCTGACCGCGGTGATGCTGATGCTGCTTTCGCTCTATGCGCCGCTGAACATACTCGGCTGGGCCTGGCGGGAAATCAAACAGGGCGCCGTGGACCTGGAGAAACTCTACGGGCTGCTCGCGATGGAGCCTGACGTGGCAGACAAGCCTGGGGCAGCTGTCTTGACCCGCGCTAAAGGGCGGGTGGAATTCGACCGCGTCGCCTTTTCCCATGAAGGGCGCAGCGTGGGCGTGTCAGATATTTCGTTTGCGGTTGAGTCGGGGAAAAAAGTCGCGTTTGTCGGTACGTCTGGCGCGGGGAAATCGACGCTGTTGAAGCTCCTCTTCCGCTTTTACGAAGTGGAGGCAGGATCGGTCCGCGTTGACGGCCATGACGTGCGGGACGTGACACAGGAGAGCTTGCGCGATGCGCTTGGCCTGGTGCCGCAGGACGTTGTGCTCTTCAACGACACGATTAAAGCCAACATCGCCTATGGTCGCCCGGATGCGACGGATGAAGAGCTTGAGGATGCGATCCGCCGCGCGCAATTGTCCGAGTTCATCGCCCGCATACCAGACGGCTGGAATACGCGCGTTGGCGAGCGCGGCCTGAAACTGTCGGGCGGCGAGAAGCAACGGGTCGGGATTGCGCGCGTGATTTTGCGCGACCCGTCTGTGCTCGTACTGGATGAAGCCACATCGGCACTCGATAGCGCAACAGAAGCGGCCGTGCAGGACGCGTTGGAAGAGGCCTCTCGCGGGCGTACCACACTGATGGTGGCCCACCGCCTGTCCACCGTGCAGAGCGCTGACGAAATAATCGTTATGGATCAGGGCCGGATCATTGAGCGCGGCGATCATGCTACGCTTCTGGCCAAGGACGGAATTTACGCCGATATGTGGGCGCGCCAGGCTGACCGGGATCGGCTGCAGGCGGCAGAATAAGGGGTAATGCTATGGCACGTGATGCGGATGCGGGACTGAATTCGAGGTTTCCCTGGGCCCGTGCCGGGTTTGACCTTGAGGGGCTGGCCTTTGCGGCTGCAGCCTGGCTCATGGGTGTCTTGCTTGGTCTGATCTGGGGACCACTGTTCTGGTTCGGATTTGTTGCGGCGATTGGCTGCCTGCTGGGCGGCCGGCGCGCTGGACGGACCGTGCCAGAGGCGCCGGATGCGATCATCGCGCCCTGTGATGGCGTCGTGGCGTCGGTAACTGAGGCGTCGCCGCCGTCTGAGCTTCGTCTCGGCGACGGTGTGCGCAAACGCATTCGGGTGGCGTCTTCACCCGCTTCGACGAATGGCATCTATGCGCCGCTCACCGGCGGGTTGGACGCGGTGGTCGAGGAGCTTGGCGACCCGTCACAGCCCTTTGCGACCAATCCCGACGCCTTCGGGCTTGCAACGCTTTATGTGTCTGCATCGGGAGGCGGCGCGGATATGGGGATGCGCGTGGTCTCTGGCGGACTTGGGCCTCGGATCGAACGCGATGTGGAGACGGGTGATGCCGTCCGCGCTGGTCGGAGAATTGCGCGGCGCAGGCTGGGGGGGTGGTGTGATATCTACTTGCCCGAAGCGGCATCCGCACTGGTTGAACCGGGGATGACGCTGGTCGGCGGTGAAACGCTGGTTGCAGCGCTCAGCGATGCGCCGGTCCGCGACATCCAGCCGGTGGAGGATGTAGAGGCCGTCGTGACGGCGGCGAGCGATGATGACCTTGCTGATGCGATCGAGCAGCTGGCCGAGGAATCCGAACCCGCCCCGGAGGCAGCGCCAGAGAAAAAGAAAGTAGGGCCCTCAGGCTCTGAGGCGGACGTTCAGCCGGACGAGGTTGAAGAACCGGGCGGCAATGATCCGCGCGACCCCGCGTCGATGTTTGCAAAGCTCAAACGAGAAGCCGCAAAGGATGGCGATAAGGGCTGACTAGTCCGGCTTATCCGCGTCCGGAGCGTTCATCCAGCCCATCAGGGGTTTCAATGGAAAGGCCCAGGCCACGCCGGCAAACACATAGAAAGCGAGCTGGGCGAGTTGCGGCCATTCTGTAATCTGTGAGCCAATCGTTGCCGCGCCAATGGCCCAGAGGGCGATGAACACAATGGTGATCAGCATGGCGATGGGTTTACGCATGGTGCGGTCTCCGGTCTGCATGTGCGGCGCCATGGCGCTTGCGGCGCGCGCTTAAGACGGCATTTAAGGCGTATGTCGCATTCAAACACCTCGCCCGCGGCGAAACGCGCCATGCGCACCTGGCTGATCGTGCTGGGCCTCATGGTGTACGCCATGATTCTGATCGGCGGGGCGACGCGCCTGACGGACTCAGGTCTGTCGATCACCGAATGGGATCCGATCAGCGGAACGCTTCCGCCGCTTTCTGCGGCCGGTTGGGACGCAGAGTTCGATAAGTATCGCGAGACGGCTGAATACCAGTTGCAGAACCGGGGAATGAGCATGCCCGAGTTCCAGTACATCTATTGGTGGGAGTGGGGGCATCGGCTGTTTGGGCGCCTGATCGGACTGGTGGCTGTGATAGGATACGCTGTCTTCTGGATGAAGGGGTGGCTTTCGCCCGGGCGGAAAATTGCATATGCAGCGCTCATCGCGCTCGGCGGTTTGCAGGGATTTATCGGCTGGTGGATGGTCGCCAGCGGCATCGGGGAGACAACCCGGGTCGATGTCGCGCCATACCGTTTGGCGACCCATTTCACATTGGCGCTCGTGATCATCGGGTTCATTGCATGGCTGTGGTCCTCTCTTGGCACGAAAATGAGGACCGTTGTGCCTCAGCGCATTCAGGTCGCGGCGCTGCTCCTGCTGGCGCTAACTGTGACGCAGATGGCCTCTGGAGCCCTGGTGGCGGGGCTCGATGCTGGACGAACCTACACCGATTGGCCGCTCATGGCGGGGGAGACCTTTCCCGCCAACTATCTCGATCCATCGCTAGGCGCTCGCAGCCTGTTTGAGGGCCGCGAGGCAACGCAGTTTAATCACCGAACACTTGCTTACGTCCTTTTGGTGCTCTCGCTGATGAGCGCTTGGGTCTTTCGGCAAGGGCCTGCGGGGCGAAACTTTCTCGTCGTCGCCGCTCTGATGTCAGCACAGGCAGTGTGGGGGATCCTGACCTTGGTCAACGCCGCTCCGATGGGGCTCGCGCTGGTTCATCAGGGGCTTGGTGTGATCGTCTTCATTGCTGTTGTCCGCTTGGCCTGGCGGTGCTCAGCCCCCGTTCAGTCAGCCGCGTTTCTGTCTGAAAGCAGCCCGCCGCCGTCCACGAACACGGCTTGATGCTCGCCTCCGGTGGTTTCACCCGCAATCACAATCAATCCCCCCGGATACCCGCCCGCCACAGCCGTGCCGAGCGCTGCCAGAGCAACAGGTGCGTCGGGCGCGGTGATGGTTATGCCGTCTCGTATGGAGTATTCCTGCGCATCCGCACCGTCTTGAGCGGCGAGCAGGGCACCATCCTCATCGAGCGTAAGCAGCGCGCTTGTGCCATTGCGCTGGAACAAAGCGCTCGCACGGGCGGCGGTATCTGAC
>JBCBWQ010000252.1:0-3688 GCA_039817025.1 Pseudomonadota bacterium | reverse complement strand
CAAACGCAAAGTCACCTTCGATGCCCATGACCTCGGCGTTCGCCGCATTGTCGGAGAAGAACAGGTTGGTGATGCTTGGATCGAAGATGGTGGTCTGAAGACCCTCAATCTCGATGAAGAACGCGCTGCCATTGAAGCGAAGGTCGCCGTTCAGCAGGAAGGTTTTCCAACCGAGTTCGTAGTTCTGCACTTCATCGGTGTCGACCTCGAACGGCACCGAGTATCCATTCGGGCCAGCCGCGCCGCCGGGGCGATTGAGCAATCCCGGGCGGAAGCCTTCTGAATATGTAGCGTAAAACAAGAGGTCGTCATTGGGGGTCAACTGGACCGTTGCCTTGGTGATCACACCATCTGTCGCCGCAACATCAGGGCTGCCAGCGGCATTGCCCGGCGCAAAGCGCGCAGACAGGTTCGTGCCAAAGGCTTGCGCATCTTCGGTCTGTCCCAGGTTGAAGAAGGATGAGTTTGCACTGCCTTCCAGATCAACTTCAATGTCATACCAGCGCGCACCGAGCGTTACCGCGAGAAGGTCTGGCATCAGGTCGTAGGTGACTTCGCCGAAGACGCCGAGCTGTTCATCGGTTCGGCGAATATCGTTGCGGAAAATGACGCCCGCGGGGAACGGACCTGGGTCTGAAAAGAAGCCAGGGGCAGCATTGCCGATTTCGCCGGTCGCAGCCGTGTTGGTCAGCGGGAAATTCGGCCCGAAGCCGATATTACCGTTGAAGCCAACGACCTGTGTCGATCCCGCATAGGTGAAGTCATTGAATTCATCCAGCTGCAGATCGCTGTAGAAGCCGCCGAATGTGGCGCGCAGGCGGTGCTCGACCGGCGTGTTGAACCGAAGCTCCTGCGTGAAGACTTCTGTGTTGGTGTTGGAATTCACAAACAGGTTGGGCGGCTGGCACGTGCCCGTTGGCCCGGCATCGCCCGGATAGCTCACAGACCCATCGCAGATGTAATAGGGCAGATATTGGCCGACGAAGAGATAGTCGGAATAGTCGACACGCTGTTCGGTATCGCGATCGGTAAATGCGCCGGTGTAGACCGCTTCAAGCGCACCAACGCGGCCCTCTAGGGTCCAGTTCACGCTGGTGAATTCGTCCTCGATCGTATCGGCTTCGAAGCGCTGAATGTCATAGTCATCGAGCTCTGGATCAGAGAAGAAAACCCCGTCGCTGTCGAGCTGTTGTTGTGCGAGGCCTACGGTCAGGCGCCAGTCTGAATTGAACTCGTAAAGACCGGTAAGGCGATAGCCAGCATAAGTCGTATCATTGAAGTCCTTTTCGACGAGCCCGGCATTATTGGTCTCAAGGAAGGTCACATTCGACAGGTCTGCCCCGGCCTGGAATCCGGTCCGCACAGCCGAAACCGGTACGCCATTCGCGCGCACGGTGCCGGCCTCGCGGAAGCGCGCGGACTCTCGCGCGTCACGCACACCGCCGACATTGTCGATGTAGCCGCCCTGCACGTCTGAATAAGCCACAGCGCGAAGGGAGAAGTCATCGGTGACGGGAACGTTGATGTATCCCTCAACCTTGTTCGACATCTCGCCGCCTTCAGTGAAGGAAACCCCGCCTTTTAGCCCCGCTTCAAATTCGCCGAGGACGGGTTTGTTGGTGATCAACCGAACTGTGCCGGCCTGCGAGCTGGCACCAAACAGCGTGCCCTGCGGACCGGATAGCACCTCAATACGCTCAAGGTCGGCGGCATAGACGTCGAGATTACGGCCAGGCTGCGCCAGTGGTTGCTCGTCGAGATAGAAGGCCACGTTGGGTGCGAGTCCCGCCACACCGGCCGTGGTCAGGTTCGGCGTCGTCGAGGCCACGCCGCGGATATAGATCGTGCTCTGGCCGGGGCCGCCGCCGCCGGCTGTTACGCCTGGAAGTTGGGTCAGGTAGTCGGTGAAGACAGCAACACCGAGTTGTTCGAGTTCTTGTTCGCCAAGGGCGGAAACGGTTACCGGAATATCCTGGGCGCTTTCGGCCCGCTTCGTGGCCGTCACGGTGACAGTTTGCAGGCGTCGGTCATTTGGTTCTGCGACCGTCTCTGCCGCCGTTTGTGCGATAGCCGTAGATGCACAAAATACAGTCGTAATGGCGAGTGTGGACACGCCATTCTTCAATCGAGTCATAAACTTTTTCCTCTCGGATCGAGCGCGATGCAGGACGCGCGCAATGGGTGACCTGAATGGTCACACGTTCATCGATGCCCCTTGCTTATCCAAAATTTCGATCATTGAAAGAAATGTAGATCAGCCTGTGGTGCGCAGTCGCAGGCTCGGCTGTCCCGGGCGGCCTTAATTCCCAATGAATTCAGCGCACAACGGGAGTGTTGCGAAACTGCAACACGCATGACTGATGTCAGTCGGAGATTCGACAACGAAAAATTTAGCGCCCAGAAAGACGAGACTGACCGAATCCCCCAGAAAAGAGACCGCTTTGTCTGACTCAGAAAGTAATATCGACTGTAATACCGATTACGAAGTCGGACAGGATAATGTGGAGGTCCTTGGCTTGGACATCCACAACCCTGTTTTTTTCCTCGCTGCCGGATTGATCCTGAGCTTCTGTATCGGCGCTTTGGCGATGCCGGACCTTGCGGCAACAGTGCTGACCGGCGCCCGCGACTGGGTGATCGATACGTTTGACTGGTTCTTTGTTCTGACAGTGAACTTCGTTTTCCTCTTTTGTGTGGTGCTTGCGCTGTCGCCATTGGGGAAAGTGCGGTTGGGCGGCCCCGATGCGGAGCCGGAATTCTCTCGGCGGTCCTGGTTTGCGATGCTTTTCGCGGCCGGCGTTGGCATTGGAATGGTGTTCTATGGGGCAGCTGAGCCGCTAGCTTACTATCAGGGGTGGGGGGGAACGCCTCTCGGCGTCGAACCTTTGTCCGATGACGCTGAACGAATGGCCTTCGCGGCAACGATCTTCCACTGGGGCGTTACGCCTTGGGCGGTCTATGGAACGGTCGGTCTGGCGCTTGCCTTTTTCGCCTATAATAAGGATATGCCGCTGACGATCCGGTCGGCGTTCTATCCGCTGTTTGGTGAGCGCGTCTGGGGCTGGCCGGGCCACGTGATCGATCTCATCGCGGTCATCTCCACCTTGTTTGGCCTTGCGACGTCGCTCGGCATCGGGGCCCGGCAAGCAGCCAGTGGTCTCGAATTTCTTTTTGGCATCGAAGCAAATCTGGCCTCTCAAGTTGTAATCATTTGCGTGATCACCGCCCTCACGGTGATTTCCGTGGTGCGCGGTCTTGATGGCGGGGTGAAGCTTCTTAGCAATATCAACATCATCTTGGCGATGGCATTGCTCGGCTTCCTGTTCGTGGTTGGCCCGACGCTGGATATCGTCAAAGCCATTGGTGTAAACGCGGCAGCCTATCTGACTGAGACGCCAGCACTCAGCAATTGGGTCGGGCGTCCGGACGAGCCCTGGTTTCATGACTGGACGATCTTTTACTGGGCGTGGTGGGTGTCTTGGGCGCCGTTTGTCGGCATGTTCATGGCGCGGGTTTCCAAGGGGCGGTCGGTCCGCGAGTTTCTTGCGGCGGTGTTGGTGGTCCCGGTCATCGTCGTGACGGTGTGGTTCACGACGTTCGGCGTGATTGCCATCGATCAGGCTAAGAACGGCGTTGGGACGTTGCCGGACGGGATTACCGATTTCTCGCTCGTGCTGTTCCAGATGCT
>JBCBWQ010000251.1:0-3720 GCA_039817025.1 Pseudomonadota bacterium | reverse complement strand
CACAACAAAGCCCGGATCGGCAGCGGCCCAGACCTTCACCACTCGAGGGACCGGCCCAGAGACATCCACTTCGGCAACTTGTGCCACAATGGTTCCGAAACTTTCAGCAAGCGCAACGCCGAGCCCGCGGCCCTCAGCGCTCGATTGTCCCCAGCCGGATGCCTCCGCTACAGCGTCGAGTGCCGCCACGTGTCGCGGTTTGTCTGCCACCAGCGCGCGGCGATAGGCGAGGGGGTCTGAACCTGCCTCATGGGCCAATTCATCGATGAAACTTTCGATGAAGAAGCCATGCTGCGTGTGGTCAACGGATCGCCAAGGCCCGAAACGGATCGGATTATTGGACGCAGCGTGATGGATCAGTTGGTTCGGAATGGCATAGGGGATTTCTGACGCCTCTGGCGGATCGTGCTTGTGCACGAACTGATAGTCCCAACTCACAGGCTTGCCGTCTTCGCCCAGCCCAGCAATGACTTTTGCTGTAGTCGCAGGGCGATAGAAGTCCTGCCGCGTATCTTCCTCGCGCGACCAGATCATTTTGACCGGACCATCCACGCGCTGCGCAATCCTCACTGCCATCAATGGATAGTCAGCCTCGGACTTGCGCCCAAACCCGCCGCCGAGAAGCGTATTATGCACCGTCACGCGATCCTTGGAGACTTTCAGCGCATCAGCAATCTGATCCCGCACGAACAGCGGGTTCTGGTGCCCGATCCAGATGTCCACGGCCTCTTCGCTGACCTGCGCAACAGCGTTCAGGGGCTCCATGGCGGCATGTGCGAGATAGGGCACGGCGTATTCGGCTTCAAACACCTGAGTGGCGTCGCGCGTCGCCTTTCGAGCGTTGCCGATCTTCACATCCGCCTTTTCCGAGCCTGTCTCAATCGCGCGCGCCATGTCTGCTTTGAAACCGTCATAAATTGCAGGCTGACTCAGCCCCTCGCGGCCGGTCTGAGTCCAGGTGACGCGCAGGGCGTCCATGGCCCGTTGGGCATGCCAGTAGCTGTCGGCGACGATCGCAACAAAGTCTCCTTCATTGATCACAGACTGAACGCCGCGCATGGCGAGCGCGTCGCTATCCTCTAAACTGGCCACGCTTGCCCCAAACACTGGTGGCCCCATCACAGCGGCATAACGCATGCCGGGAAGGTCGACATCGATGGCAAACTGGGCGGTTCCGTCCACTTTGGATGGAATATCAAAGCGCGGTGCCGACGTGCCCATGAGCGTATAGTCTTCCGGCGCTTTGAGCTTCGGCGTGGTCGGCGGAGACAGCTCGGCCGCGGCTGCAGCAAATTCCGCATACGGAGCAGATCGACCGGAGGCATCATGGTGCACATGGGATCTTTCCGTCCGCAGCGACCGCGCAGGAACGTCCCAGGTCTTCGCGGCAGCCTTCATGATCATTTCCCGCGCCGCAGCGCCTGCGATTCTCATCCCGCCCTGTCCGGTAAAGCGCACGGCGGTCGACCCACCGGTGATCTGCAGCGACATGGACTGTGCAAGGCGCAAGAGGCCGCCATTCACAGAGCCCATGACGAAGCCCGGAATGTTTGCCCCGCCCAGTAGGTATTCCCGACCGAGGGGGAAGTTTGCATACGCCTCATGCGCCGGGGCTTGTTCAAACGCGACTGTCTCCCAGTCCGCATCCATTTCCTCGGCCAGCATCTGCGCCATCGAGGTAAAAACGCCCTGACCCATCTCCGAGTGGGGCACAATGGCGGTGATCGTATTGTCCGGGGCAAGCTTGACCCAGACATTGACCAGCGTTTCATCTTCGCCGGCAACAAGGCTTGCGAGCTTCGGTGCCCGGTGCCCTTCGCGGATGCCTACGCCGACAACCAGGACTGCGCCCGTTGCAACGCCTGCGGTGATGAAGCCCCTGCGCGTCCACTTACCCATTGTCAGAGCCCTCCGTAGCCGGAGCGGGCGTCTGAGACGCTGCCGTCTTGATTGCAGCGCGGATACGGCCGTAGGCTCCACAGCGACAAATATTGCCGCGCATGGCTGCATCGATATCGGCATCGGTCGGGTTGGGGGTGTCGTTCAGGAGCGCCACCGCGGACATGATCTGGCCCGACTGGCAGTAGCCACATTGCGGCACCTGGTGGTCAATCCAGGCCTGCTGGACAGCGTGCAAGGCACCGTTCGCTGATGCCACGCCTTCAATTGTCGTAACGTCCAGCCCGTCGGCCGCAGCAAGCGGCGTCGAGCAGGACCGGACGGGAATACCGTCTAGATGGACCGTGCAGGCCCCGCACTGGGAGATCCCACAACCAAACTTCGTGCCCGGCAGCTTCAGGTGCTCCCGTATGACCCAGAGCAGCGGCATATCGGGATCGGCGTCCACTGTTCGTGTCTCACCGTTTATCTTCAGTGTCGTCATGGACGTCTCCCTGCGCCGCTTGCCTCTCGGATATAGTCCCCGATTTCACGCTCAAAGTGAAGCATGAATCAATGCTTTTAGCTTCACGATCGAACGGGCTGCCCCTAAGGCCTGAAACAGTCAGCGACATCGCTTAGCCAGAGGTGGACGGCGCGTCCTGCCTCATCCATGGAAAGCCCGTGGCGAATAAGGATAAGGTCAAGCTCTGGAACGCAGACCGTGAACTGACCCTGGTATCCATTCGCGGAAAAGCTGTTCGGTCCAGCAAGGCCCAACCACCAGTGTGCACCATAGTCGAAATAGGTCGTCGGCGGTGCAGCCGGGCTTGAGAAAGTCCGCGCATAGTCCACCCAGCCTTCAGGCAGGATCCGATGCCCTTCCCAGACGCCGTCGCGCAGATAGAGCAGGCCGAACCGCGCAAAGTCCTCAGGCGTGCAGTAGCAGAACGATGAACCGATGAAGGTACCGGCACCATCAAACTTCGGCATGGCCGATCTTATCCCGAGTGGACCGAACAGGCGTTCGTGCATGAAGGCTTCAAAGTCGGCCCCAGTCTTGCCGATCGCTCTCGCCGCGATGCGGGCAATGATGTTCGATGTGCCACTGGCATAATTGAAGACAGTGTCCGGCTCATGGGCGAGGGGTAGGGCGGCCGCATAGGCGGCGGTATCCTCCTTGCCCTTGCCGAACAGCATTTCAATGACGTGCGAGACGCCGGCATCCACATAGTCTTCGGCGAAGTGCAGTCCGGATCGCATGCGCAAGAGTTGGTCTAGTGTGATCGCGCCGCGGGAGTCGCCCGGTTCCTGCCATTCCGGTACGTCTGCAGGCGCATATATGTCGAGAACGCCGTCCTTCACGAGAACCCCGATCAGCGCGTGCGTTATACTCTTTGCCTTCGACCATGAGGGCTGCGTGCTCTCGGGTGTATGGTCGCGCCAATAGCGCTGCGCAACGAGACGCCCGCGATGGACGGCGACAAACGCATGGGTCTCGTTGAGGTCCTCAGGCTGGGGATCGGAGAATGCATGATCCAACAGGCCGTTCAGCCTGTCCTGGTCCACATGGGCGGCGAGATCGCCGCGCGGCCAAGCGTCTGTCGGCCAAGGGATATCTTCAGCCTGACGAGGAAGAGGAATGAGGGCCATGGACACAGCTCCTGAACCGGTTGATCAGCAGCTTAGCCCAAATCGTTACCGTGGCGAGGGCGGGCCGTTTCGACGAGGCCGTAAATTGAGGAGATCCGCCCATGGCTGCACGCATCGCGCTTCTGACTGCGGCAGCCATGGTGTTCTTTGCCGCTAACTCTGTGCTGACGCGCCTGGCCCTTGCGGGCA
>JBCBWQ010000250.1:0-3723 GCA_039817025.1 Pseudomonadota bacterium | reverse complement strand
GTAGAAATGATGGACCGGCCCGTGACCTCGTCCGACTGTCAGGAGATCAGCCGCAGCAATCGCGCCTGAGATGTACTGCTTGGCTGCGGCAACGGCCGCACTTAGCGCAAGGCCATTTGCGAGATGCGCTGCAATCGCTGACGACAGGCTACAGCCAGTGCCATGTGTATTCCTGGTTCGCATGCGCGCAGCTTCGAACCAGTGTAGATGTATGCCATCCCATAGAACGTCGGGGCTTTGGTCCCCGTTCAGGTGGCCGCCTTTCACCAGCGTGACGTTTGGACCCAAATTCGACAGATCGCGTGCATGGGCTGCCATTTCGTCGCGGGTGGCAGCTTCGCGTCGGTTCAGCAGACGCGCGGCTTCTGGCAGGTTTGGGGTCAAGACTGTGGCCAGGGGCAACAGGGACACGCGCAATGCCTCCATCGCATCGTCTTGCAACAAAGGCGCGCCACCTTTAGCGACCATCACCGGATCAAGCACGATTGGGATGTCTTGATGATGAGACAAGGCCTGCGCGACCGCTACTGCGATCTCTGAAGTTGCGATCATCCCGACCTTAACGGCATCTACGCGGACGTCGGCAAAAACGGTGGCGATCTGTTCCTTTACAAATGACGGTGCGATCAATTCGACGCCGCTGACGCCTTGGGTATTCTGCGCAGTCAAAGCCGTTATGGCCGTCATTCCATAGACCCCGTTGGCTGCAAAGGCCTTCAGGTCAGCCTGGACGCCAGCACCCCCAGAAGGGTCGGAACCAGCAATGGTCAAAACGTTCCTGATCATTGGAATGCCTCCGTTACTTTGTCCAAAGCTTGTTTGAAATCCCGCATGGCGCGTTCGGGATCAGGTTGACCACAAATCGCGGAAACCACGGCGATCCCGTTGCATCCGGCCCGCAGGACATCGGCCACATGCTCGCGCTTCAATCCGCCAATGGCCACTGTTGGCAACCGCGCCAAACGCGCCATTTCGGCCAGACCAGACAGGCCAATCGTTGGTTTGTGATCCGCCTTGGTCGTAGTCTGAAAAACGGTGCCAAGGCCGAGGTAATCAACAAGGTCAGGGTCTGCTGACACGACCTGTTCTGGCGTCTCGCAAGACAGGCCGATGATCTTGCCCGGTCCCAAACGCTTGCGCGCGAATGCGGGAATGACGTCATCTTGGCCGATATGCACACCATCCACGTCCGCTGCGACCGCTGCCTCAAGATCATCGTTGATGACAAGTGGAATGCCTTTGCCCGGCAATACGCGTTTCAGCGCGCGCGCGGCTTCGACGCGGCTTTGGGTCGAGGCCTCCTTATCGCGCAACTGCACAAAGCTGACGCCGCCGCGAACCGCAGCTGCGACCGTCTCGATCAACGCAGGTCCGGGGCAAAGGTTCGGGTCCGTCACCAGATACAGCCGAAGGCTGCGTGCAATCAGTTCCATGACACACGCGTCTCCAGAAGATCACCGGTTTGGAGCGCGTGAAGCGCATCCAAGAACGCGACCGAAAAGCTGCCGGGCCCCGATGTTTCAGCACCTGCCCGCTCCCCCGCTTCAGCAAAGTGCACGAACGCTGCAATTGTCGCCTCGAACCTGGGCGCTATGGCAGCATAGGCACCAACCAAAGCTGTTAGCGCACATCCCAAGGCTGTCACGGTCGGCATGATGTCCGAGCCGCCGGTGATACTTGCGCTTCGTTTGCCGTCGGTGATGAAATCAACCGGGCCTGAGACTGCCACGATGCAGTCATGGCGCACTGCAAGGGCCCAGGCCGAACTCTGGGCGTCGCTGACATTATCGCCGCTTTCGGCGCCCTTGCCAGACCCGGCTCCGCCTGCGAGTGCGATGATTTCCGACGCATTCCCTCGAACAATCTTGGGTTTGAGCGCAAGAAGATCAAGGGCTGCTTTGGCACGGTAGGGCGTTGCGAAATGGGCGACGGGATCGAGCACCCACGGCACCTTGGCCGCATCTGCCACGACGGCGGCGGCTTTCATACTTTCCAGCCAAGGGGTGGACAAAGTGCCGATATTGATTGTCAAAGCCCCTGCAATCGGGGCAAAATCCGCAACCTCCTCAGGCGCATGGATCATGGCAGGCGATGCGCCTGCAGCCAGCGTGACATTCGCGGCAATGTTCATGGCGACGTAGTTCGTGATGCAGTGGACAAGCGGCGATTGCGTTCGTAACGCGTCGAGGGCTGCATTGGGTTGCATGCGATCTTTCCTTTTCTCTTGATACGGAAAGACGCGACAGACCGACAAGGTCTGTTTTTGCCTCCCTCCGCCGGCATTATCCGGTTCAGGTTCAAAGGGTGCATCTCAGCCTCTCGGCGCCCCTGACAAGTCAAGGCTATCTTGGAATTGGAGGTACGGTCAATCCGGGAGACGCATTAGTCTCGTCTACGCACCATTCTACATCAGACCCGTTTTACGATCTTCGCTGCAATGGCCTGCCCACTAACCCAGGCATCTTCGGCTTTCGCACCAAGACACCAGTCGCCCCCAGCGAATAGCGTCTCCTCCTCGTCGGCTAGATAGGAACGCCCGAGCGGTCGAGACACAAATGCGTACCGCCAACGGTGTCCTGACAAATATGCCGGAGTGATCGAAGCACTGATATCAAGTGCCTTGCACAGAAGCGGCAGCATAAGTTTGGCGAAGGCATCCCGCTCCAATTCCAGATGCCGCATACTCCAATCGCGGCTGGCTTGCGCGACAATGGAGGTCGTATCTGGCCGACCCGGCTTCTCGCTGTCACATACAATCCACGATATGTCCGCCTCCTGAGTACGGCGCGCGACAAAGGGCAGTTCAACATCACCGGTCAAACCGACCATCAGCGTCAGACACGGTGTCATTCCGACCGTTTTCAGGGAGGCGTTGAAGGGATGCGCGTCGGGCAAGAGCGCATCGATCTGAGGCGCCGGCGCGGTGATGACCACCCGATCGTACGTCTCATCGCCGCCTTGCCAAATCAATTTCCAGCGACCATTCGCTCGCATGATACTCTCTATGCGGGTTTCTTTTCGGATCGTCAGGCCGTTGCCCAAATACTTTGCCAAGCCGGTCATCCCAGGGACACCGACATACGCCGGTTTTTCACGATCTTGCGGCCAGCGTGCCACGACACCAGCTGCTTCGGCTTCCTTCAACATCGCGGAAAAGCCATCGCTTTGCGGTGTAACGTACTGGGCACCGTGATCGAATTGGAAACCGCCCTCCGCGCGGCGTGTTGCCATCCTGCCGCCCAGTCCCCGACCCTTGTCAAAAACCACCACATCTACGCCGCGCTGCATCAATTCCCGCGCGCAGGTCAGACCAGCCATACCTGCACCGATGACAGCTGTTTTGGCGGTCGGCCCTACCAATGCTCGGTCCCCGGTGTGCCCTTGATACGCCCTTGCAGGTTCGCCGTGACCCACCCACCGTAAAAGTCGCCGGGCTGCGGAATGACGCGCTCTTCACCAACAAAGCAGGCATCCATCGCGCCAGCGTAGAAAGACACATGTCCGGCCAAAGTGCTGAAGGATGCGGATGGGGACGGATAGCTCCACGCTGCGTGGTGCGCCGTCTTGTCGCCTGCCTGCACCTCGAAATAGGCTGCCTGCCCCTTCCACTCACAAAAGGTGGTGCCACGCGACGGGATCAACGCGGCCATCACGTCTTCGGGTGGAATGTAGTAGGTTGGCGCGTGATGGGTCTCAAGGACCCGAAAAGCGCGCGTTGCGTCA
>JBCBWQ010000024.1:3503-19420 GCA_039817025.1 Pseudomonadota bacterium | reverse complement strand
TAGGTGATCTGATCGTCACCGCTGTAGCCTGTATTCGGCGTATAATTGATGGTGCCGTCTGCATTTACGGACGCAACGCCGTTCGTCGGCGCTGAGATGATCCGTACAGTGGAGAAGCCCGAAAAGCTGTCATTGGCCAGAACATTCAGGTCGATAGACTCGTTCAGCGGGACGAGAAATGCATCATCGCCCGCGAACAGCGCATCTGGCGTCGTGATACTGTAGGTGAAACTATCAACGCCGTTGAAATTTTCGTTCGGCGTATACCGGACACGGCCATCGGCCTCGACCGTCACGACACCATTCGCCGGCTGAGCAATAATGGACGGAACAACACCCGTTGAATTCAGGTCATTTCCGAGAATATCGATGATCTGGTCATTATCCTCATCACCGACAGAGGAATCATCGCTCAGTGTCGGCTGCACGACGGACACCGAAATAGTGGCCTGATCGGTTTCGCCGTTCACATTTGCAACTCTGTACGTCACCGGGGTTGTCGTGCCCGTGAAATCCGCTTCCGGCGTGAAGGTGATCTCGCCAGACGTCGTATTCACCGTATACTGACCTTCACCGATGACTGAGCCGGACGTAACGAAGTTTCCAGACCCCGCCGGCAGCTCAACACGAACGCTCGACGGATCCAGGCTCGCAACCGCATCGCTATCATTGTTCAGCGGATCGATGACGACTGGAGTATTCTGATCTGTGGTCGCAACATCATTATCAGCAATCGGCGCCAACAATCCGCGCCAGTTTTGCGCCGAGATGGATTCTGCTTCGACCGCACCAAGCGTTGTTTCCAGTTCCCAGTCACCGCCGAGGTCTGCGTGCCCGGTATCATCGGTTGAGGCCGCAATATCAGCCCCGGTCAGACCGCCCAGAACCATCGCTGCTTCAAGGCCTGCTTCACCCGAGGTGAAATCACATCCATAGATGAGAATGTCGCCATTGGCCGACAGCGCAGCGCCAATCGCCGCGAGTTCATCAGCATGCTCACCGATCATGGACTGAGCCGTCAGGGTCGCCGACCCAAGATTAAGCACGCCTTCTTCGCCATGCGACAGGATATGGACGGCGTCGACATTCTCGTAGCCAGAGAGAATTTGCGCGATCTGCTCGACGCCATCCGAACCGGCGTCAATTTCGTAGACGAGCGCATTTGATGGCACGCTCTCCAACAGTGTCAGCGGGTCAGTTACGCCCGCATCAATAAACACAATCTCGACGGTTTCGGGCGAGGTCTCAGCGGCCTCGATGTCCTGTTGCTCAATATCGGCGCGCAACAGGTCCTGGGCGCCGGTAGACTGGCGAAGCGATTCCGATTGACCATCCATCCGTTCAAGTGAGACGGCGTCATTGGATTGACTGGCCGCATCGTCATCCGTCGTCGATTGAGGCGCAATCGCCAGACGCCGCTCAACTTCTGCGGAATCAAGGTTTTGAAACTTACGTGTTTGCCCGTCGAGCGGAGCAAGGGAGTCCAGCTCGCTCAGATCATCCAGCAGCGCCTCAGTCTCGTCGGTCTGATCCGTTGGGTCCCCTGCCCCCGTATCTTGCTCAGTCGCCTCGGCAACTGCATCGACAGCGAGCGTGAGTCCGGCAGCATCCAACATAACGCGGGGCTCCAGGGCGGTGAGTTCAATCGCCGATTTCTGACCGAAGCCTTCGGCGGCTTCGGATTTCGAGAGATCTATGGACTCTTTGGCGGTCTTGCGCTCGGTCATGGCGTGTCCTCTGGGGGCGTATGTTGGGTCTTGGAGAAGCGAGCCGCGCTTAAGGCGCCGCTGGGGCCTCGCGCTCGTTCCAGAGCAGGCTAAGTGACTCGGCGACGGTGCCGACGCCTTCCCGGCCCGTAATGTCATTGCCGAACGGGTCGTAACCGACTGCAGCGTAGAGTGCCGCGAAGGCCTCTTGCACCTCAGCGTAGGCAAGGTCGTATCGGGCTTCCGTCACGATTTTATTCATCCGCTCACGGACGAGCGTTTGCTCGCTGACCTGTCCCGATGTCGCGCCAGCTTCAATCTGATCCAGGATTTCCGCCTGCACGTCGTTGGCTTGTTTCGCTGTATCGAGCGTATCGCGCAGCTTCTCGTATCGCATCAGGCTGATGTGAACCTGGCTGGTCACGGCAACGGCGGTTGCGAGCGCACGTTCGCGCTCAATGCCAGCACGGGCAGCGGCCCGATCGTATCGGTCTGGTGCGTTGAAGACCTTGAGGAGATTCCAGCTCGCTTTTGCGCCATAGGCGACCCAGTCATCATTGAACAGGAAATCATTGGTGTCGTAGTTATAGCCCGCATAGAGGTCGATACCGGGCAGCGCCTCCAATACGGCTTCCTTCATGGCCCGATCGCCCATGCGCACGCGATAGGCTGCCTCGCGGATTTCGGGGCGATTCTCCAGCGCCACTTCCATGGCGTCGCCGAGGCGCATCGAGAACTCCGGCGTGGCTTCCTGCCGGGACGGCACGATGACTTCGAAGTCCATGCCCATTGGCAGGTTCATCAAGCGCGCAAGCTCTCGCTTGGCAGAGACAAGCTCCAGCTCAAGTGCTTGGGCCTCAGCCTGAATTTCCGTCAGCTCGCGCTGGTATGTGAGCGCAGAAAGCGGTGCTGTGCGGCGGGCCTCAAAGAGCTCGCGGGAGTCAAGGAAGGCGTCTTCGACCTGTTGCTGCAACGCATTGAGCTGATCTGACAGGCGCTGCGCGCTGGCGGCGCGCCAATAGGCGGCGCGAACATCCTGCATTGTCTCGTTGATTGCCTTGCGCCGGCGCTCTTCCGCGATCAGAGCCTCATCACCGAGTTGTTTGGCCCGGATGTAAGACAGGCCAAAGTCGAGAATGCTCCAGGACAGGGTCAGGTCTGAGGCGAACCCATACTGTTCCGTTGACTGCGACGGCTCAAGGGACTGGCGCCGGGTTATCAGTGACCGGCTGGATGCGCCGGGCTCTTTGTCGCGCGCATAATAAGCCGAATTTACAACGAGTTGTGGTAACAGGTCATAGCGTGAAAAGTCGGCATCGCGGGCAGCGAGTGACGCCTCCATCATCGAAACCCTATGGTCCAGATTATATTTCAGCGCGCGGGCCATGGCCTCGGGCAGGCTGAGTGGGCCTGTTATCGGCTCCTGATCAGCGAAGGCCGCGTCTGTCAGAAAATCTGAAAACTCTTCGCGATCGGATTGTGTGAGCATCTCTGGCTGCGTCACACAACCTGCGAGCGCAAATGCGGATACAGCGCCAAGCGCAGCTGTTTTGGACATAGGACTTCCCCTGCACGTCTTTACGAACGCAACCTACGGCAGAGAAGGTTAAAAAAATGCTTCGCAGCGCTGTCATGCAATGCGCAGGGCACAGACTTTTTTGTTTCGAAAAAACAGTGCTTTACGTCATTATGACCTCGGTCTTGAACAGGCATTCATCTATCTTGACGCGAAAAATGCAGTTAAGAACAGGTTAATTCCTCGCAGCCGGATGTGAACCTTTGAGGTGTGCGATGCTGCTCCTGAGGACGCTTTGTCGCGTTACAGTTGCAGTGAGATAGTGGTCAGCGCCCTCCAGCGTTTCCAGCCTGATGTTCGGTTTACCGTTGGCCGTTCGCATCAGTTGAGTGGCTTGACCGATTGGAACCGTCGTATCCTCATTGCCGTGTATCAGAAGGACCGGCATCGACAGCTCCGCCGCGCGGGAAGCGGGACTGATCTGCGCCTGCGCATCCCTGGACGTCTTAAAGACATCACCCATGTAGGATTCGAGGTAGGCGGTCAGTGGACTATCAATTCCGTACTCACTGATCATTGCAAATGGCGCGGTTACACCGTTGATCGAGACAACACAGCCGACCGTGTCCGGCGCTTTCAGGGCGGCCATGAGTGCAGAATACCCCCCATAGCTGGCGCCCACTGCACAAACGCCCTCCGGCTTGGCTACCCCTTCGGCAACCATGGCTGTTGCGCCATCCAGCACGTCCTGGACCATGAGACCGCCGAACTCGTTGTAACCGGCGTCGCGGAAGGCCTTGCCGTAACCCGCTGAACCGCGAAAGTTTGGCTGGAGCACCGCGAATCCTTCGGCAGCGACAGCCTGAGCGAGCCAGTCATAGGCGGCATCGTCCCGCGTTTCCGGTCCGCCGTGCGGCATCAGTACGAGCGGGAAAGGCCCGTCGCTTTTCGAGGTGCCTGGTGGAAGGGTCAGGTAGGCCGGAATTGTCAGGCCGTCGCTCGCTGTATAGTCAGCGCGACTAACCTGCCCGAGCGGGGTTTCCATCAACCACGGTGCCTCGCCGCCCACAGGTGAGACCGACGGCCCTTCGGTTTCGAACAAAAAGTAGTCGGCCGGCCGACCCATTGATTGGGCGCGGACCGTGAAGGCGCTGCGATCTTTCGACCATGACGTTAGCCAGACCGTGTCGGCACCGAGTGCTGCCTTCAGTTCTGACTGGTACGCCGCCAGCGTCGCGTCGGTATAGACGACCCGGTCGAGATCGTCAGTGTAGTGGTAGCCCGAAATCTGATTGGTCCAGCGATCCTTCAGGAGACCAACATCAGCGCCACCAATACCACCAATTTCGTAAGGAGAAATCGCGCCATCAACCAGCGAGATGACGTGCAGACCCGTTCTGTCCACATCGTCGAAATTCACGATCAGGCCCTGACGATCGTTCGTGAGCCCTTCGACCCCGTTGAACGGGAACCGTTGCGTATTGCGACGCTCGAATACGGTCTTGCGACCCTTGAGAAGACTGACGATGCGAAAGGTCTCGCGCTTAATATCCCACTCGATTTCCGCAAGGCGCTCGCCAGTCTCGTCATAGGCGGCGCGCCAAATGGACCGGCTCGATCTGCCGACGATTTTGTCTTCACCGTCCTTCAGGTCGACTTCGAGGACGATGAGCGAGTAACCACCGCCGGTACTGACAAGGCGACCGGTCTCCGGCTCGTCATCGGTTCGCACCGTGAAAGACATGAGGACCTTGTCTTCATCGTCAACCAAGAGGCTGTCTATTGTCGTCGTATCGGTCAGGCCGCGGCCATCGCGCATAAGCATGACGGTCTTACCTGTTTTCATGCTGTAGCTGAGTGCCCGCGAAATGGTCACTTCGCGCAACCCGCTGGAAAGCGACAGGGTCTCGAAGAATGATAGTGTGTAGATGAGATAATCATCGCTCGCCCAATAGAGGCTATTGATCCGCGCGCCGTCAGGTGCCGGGATCATTTTTGGCTTGGCACCGCCGCCAATAGAGAAGATGCAGATTGCGCGTTTGCCCGTCGGGCTGCACCCGGTAGCGAGGAGAGAGCCGTTCGGCGACACCTGCGCGGACCATGTTTCTTCAGCGCGTCCGAACGTGTCTGCCGTGGTCTGAGTATGGGCAGCACAAGCAAGCGCAAATGCGCTGGCGAGCACCGAAACGAAACGCAAAATGACCATGAAAATATCCCTTCTATCCGGGGATCGTTCCATGGCCCGTGTGAGGTTTCAACACGGCACAACACTCACGCGAGCGACTGGCCGCAAAGCACCGCGCCCGCGCGAGATCTGGCCTAATTGAGCGCAGCCGCACCCTTGGCGTAGTCGTTGGGCACGCCGTTTATCACAAGCGTGTCGGCTTCGACGTCGACCTTGATCGTCTCGCCGTCATGGATGCGGCCCTCAAGAATGAGGCGTGCGAGCGGGTCCTGAAGTTCCTTTTGAATGACGCGCTTCAGCGGTCTTGCGCCATAGATCGGATCATAACCCCGCCCCGCCAGCCAGGTGCGCGCGGCCCCGGTGAGATCAACGGTAAGCTTGCGGTCTGCAAGGAGTTGGGCAAGCCGGTTCATCTGGATGTCGACAATGTGGTCGATCTCGCCGCGGCCGAGACGGTTGAAGAAGACGATCTCGTCGATCCGGTTGATGAACTCTGGTCGGAAGTGCGCACGGATCGCGGCCATGACGCTCTCTTTCGCCGCGCCAGAGACCGCGCCCTCCTCGCCAGAGGCCAATGCATCGGCACCGAGGTTGGAGGTCATGATCACAACGGTGTTCTTGAAATCGACCGTGCGACCCTGGCCATCTGTCAGTCGGCCGTCGTCGAGCACCTGAAGGAGCGTGTTGAAGAGGTCTGGATGGGCTTTCTCCACCTCATCGAAGAGGACGACCTGGTAGGGCCGACGGCGCACGCTCTCAGTGAGCACGCCGCCCTCATCATAGCCGACATAGCCGGGGGGCGCCCCGATCAGGCGGGCGACCGAGTGCTTTTCCTGAAACTCTGACATATCGAGACGCAGCACGGCTGTGTCGTCATCGAACAAGAATTCGGCCAACGCTTTCGTTAGTTCTGTTTTGCCAACGCCGGTCGGTCCGACAAACAGGAACGAGCCGATGGGCCGGTTTGGGTCCTGCAGGCCGGCGCGGGCGCGGCGCACCGCGTTGGAAACCACTTGCAGCGCGTCCTCCTGCCCAACGACGCGGCCGCGCAGGGAGTCCTCCATCTGGAGGAGCTTCTCGCGCTCGCCTTCCATCATCTTGTCGACGGGTACGCCGGTCCATTTCGAGACGACGGCCGCGACATGCTCAGGCCGCACCACTTCTGAGACCAACCCGCCGTCGGACTCATCGCCGCCCTGCTCCGCCGCAGCGATTTCTGCCTCCAGGCCCGGAATCGTCGCATATTTCAGCTCCGACGCCTTGACGAGATCACCGGTGCGTTGCGCCTCGGCCATGTCCGCATAGGCGCGATCGAGCCGCTCCTTCGCAGTGGCCGCGCCAGCGAGCTTTTGCTTTTCAGCAGCCCAGGCCGTTGTCAGTTCATCAGACTTTGATTGCAGCCCACCAATCTCGCCTTCAATGGTTTGCAGACGCTCTTTCGAGGCGTCATCTTTTTCCTTCTTCAGCGCTTCTGCTTCGATCTTCAATTGCAGGAGGCGCCGGTCGATTTCGTCCAGTTCCTCGGGCTTGGAATCGACCTGCATTCTCAGGCGAGACGACGCCTCATCCATCAGGTCAATCGCCTTATCCGGCAGGAAGCGGTCCGTGATGTAACGGTTTGACAGGGTCGCTGAGGAGACGATGGCTGCATCCGAGACGCGCACGCCATGGTGGGCTTCATACCGCCCCTTCAGGCCGCGCAGAATGGAGATCGTATCTTCTACGGTCGGCTCATTAATATAAACGGGCAGGAAGCGCCGGGCGAGCGCCGCGTCGCCTTCCACATATTTTCGATATTCGTCGAGCGTGGTCGCGCCGACGCAATGCAACTCGCCGCGCGCGAGGGCGGGTTTTAGGAGGTTGGACGCATCCATTGCGCCGTCGGTCTTTCCCGCGCCGACAAGCGTGTGCATCTCATCGATAAAAAGAACGACGCCGCCTTCTGCCTGGCTGACTTCATTGAGGACAGCCTTCAGGCGCTCTTCGAATTCACCGCGGAACTTCGCGCCGGCGATCAGCGCCCCCATGTCCAGAGCCATCAGTCGCTTACCCTTGAGGCTTTCAGGCACGTCGCCATCGACAATGCGCAGCGCGAGGCCCTCGGCAATAGCCGTTTTGCCCACGCCAGGTTCACCGATGAGAACGGGATTGTTCTTGGACCGGCGCGACAGGACCTGCATTGTCCGGCGGATTTCCTCATCCCGGCCAATGACCGGGTCGAGCTTGCCGTCACGGGCGTCCTGGGTCAGGTCGCGGGCGTATTTCTTCAGCGCGTCATAGCTCTCTTCGGCTGTCTGACTATCCGCCGTACGGCCTTGGCGAAGCTGCTGGATGGCCCCTTCAAGAGCCTTTTCGCTGACGCCCGCATCGCTTAGAGCTTTCTGGGCCTTCGTACCGTTCAGTCCAGCAAGGGCCAGGAGCAGACGCTCAACGGTCACGAACTGGTCGCCGGCGGCCTTCGCGCCTGTTTCTGCGTCTGCAAAGAGTTTTGCGCCGTCGCGATCGAGGCGAAGCTGGCCATCGCCGCCCGTCACTTGCGGGATCGCCGCGAGGGCCGCATCGACGCCTTGTACGACCAATTCGGGCCGTCCACCCGCAGCGCGGATCAGATTGACAGCCAGCTGGTCGCGGTCATCAAGCAAGGCTTTGAGGACATGCTCAGGCGTGAGCTGCTGGTGGCTCGCCGCGAGCGCCGCAGTCTGTGCGCTTTGCAAGGCGGCGCGGGCGCGTTCTGTGTAGATCTCAATATTCATCGTATCCCCTTCCAAAGGCGGATTGGTCATGGCTCTCAAAATGTCCGCCGGAGGGCCGCACGGACCGGTCTTCAAGGAAGGCCCCGCTTAGCGGCGGCCTTCTCGTGTTGAGATAGAAATGGGGATTGTGCACCACAGGCGCAAGCCAGATGGACGGTCTATGGCAGGCGGTAGTTGAAGACGTAGAAGTGACCGCCAGCGTCATCGATTTCGATGGCCATGTCACCGGTCAGCGCTCTCAGTGCGCCTGTACCGCTATCGGGCAAGACGGCGATGGACAGCGATTGCGCACCTCGGTCCATAATAGCGCGATGGACGAGTTGGAACGTACCGCGCTTGCCTTCCAGCGTGCCGTCGAAGGTCTCGACCGCTACGTAAGCGGCAGATCCGGCCACAGGCGTCACGGCCGTCAGCATGGTCCCCGTCGCGGTTCCTTCCAGCGGACCTGAATAGGACTTGGCCAGCGAAAACTGAGCCGGGTGACCGGCGATCGGGGTCATGGTCACATCAAATGCGCCGTAGACGGACATATTAGGAGCAGCCCCCGTTTCCTCCGGAAGCGTCTGGGGATAGGCGACGGGGCGAGTAACACAGGCGGAGAGCGCAATCGCCAGCCCAGCCAAGGCGACCCGCATCGGCTTACTCGGCCGCCGGCTCGACCGGCTTGTCGGCCGTATCAACGTCTGCCTCGCCTGAGCGCCCCCGCGCCAGCGTGGCGGCCAGGCCATCGCCCGCATCCTCGCTGGCCTCTGCGTCTTCGGTTTTGCGTTTGTAACTCCGCCGGCCGGGCTTCTTCGGGGCTTCGCCTTCGTCGGACGCGTCAGCGTCTATGACCTTCAGCGGGTCATCGCCTGCTTCGGCGTCGTCTGACTTGTCGGACTTGCGATTACGGCGGCGCGGCTTGCGCCCTTCATTGTCCTGCTCATCGGCAGAAGCCTGATCGTTTGTGTCATCGCTCTTGTCAGCGTCGGTATCAGCGTTTGCTTCGTTGGACTCTGCATCGTCCTTGTCAGCGTCATTATCGTCGCGCTGGGGCTTCTGCTTCGGCTGCATTGCCGCAATCAGGCGCGCATAATGCTCAGCGTGCTGGAAATAGGCTTCGGAATTGACCCGGTCGCCCGAGGTCTGAGCGTCGCGCGCGTATTGCAGGTATTTGTCGAGGATCTGCTGTGCCGATCCACGGATCTTCACATCGGGTCCATTGGACTCATAGTGACGATTCGGATTGTTGTTGTTGCCTCCACCGCCTGATCGACGGTTGCGCCCGCGTTGGCGTTTCATGCGGTCTTCCTTGAGTTATTCAGCCCTATGGCTCTTGGCCGCGCGTGGCTCCCCATCGAAGCCGCCCCATTAGTATCTGTCGCGCTATTCGCTGGTCACGCGCAATCTTCACCGCGACGTCTGACCGTTCAAAACTTAGCGTGCAATTTCGACCGCGCCAAGCCCCCAGAAGCGATTGTCGACATCCCCCCGGCGGGACTTGACCCTCACGGCCATTGACCCCCATTTGAGCGATAGCAGCAAAAATGCACGGGAGGCCGGTATGGCAGAGCAAGATCCAGTCGTCATCGTAGGCATGGCGAGAACGCCAATGGGCGGTCTATTGGGCGATCTTGCCACCTTCTCAGCCAACGAGCTGGGAGCCATGGCCGTAAAAGCAGCCGTGGAAGAAGCCAAGCTCGGTGCAGACGATGCTGACGAAATCATCATGGGCAACTGCCTGCCCGCCGGTCAGGGTCAGGCCCCCGCCCGCCAGGCCGGCTTCAAGGCCGGACAGGACAAGGGTCTTGAGTCCACCACCATCAACAAGATGTGCGGTTCAGGCATGCAGGCCGCTGTTATGGGCCGCAACGCGATCCTCGCTGGTGAGGCCAGCATCGTCATCGCAGGCGGTATGGAATCCATGACCAATGCCCCCCACCTGATCGACGTGCGCAAGGGCCACAAATACGGCTCGATGGAAACCAAGGATCATATGGCGCTCGATGGCCTTACAGACGCGTACGCCCACGGCCCCATGGGGGCATTCGCTGACAAGATTGCCGGCGAATACCAATTCACCCGCGAGCAACAGGACGCGTACGCGCTGGAAACGCTGGCCCGCGCACAAAAGGCGACCGAAAGCGGCAAGTTCAAACGCGAGATCGCGCCGGTCACAGTGAAATCCCGCAAGGGCGAGACGGTTGTCGACACTGATGAGCTGCCGCGCATCGCGCGCCCGGACAAGATCCCGACGCTCAAGCCAGCTTTCAACAAGGATGGCACGGTGACGGCCGCGAATGCATCCGCCATTTCCGATGGTGCCGCAGCCCTTGTCATGATGCGTCAGTCCGAAGCGGAAAAGCGCGGACTGACGCCGATCGCTAAAATCGTTTCGTCATCCTCGCACGCCCATGAGCCAGAATACTTCACCACCGCGCCTGTACCGGCCATGAAAAAGGCGCTGGAGAAGGCTGGCTGGAGCGTTGACGATGTCGACCTCTGGGAAGTGAACGAAGCATTCGCGGTTGTGCCGATGATCGCGATGAAAGAGCTTGGCATCTCGCACGACCAGCTCAACGTGAATGGCGGAGCTTGCGCCATGGGCCACCCAATTGGTGCCTCAGGCGCCCGCGTGCTCATCACACTGCTGGCTGCGATGGAAGACCGCGATGTGAAAAAGGGCATGGCCTCGCTCTGCATTGGCGGCGGCGAAGGCATCGCCATGGCAGTCGAGCGCTACTAGGCAGTGCTCGATCCGGTCCGGATCCTCGACCATTTCCGCGAACAGGCGGGATGGTGTGAGGACCTCGGATCGCGCTTTACCGCAGAGCTCTTGCGGGCCGCGGCCGATGATTTTGACACCGGCGGTCCCGTCCAGTCGATCTGCGGGGACTGGGGTGGCAATCCGCGAAAGGATGCGCTGGGCCTCAGGCTCGCTGGTGCCCTGCACCATGCAACGCTGGGACCAGACGCCCCGGACCTGAACGCTGTTTATCCGGCGCAGAATCAGGCCTGGTCTATGGAGACGGTCTGGCCGATTGCGCGGGACTGGCTAGCTGCGAATGTCGATCATACCCGCGCCTTCATGGCATCACCGCCGCAGACAAATGAAACCCGGCGAGCACTCGCCCTTCTGCCAGGCTTTCTGGAGCTTGCTGCAAAATTCGACATGCCCCTGCACCTGCTCGAGCTTGGGGCGAGCGCCGGTCTGAACCAGAACTGGGACCGGTATGCTTACAAGACTGCCAGCTGGTCCCGGCCGGGCGACAGTGATGTGGTCATTTCCAGCGACTGGACCGGCCCAACCCCTGCGCACCTGGACGCTCAACCGAGGATCGCGAGCCGCGCGGCATGCGATCTTTCGCCCGTCGACCTCTCAGACCCAGACGCCATACGCAGGCTGACCTGTTACACGTGGCCGGACCAGGCCGAGCGCCTTGCCCGCCTCCGCGCGGCCATCACGCTCGCACGGGACACGGGCGTGGGGGTTGAGCAAGCCGATGCGGCGGACTGGATTGAAGCCCAACTTGCTGTGCGCCCCAAAACCGGGCTGACGGTGGTCTACCACTCAGTCTTCCTGATCTATCCCCCGAGAGAGGCGATTGCGCGCATCATGTCGGCCATTGAAGCCGCCGGCGCAGCAGCGACCAGCGACGCCCCAGTCGCATGGTTGAGCTATGAGTCCGAAGCCTTGTTCGGCGGCTCGCGTGATACGCCCAAGATGGAAACGCGGCTACAGGTTTGGCCCGGCGGGGCCGCCAAAACCCTCGCGCAGTCGGACGGGCACATTACAAAAATCGAATATTTTGCGTGACCTGATTGCCCTAGGCGACCCCATCCCACGGTGCTAAATCCCTGACGAATGGTTAAGGAGGCGGACATGGCAGCGACCCCCCGCAGAACCCGTGAAGAGGAAGAGCGCCGCCGCGGCTGGCTGCTCATGGCGCTGTTTTTCGGCCTGCTGCTGATCGGCTGCGCGTTGTACTACGCCTGGCTTACATTGTCTGGCGATGCTGGCGGTCCGCGCCGAATCGCAACGGCCACAACGCCCGCTGCCGAACGGACGATGCAACCGGAGCGTACCGGCGCTTCTGCGCTCGCGGATGTGGCTGCGCGCGCCGAGCCGGAAACACTTGTCGTGGAGCCGGAACCTGAGGCCCCCGAACCGGCGTCTCAGATCGTTACCACCCCCGCGCCGCAGCCCGTATCAACCCTCCCGCCGCCTGCACCGGAGCCTGAAATCGTCAAACAGGCCCCGGAACCAGAGGCTGCGCCCGCTTTGGCTGGCCCCGTTCGCGTGTTTGAGGATCGCCGGTGGCTGACGACTTCAACCCTTTCAGGCGAGGACGAAGAGGGTCGCGCCGTTGATTTCACCGTGCATCTCCTGTCGGGCGGTCGAAGCTGGACGTTCGGCAAGTCCGACACACTGGACGTTCTGGGTGAAACAGCCGGCGTCGCCTCGCTGTTCCAAACCGATGGTCTTGGAGATGGGTACTGCACGCAAAGCGCGGTTATCACGGTTGGTGCGGCTTCATTCGAAGGCGAGGAAACGTTGAATGATCGCCTTGCTGGACGCCGCGCGCGCACGCTCTCCCGGGCTGTGAGCGCCGCAGCCCCTGCTTGCGACGCAGCACCGAAACGTCTCATCGCCAATCTCGGCGAGCACAGGCAAAGCCTCGCCTGCCCCGGCAATGCAGAAACCTGTCACGGAGAGTCCGCCTTCCAGCGGCCCGTTCTGGTCATCGCTGCCGACGCAAAAGATCCCGACGTCAACTACGGACAGGCGCTCAAAGCGGCCATCCGCAAACACGAAGCCGCCGGGCGCCAGATCTTCCCGCGGTTCCAGCTGGATGACTACACCCGTTTCGACGTTTCGCTGTAAGGACCGCAGACGCCCTAATTCGTCACAAGCCCCAGCGGCACGGCCGTTGTCCGCTTTGCGACACGGATGATGATCCGCGACTGGACGTCTGAGACAAGCGCAGAGCCGAGAAGCTTGTCGCGCAGGAAATCGTCATAGGCGTGCATATCGGTGGTGACGACGTGGATGATATAGTCCACCGCGCCCGTCACGGTCATGCATTCGGTGACTTCTTCCCAGTCTTGGACCATCGTCTCGAAAGCCTCGAGATTGTCCCGGTTCGGCAGGGCGAGTTTGACGTTCGCCACCACTTCAAAGTTGAGCCCGAGCTGGGCGGTGTTGAGCAGTGTGACGCGGCGCGTGATGACACCCGCCTCCTCCATCCGCTTGATCCGCCGCCAGCAGGGCGAAGAGGACAAACCGACCCGCTCGGCAATCTCCGCGACCGATAAGGCCGCGTCATGCTGGATGAGATCGAGAATCTTTGCGTCGATCGCGTCCAAGTCTTGCGCCATAATTCACCCCCATATCCGCAATCTGCAGAATACTTTTCCAACATTTAGCGAAAAGTGCGCAAGATAAGCAAGTAATTTCGTGATTTTTGTAGGATATTAGCGCAAACTTGTCAGGGGCACGCTATGTACCACCGCGAAGTAACGCTTAACGACAAATACGACCTTGTCGAGGGCAAGGCCTTCATGACGGGAATTCAAGCCCTCGTCCGCCTACCGATTGACCAGAAACGGCTCGACTTGCAGGCAGGACTGAACACCGCTGGCTTCATCTCTGGCTATCGCGGCTCCCCACTTGGCGGCTATGACCAGCAGCTGCGCGCTGCGCAAAAGTGGCTCGACGCCCATGATGTAAAGTTCTGGGAAGGCCTCAACGAGGACCTTGGCGCCACCGCGGTCTGGGGGTCTCAGCAACTCGGCCTGTTTCCGGGTGCAAATTATGATGGCCTGTTCGGCATCTGGTACGGAAAGGCCCCGGGCGTCGATCGAACAGGTGACGTCTTCAAGCATGCCAATGCCGCTGGTGCATCGAAACTTGGCGGCGTTCTTGCGATCGTGGGCGACGACCACAATTGCAAATCCTCCACCCTGCCCTCGCAATCTGAATATGCGATGCAGGATGCTGAAGTCCCTGTCCTGAACCCCGCTTCAATTCAGGACGTGCTTGACTACGGTGTCCATGGCTGGGCGATGAGCCGCTTTTCGGGGGCCTGGACGGGTATCGTCGCGCTCGCCGACACTATGGATTCCGGCGCGGTCGTCGATGTCAGTCTGGACCGTCTCGTTTTCAATGCGCCTGACATCTCTCTGCCAGAAGACGGCGTCCACATGCGCCGCGGCGACAACCCGCTGGACAAGGAAGCCCGCCTGCGCCGCTACAAATTGCCTGCTGCGCAAGCCTATGTCCGCGCAAATGGCCTGGACAGAGTCATCCTGCCGAGCCCCAAGCCTCGAGTAGGTATTGTGGTGACCGGTCAGGCCGCACGGGACGTTTTCGAAGCCCTAGCGGGGATTGGACTGACGCCAGAGGACGCAGGCGCGCTTGGGCTTACAATCTACAAAGTCGCGATGCCTTGGCCGCTGGAGCCGCAGGGTATCCGCGCCTTCTGTGAAGGGCTGGAGCAAGTCCTGGTCATTGAGCACAAACGCCCGCTGATCGAAGATCAGTTGCGCGCTGCGCTTTATGATCTGCCAGACCGCAAGCGCCCATTGATCGAGGGCAAGCGAGATAAGACTGGCGCGCCGCTCCTGTCCGATGTGGCCTCTATCCCTGTACCCGAGATCGCTCGCGCGCTTATGGATCGCATCCCCGGCAAGTGGGACATGGCGCGCGCGGATATGTACTTTGAGCGTGTCGGCCGGTCTGGCGACGGAGCCCGCTCAAATGCCTCGGAAACCGTCCGCACACCCCATTACTGCTCAGGCTGCCCGCACAATACTTCAACCGTTGTGCCGGAAGGCTCGCGGGCGCTGGCCGGGATCGGTTGCCATTACATGGCGAACTTCATGCCGGACCGAAACACGGATATGACAAGCCAGATGGGCGGCGAGGGCATTGCCTGGGTCGGCCAGCATTGGGCCACCGATGAGGGGCACGTCTTCGTCAATCTGGGCGATGGCACCTATTCGCACTCCGGAAGTCTTGCGATCCGCGCCGCGGTCACATCCGGCGCGAACATGACCTACAAAATTCTTTACAATGACGCGGTCGCCATGACTGGCGGCCAGCATGTGGAAAGCGGTCAGACGCCCGCCCAGATTGCCCAACAGGTCGAGGGCGAGGGCGTGAAAACGATTGTCATCGTCACCGAAGACGTCACCCGCTACGCCAACGCAAAAGGCCTGCCGCGCCGCGTGAAAATCTTTGACCGAGACCGACTGGACGAAGTGCAGACCATGCTGCGCAACACGCCGGGCGTCTCGGTCATGATCTATGATCAAATCTGTGCCACAGAGAAACGCCGGCGCTCCAAGCGCGGCCTGCGCAAACCGGATGACGTTCGCGTCTTCATCAATCAGGACGTCTGCGAAGGATGCGGCGACTGTTCGGTCAAGTCGAATTGTCTGAGCGTTGAACCGGTAGAGACTGAATTTGGCCGCAAGCGCCGGATCAATCAGTCGACGTGCAATACCGACATTTCCTGCGTTAAGGGCTTTTGCCCGAGCTTTGTGACCGTGCACGGCTCAACGCCTACGGCTGCAGACAAACCGCGCCCTGAATTTGACGCGTCCGCCCTGCCCTTGCCCGAGCCGGTGGGCCTCGCAAAGCCCTTCAATCTCGTTTTCACTGGCGTGGGTGGCACAGGCGTCACGACTGTCGCTGCCGTGCTCGCGATGGCGGCCCATGTCGACGGGAATGCGGCGTCCTCGCTCGACATGACCGGCCTTGCACAGAAAGGCGG
>JBCBWQ010000024.1:0-3405 GCA_039817025.1 Pseudomonadota bacterium | reverse complement strand
TCAGAGCGACCTCCTTGCCGCCCGCGTAAAGCGCCAAGTGTTGGATCTCGACGCGATTGATGCCGAAGCGCTCGCCGTCGAATACCTTCACGATGCGATCTATACCAACATGATCATGATTGGTTTTGCCTGGCAGCGCGGGCAGGTGCCTGTGTCGCTGCGCGGTCTGTACCGGGCAATCAAGCTCAATGGCGTGAAGATCGAAGAGAATATGGCCGCCTTCGACATTGGACGGATCGCCGCTTCGGAGCCCGGACGCCTGCAGTCGGCCAGAGACCCGCGCGGGGAGGTTGTACCCAAGACCTTGGACGAGCTAATCTCCCATCGCTCGAGCCGGCTGGAGTCCTATCAGAATGCGGCTTATGCCGAGCAGTATCGCGAAGCGGTGGCGAGGGTTCGCGCAGCGGAAACTGCGGCCGGACTCGGCGATCGACTGACACGCGCTGTCGCCACATACGCCTACAAGGTGATGGCGTACAAGGACGAGTACGAAGTCGCCCGGCTGTACACGGACGGGTCTTTCGCGAAAGCGCTGCGCGACCAATTCAAAGGCGGCAAGCTCCGGCTTCACCTCGCACCGCCGCTCATGGCCAAAACCGATCACAAAGGACACCTCGTCAAGAAGCGATTCGGCCAGTGGATGTTGCGCGCTTTCGCTCTGCTCGCGAAATTCAAAGGCCTTCGGGGAACCCGGTTTGATCCGTTTGGCTTTACCGAGGAACGCAAGATGGAACGCGCGCTTCGCGACCAGTACCTCGCAAATCTCGATTTGATTTGCGACCAGTTGGACGCGCGCAACCATGATCTCGCCGTCGCCATCGCAGAGGTTCCCGATGACATTCGCGGGTTCGGCCACGTCAAGGAGGCCGCCGTCAGGGCTGCTGCTGAGCGCGAAAAGTCGCTTTGGGCAGGATGGCCCGAAGGCCAGCTTCCAAAACAGCGCACGACGCTGATCGCAGCAGAGTAGCGCGGCGCGTCCACGTTTGGCATAAGGCGATTATGACGACCCTTCACGTTGCCGCCTTTTATCGCTTTACGCCGTTCGAAGCGCCCGCAGACTTGCGCCAGCCACTATACGATGCCCTCCACATGCTCGGCGTGCGTGGCACTGTGTTGCTGGCGGATGAAGGCGTGAACGGCACGATCGCTGGCTCGCGGGACGGTATAGAGGCTGCTATCGCGCGCCTGCGGGCTTTGCCAGGCTGCGCGCCCCTGTCTCCACGATTGACAGAAACGGATACACAACCCTTCCATCGCCTGAAGGTGCGTCTCAAACGCGAGATCGTCACAATGGGCATGGATGGCGTCAACCCGAATGACCACGTCGGGCGCTACATTGCGCCAGAAGACTGGAATGCTGTCATAAGTGGTCCGGATACGGTCGTTATTGATACGCGCAATGATTACGAAGTTGGAATTGGCATATTCAAGGGCGCGATTAATCCACAAACCGAATCCTTCCGGGATTTTCCAGCGTGGTTCGAAGCAAACCGGGCCGACTTCGATGGCAAGCGCATCGCCATGTACTGCACAGGCGGCATTCGCTGCGAAAAAGCGACAAGCCATTTGAAGGCCGTCGGCATCGACGACGTGCTGCACCTGAAAGGCGGCATTCTGGGCTATCTGGAAACTGTTCCGCAGACCGAAAGCCTCTGGCGTGGTGACTGTTTCGTCTTCGACCAGCGAGTCGCCGTCAATCACGACCTTGTACCCTCCGGCCACCTGCAATGTTTTGCCTGCAAACGCCCGGTCGACGACGCTGGCCAACACGATGCGCGCTATGTTGAAGGGGTCTCGTGCGCCGCCTGCCACGATACAACGAGCGATGAGCAGAAACGACGTTTTGCGGAGCGCCAAAGGCAGGTTGAGCGCGCAGAGGCCCTCGGCGTCCATCATATTGGACACCCCGTCCCGGCATCCTAATGCGTCCGGTCCTCTATTCCTTCCGCCGCTGCCCTTATGCAATCCGCGCAAGGCTCGCCCTGGTCGTGTCACAAACGCAGGTGGAACTGCGCGAAGTGAAACTCCGGGATAAACCGGACGCAATGCTTGAAGCGTCGCCAAAAGGGACGGTTCCCGTCCTGATCCTCCCTGATGGGTCCGTAATTGATGAGAGCCTCAACGTCATGCACTGGGCGCTCAACCAACGCGATCCCGAAGGTTGGCTGAGGGAGGATGAGGCCGAAGCGCTGATCGAGCGCAATGATGGTCTGTTCAAATACCATCTCGACAGATACAAGTATCCGAACCGATATGACCTTCCGTCCGGTCTCCACCATCGCGATGAAGCCGCCGAGATATTGTTCGGTCTCGACGCAATGATCAGGTCTAATGGCAGCGCGATTTTCGGTCCAGCTTACACGCTCGCAGACATGGCTACGATGCCTTTTGTCCGCCAATTTGCCGGTGTCGATCGCGCATGGTTCGACGCACAGTCTTGGACAGGTCTGTCTGCCTGGCTGGAAGCCCTCACCTGCTCCGCCTTGTTTGAGACTGCCATGGTCAAACGCCCCGCCTGGGCCGAAACCGGCGAAGCCTTCGCCTTTCCCTAAGCCGATTCCAGAGCAGCGCGCACAGCGTCCAGAGCCGCTTCGGCTTTGTCACCATCGGGTCCGCCCGCCTGGGCCAAGTCGGGGCGTCCGCCGCCGCCTTTACCGCCAACTGCAGCGCTTGCAGCTTTCACAAGATCCACCGCTGAAACACGGTTGGTCAGATCCTGCGTAACCCCAACCGAAACGGCGGCTTTGCCATCGGATACGCCGACCAAGGCCACCACGCCGGATTTCAGCTGAGCCTTTGCTTCGTCGATCATCGCGCGCAGATCCTTGCCGCCTACGCCTTGCGCAACACGGGCGATCAGCTTGATCCCCGCAATCTCCTCTGGCCCGCTTGCTTCCTGTGCAGCGCCGCCCATGGCGAGCTTGCGTTTGGCCTCGGCAAGCTCCTTCTCCAGCGAACGGCGGTCATCCACAAGACTGGAAACTTTTTGAGAAACATCTTTGAGCGGAGCTTTCAACTGCGTCGCGAGCTCTGTCGCGATGCGCGCGCGACCCCTCAGGAAATCCAAGGCGTCTTCACCCGTTGCTGCCTCAATCCGGCGGATGCCGGCTGAGACGCCGCCTTCTGACACGATGACAAATAGTCCGATATCGCCAGACCGCTCCACATGGGTGCCGCCGCACAGCTCGACCGAGAACGGTTTGCTATCCTGTGCAAGGGACTCGCCCATTGTCAGCACACGCACTTCTTCGCCATACTTTTCGCCAAATAGCGCGAGCGCACCCGCCGCGATCGCCTCGTCAGGTGTGCTCAAAGCAATACCCGTCTCGCGGTTTTGCCGGATAACGGAATTGACCTCGTTTTCAATCGCTTCGAGTTCCGCAGTCGAAAGCGGCGCACCGTGGG
>JBCBWQ010000249.1:0-3724 GCA_039817025.1 Pseudomonadota bacterium | reverse complement strand
CGCTCGCGCGTCTGTGATCCCACCTCACGGCCTTGTTGGTCGTCCGTGTTCGGTTACGCCGCCATGTTTGTCTCAGACGAAACGGAACCAACCAACCCTGACCGACCCAAACCCTTGGTTCAGTCTCGTCAAAAACCGGTGGTGCGCTGACTCTAGCAAGCAGCAAGTCATCGGCTTCGCCGACGGGCGCGTCCCACCCCGTCGTCGACCCAGGCCGCCAGCGTCGTCCCCCTCCGCTGGCGGCCGCACGGTTGTACAGATCCAAATCAAAGGACCCCGCCCATGCGTTTTCGTTCCATCTTCCTCGCTGCGTCTATTGCCCTCGTCCCAGCCACGCTGATCGCACCGACTGCAGCTGCTGACACGGCTCAGGTTTACACTGGCCGCTTCTCAAACGTTGCTGTGCAGGGCCATGATCCTGTTGCCTACTTCACAGCCGGTGAACCGACCAAAGGGTCAAAAGACTTCTCCACAACCTATCAAGGCGCTGAGTTTCGTTTCGCCAGCCAGGAAAATCTGGACACATTCCTCGCTGATCCAGAAGCGTATGCGCCGCAATATGGCGGCTACTGCGCGTGGGCTGTTTCGCAAGGCTACACGGCCAAGGGCGACGCAGATCATTGGCGCATTGTCGATGGCAAACTGTACCTGAACTACAATGCGAAGGTTCAACGCGACTGGGAAGCAGATATCCCTGGTTTTATTGAACAAGCTGATACGGAGTGGCCGGCAATTCTCGCCAGATAGCCGTTTCCGCCGAGTTGCGTTGCACGAAAGCCACTTACGGTTTCGTCATGTGACACTTGCCAGATGGGAGTCCGGATTTCGCCCCAATTGCGGGGCAGAAGCCCACGGCTGCAGTACTGCTGCATTGGGTCTCTACGTTTCCTCCCAGACTGAGACCTGCAAACTCTGGCCCCGCCTGCATTGCAAGGCGGGGCTTTTTTCTTGTTGGAGGTTAGGGCTGACGGGCGTTGACGATCCCTCCACTTTCATTAGTTTCAATTGAAACTAATGAAAGTGGATTGATTATGGCTGCACCTGATGCTCCAGCTCTTCGCGGCGTTCACCACGTGGCTTATCGATGTAAGGACGCAAAGGAGACGGTCCGTTTCTATCAGGACATTCTTGGCATGGATTTTCAGCTTGCTATCGCTGAAGATCATGTTCCATCGACAGGTGCCTACGACCCATACATGCATGTCTTCCTCGACGCGGGGAATGGCAATGTCCTCGCCTTTTTTGAACTCCCTCAGCAGCCGGATATGGGCCGTGATGGCAATACGCCGGAATGGGTGCAGCACATTGCCTTCCGCGTCGGTTCGATGGACGATTTGATCGCCGCAAAAGCGCGTGCGGAGGCCAAGGGGCTTAACGTGCTAGGCCCGACCCATCACGGCATTTTCAAATCCATCTACTTTTTTGACCCGAACGGACACAGGCTTGAACTCGCCTGCGACATCTCCAAGCCAGATCAGATGACGCAGCTCAAATCCGTCGCCGAGGACATGCTGGAGGAGTGGAGCGAGACCAAGAAAGCGCCCCGCCACGCTGCTTGGCTCCATGAAAAGATCGCTGAGGAAACACAATGAAGCTCGCGACCCTCAAGGACGGATCGCGCGATGGCAGGCTTGTTGTTGTTTCTAACGACCTGACGAAATGCACGAGCGCGCAGCTTGTTTCCGGCACCTTGCAGGAGGCGCTCGACGATTGGGCGAGCGCCGAGCCAAAGCTGCGGACGTTGGCCGAGGAGCTGGAAGCGGGAACCGTACCATCGGAGCGATTCCACGAGCAGGACGCGCATTCTCCGTTGCCGCGCGCGTTTCAGTGGGCGGATGGCTCAGCCTACATCAACCACGTTGAACTCGTTCGTAAGGCTCGCGGCGCTGAGGTGCCTGAGAGCTTCTACGACGACCCGCTAATGTACCAAGGCGGCTCCGATGCTTTCCTTGATCCTCGCGGTGACATTGTCCTGGGTGATTTAGCCTGGGGCTGTGACATGGAAGGCGAAATTGCCGTGGTCACAGATGATGTGCCGATGGGTGTTTCTGAAACTGATGCGCTCAGCCACATTAAACTGATCATGCTCTGCAATGACGTGTCATTGCGCGGCCTGATTCCTGCTGAACTCGCTAAGGGCTTCGGTTTTTTCCAGTCTAAACCGCCAAGCGCTTTCTCACCCGTCGCGGTGACGCCAGATGCGCTTGGCGAAGCCTGGGAGCACGGGCTCGTGCATCTTCCCTTGCGCGTTGATTATCGCGGCGAACCGTTCGGCCGAGCTGAGGCCGCCGAAGATGCAACGTTCTCGCTTGCGCGACTTGTTTCCCATTCCGCCAAAACGCGGCCCCTCTGTGCAGGCACAATCATCGGCTCAGGCACAGTGTCGAATAAGGGCGCGGACGGTGGCCCCGGGAAACCAGTATCCGAAGGGGGTAGGGGGTATTCCTGCATTGCGGAAATTCGAATGATTGAGACCATCGCCAATGGGCAGCCGACAACGCCCTTCATGTCGATGGGTGACACTGTGAGGATCGAAATGCTTGATTCAGACGGGCACTCCATCTTCGGTGCAATCGAACAGACCGTGGTGGGTGCCTGAGCAATTCACCACATGGACAAGTCTGGCGCTGCGTGGTCAAAGACGCGCCGACCCGTCAACCAGTGCGCAAAGAGACATGGCATGGCTAAAGGCCTCGTAACCCTTTTCGGTGGCTCCGGATTTGTGGGGCGGTACGCGGCGCGCGCTCTCGTTGACGCTGGATACCGCGTGAGGATCGCTGTTCGCCGGCCGCACCTCGCAGGCGATGCTAAGCTGGCTGGGACCCCTGGGTGGGTCGACGTCGTTCAGGCAAACATTCGCGATCGCGCGTCCGTTGACCAGGCCTTGGACGGCGCAGACGCCTGCGTGAATTTCGTCGGGATCCTGTTTGAAAAGGGAAAGCAAAGCTTCGAAGCAGCACAACGCGACGGTGCGCGTACTGTGGCCGAAGCGTGCGCCGAGGCGGGCATTGACCGGCTCGTGCAAATCTCGGCAATCGGAGCAGACGAAAATAGCAAGTCCGATTATGCCCGGACCAAAGCCGAGGCCGAGATTGCGATCAAGCAACTCGTTCCGACGGCAGTAGTCCTCAGGCCATCTATCGTCTTTGGGCCCGAAGATGGCTTCTTCAACCGCTTTGCAGCGCTCGCCAGTGGTCCTGCATCATCTGTATTTCCATTCCTGCCGGCCATCGGGGGCGGCAGGACAAAGGTCCAGCCGGTTTACGCTGGAGATGTTGCTGATGCGATTGCGGCGGCGATTACCCGTGATGACGTTGCGGGGAAGACCTTTGAACTCGGCGGGCCGCGCACGTATAGCTTCGCTGAGCTTTATGATTTCATCGGCGAGACCATCGATCGCAAGCGGTACAAACTTAATCTGCCATTCTTCCTCGCCGGAGCAATGGGACGTGTGTTTGGGGCCCTGTTTCGTTATGTGCCGCCATTCTCATGGGGCCTGTTCGGTGACCCGCCACTGACTGGGGACCAGGTAACTCTGCTGAAGACGGACAATATCGTCGCTAAGAACGCCCACACACTTTCAGATCTTGGCGTTACAGAGCTTGAGAGCGTCGAGGCCGTCGTTCCGCGTTATCTCTGGCGGTTCCGCCCTTATGGCCAGTTTCACGAGAAGCGTGAAACCTGACCCAACGGGCAATTGCCCGCGAACGCTCGTGTCTCTGCC
>JBCBWQ010000248.1:0-3738 GCA_039817025.1 Pseudomonadota bacterium | reverse complement strand
TTCAGGTGCGTAACCACTGGATGTCTGTCGACCCGTACATGCGTGGCCGCATGTATGACCGGGAAAGCTATGTCCCACCGTTCCAGATTGGTGAGCTGTTGCAGGGCGGCGCCGTCGGCGAGGTCGTGGCGTCCGGCCATCCGGACTATGCTGTTGGGGATCTCGTTCAGTCCATGGCCGGTTGGCGCGAGGGCTTCACAGCCCCTCCGGAAGCCGTCATGGCCAACAAGCTGCCGGGCGATACCGGGCTGCCGCTCAGCGCCTTCCTCGGGATCGCGGGCATGCCAGGGCTGACCGCTTATGCCGGCATCCTCCGCGTGGCCGCGCTCAAGGAGGGCGATGTTGTCTTCGTCTCCGGCGCTGCAGGGGCCGTGGGCTCCGCGGTGGTCCAGATCGCGAAGATCAAGGGTTGCACCGTGATCGGCTCGGCCGGCGGGGCAGAGAAGGTCGCCCTTGTCAAATCCCTCGGCGCAGACGCGTGCATCGATTACCGGGCCGTGGGCGGCTATGAAGGCCTGCTGGCAGCGCTTCGGGCTGCTGCGCCCAAGGGCATCGACGTCTATTTCGACAATGTCGGCGGTGACCATTTCCAGGCAGCAATTGAATGCGCCCGCCCGTTCGCGCGGATGGCCATTTGTGGAATGATCTCGCAGTACAACAACACAGAGCCCGCGCCAGGCCCGAACAACGTTATCCAGATCGTCGGCAAGCAGCTTCAGATCAAAGGCTTTATCGTCTCGACCCACGCCGACATGCAGCCTGACTTCCTGAAGGACATGGCGAGCTGGATTGGCTCTGGCCAGATGAAGTTCGAGGAAACCGTTATGGAGGGCATCGAGACAGCGCCGGACGCTTTCATGGGCCTCTTCTCCGGCGCCAATAAGGGCAAGATGCTCGTCAAGCTTGCCTAGGGCCTGGCCCAGCATGACAAGGACCGGTTTCGCATGACGCCTCTTTTTGACGCCTACATCATGGTCGATTGGAGCGCGGCCGCGAAACCGGCGACCGGTGCTAATTCCATCTGGATAGGCGTCCTCGCCAAGGATGCCCGCCTGAACCTGCAGTTTCAGGCGGTGAACCCGGATACCCGGCTGAAAGCGCGGGCGTTCCTTGAGGAGATGATCGAACGCCTTACCAAGCGCGGCGACAAGGTCCTGCTGGGCTTTGACTTCTCCTTCGGGTTTCCGGCTGGAACAGCAGACGCGCTTGGTCTCACAGGCGATGCGCCGCCCTGGGCGGCGATGCATGCGCATTTGGCCGGCAAGGTCCGCGAAAAGCCCGACAATTCCAATGCGCGCTTTGCGCTTGCGGCGGGCATGAATTACGCGATGTCCAAAGGGCCGTTTCCGTTCTGGGGTGCGCCGGCGCGGGATCAGGTTTCGACGCTCTCCGGCAAGAAGCCGGATTTCGGCCCGGATGCCCTCCTGCCCGAATACAGGGCCTGCGAAACCTGGCTGCGCACGGCCAAGCTCGGCCAGCCAAAATCCTGTTGGCAACTGGCCTATACCGGCAGCGTTGGCGGGCAGACGATTCTGGGCATTCCCCATGTCCATCACCTGCGCGCCAACAATGATCGCATGCGTATCTGGCCCTTCGAGACCGGGTTTGAACCGCTGGAGGCCGAAGCTCTTGATGGGGTCGATGTGATCGTCGCTGAAATCTATCCGTCCATCGTGAAGGCTAAGGCAGAGCCCGGCGAACCGCTCGACAAAGCCCAGGTTCGCGAGATCGCCCGCCATTACAGCGAACTCGACGGTAAACGCGCCCTTGCCCCCCTTTTCGGCCCGCCAGACGGCCTTGACACAGCACTTATCCCCAAAATCACCGCAGAAGAGGGGTGGATTCTAGCTGGATAGCCTGTGTTTATTGGGGATCGTCGTATCGCACCGGATCGAATCATGTCTCTTTCCGTCCGCAACGGCGACCAACGCCGTTCAAATTGAGGAGAACCCCTATGAACAAGGGCGAACTGACTAAAGCCGTGGCCGACGAGACTGGCCTGTCCCAAAGCGACGCTGCCAAGGCCATCGACTCCGTCTTTGACGCCATTGCTGGTGCCGTGAAGAAGCGTGACCAGGTTGCCATTGCGGGCTTCGGCACCTTCCACGCAAAGACGCGGAACGCTCGCGAAGGCCGCAACCCAGCCACGGGCGAGAAAATCCAGATCGCTGAGAAAACCTCAGCGGCATTCAAGCCTGCTTCGGCACTCAAAGACCTGTAAGCGTTCTCCCCAAAAGGGGGATTTAAACCTGAAGCGGCGCGTCGTTCGTTCGGCGCGCCGTTTTGTATTCCAGGTAGCCAACCTGCAGAATACCCGCACACAGCGTGGCGAGGATAACGGCCTCCATGACCCCCTGCCCGCCGCGGCCATGAACGATGCCGAGCCAATACGCCCCGGGCAGCATGATCAGGTAATACGAACCCAGGTGAAATGCGCCGGGTGCCCAGACGATCTCCTGCGCCCTCAAAGCGTAAGCTCCGATCACCTGTAGCCCATCGAACAGGATCACCAGAGCGGCAAACAACAGCAGGATGGCGAGCAGCGCCTGCGCAGTGTCATCGCCTGTCGCCGGGTCCACAGCCACGGTCAGCGCGGCGAGCGTATCATTGAAAGCGAGCATGAAGACGGTAAGCACAGCGCCCAGCAGCACGCCGACGACCACGCCGAGCCGGGACGCATCGCGCACGCCCGTCTGGTCTCCCCGTCCGAAATGCTCCGCAACGCGCACGCTGGTCGCTGTCGCAATGCCGAGGAAGGCCATGAAGGTGACGCCGATGAACTGGATCGCCATGCCGTAGGCGGTGGCCGCTTCCAGGCTGATCCAGGTCGCGATCACGAAGGTAAAGTTGAACGCGCTGAACTCAGCAACATTGGAGATCGTTGCCCCAAGGCCGACACTGGTCTGGCGGCGGAATTCATCCTTGGGAGCAGGCTCTGACGCTTTGAGACCCGGTGTGACGAAGGCGATGATCACCAGAAGCGCCAGCGTCAGGGCGTAGCGACTGATGGTTGTTGCCCAGGCCACGCCTTCATAGCCGAGTGTCGGACCACCGAAGAACCCGCCAACGAGATAGAGGTCCAGCACGAGGTTAAACGCCACCGCGCCCAGCATGACGGCAGTGACCATGTTTGGTTTGCGAAGGGCTTCCAAGTAAAGCATGCAGCCGACTGAGACCATGTGACCGACCAGGCCGAGCGAGAGTATTCGCGTCGCATTCGCTGCGCCGGCTGCCGTATCCGCATCGAATCGCAAGGCCGTGTAGAGCGGTGTGGCCACCAGCCAGCAGAAGGCTGTGGTCACGATGCCGAGGACAAGCGCCGTCCACATGCCGCGCCGCCAGACCCGGCCCGTATTGGCGGTCTGCCCGGTGCCCATGAGTTCGGACGAGATCACCTGCACGCCTTGCAGCACGCCCATGCCAATGGCGATCGCGATCCCGATGGGCAGCCACGCATTGAGGATGAGCGGCAGCTCGTTTGTGGTGTTCAGGCCGAGGACGACGGCGTCGGTGAACGACATCAACATCACCGACATGCGTGAGAGCGCGATCGGCGCGGAGAGCCGAAGCAGATCAATGATGTCAGCGGCCCGCGCCCAGGCGGGCCATACCCGCCGGGTCATGGCACTTTATCCTGATTTAGCTCACAGCGCGCTTTGGCGTCTCGGCTGCGGTTTTCATTCCCTGGAGCTTTTCTGCGATGAGGAACGCCAACTCAAGCGCCTGTTCGCCATTCAG
>JBCBWQ010000247.1:0-3743 GCA_039817025.1 Pseudomonadota bacterium | reverse complement strand
CGCCGATCATCCTGCGCTTCTCGCAATGGAAACAACAAAACTATGACGCCCGGCTTGCCGAAACCCCGACCGAACTCGAAGCGTTCCTGAACGTTTTCGTCGATGCCGGTGTCGATATCCTGCACGCCTCGCAGCGCCGCTGGTGGGAACCAGAATTCCCGGAAACGGATCCGGAGATGAACCTTGCTGGCTGGTGCAAGAAGTTGACCGGCCTGCCCTCCATAACTGTCGGCTCCGTCGGGCTGTCATCAGAATTCACCGGCGCATTCCGCGGCGAAGGGGCCAAGACCCGCCCCATCATGGATGTCGTCGAACGCCTAGACAAAGGCGAGTTCGACATGGTGGCTGTTGGCCGCGCTCTGTTGCAAGATCCGCATTGGGCGACCAAGATCAAGGACGGCCGAACAGGCGACCTGATGGACTATGATGCTGACGCGCTGAAAACGCTCTACTAGCCAACCACATCCGATCCGGCGCGGGCGACGTACCAAGGGTACACAACCTTTGGAGCGCGCCATGCGCCTGTCTGCCCTCTTTGCCCCTGCTACGCTTGCCGCGGCCACTGCCACCACTGCCGGTTGCGCCTCAACCACCGTGGAAGACTATGCCGAAGCGCCCCGAAAGCTTGTTCTTGAGGACTATTTCCTCGGCGAAACAACAGCCTATGGCGTTTTCGAAGACCGTTTCGGCAAGGTCCGCCGGTCCTTCAAGGTCGACATTACCGGCACAGTCGAAGACGGCGTCCTGACGCTGGATGAGCGCTTTCAATACGATGATGGCGAACGCGATACCCGGGTCTGGACCATCGAAATTCTTGGCAACGGCAATTATCGCGGCACCGCAGGCGACGTGCCGGGCTATGCCACGGGCGAGACAGCGGGCAACGCTTTCAACTGGAAATACAAGGTCGATCTGAAGGTCAATGGCTCGACATGGAATGTCGGCTTTGACGATTGGATGTATCTCCTGCCAGACGATGTGCTCATCAATCGGGCTTATGTCACGCGCTATGGTATTCGCATCGGCGAGGTGACCATCGCTTTCCAGAAAGGGTGATTGCGACAGGTGCGACCCAGCGCCCCATGGGCGTCTCGCCTATTCCGCAGGGAAAACTTCATCCCCATTTCATTAGGTAGGAAGGGACCTAGCATAGGGGCTTATGATGGCCACCGAAGACACACTCAACCAACGCCGCCCGGCAGATGGCATTAGAGACAGCATTGCACTCGGCATGGTCAAGTTCATGCGGGTGTTTGCCGATGCGTTTTTCCGCAAACGCTACGGCCACCGCGCCGTTGTTCTTGAAACCGTCGCCGCCGTCCCCGGCATGGTTGGCGGCATGCTTCAACATCTCAAAGCGCTTCGCCACATCCGCGACGATCAGGGCTGGATCAAGGAGCTGCTTGATGAAGCCGACAATGAGCGCATGCACCTGATGACGTTCATTCAGGTCGCACAGCCTAGCCTCTTTGAGCGTTCGCTCATCATGGGTGCCCAGGCGATCTTCTTTAACTTCTACTTCTTCATGTACTTGTTCTTCCCGCGCACAGCCCACCGCTTTGTCGCCTATCTCGAAGAAGAGGCTGTGATCAGCTACACCGGCTACATTGAGGAAATCGACGCGGGCCGGATCCCAAACCCGCCCGCGCCGCGGCTCGCAATTGACTACTGGAACCTGCCGATCACCGCCCGGTTGCGGGATGTCTGTGAAGTCGTACGCGCAGACGAGGCAAAGCACAGGGATGTGAACCACGCCTTCGCTGACGCGCTGACGAAGAACAAGACCCCAGAAGCGCAGCGGAACGCGACTTCAGGGCCGGCCGCTGTGTAATGTGCGGCCCGCGCCCCTAACACCGGGCCGCGTTCCTGCTACATTCCAGGCATGACCGCCACTTCGAATCGCCCGTCAATTTCTCAGCTCGCCGCTGCTCAACCCGCGTCGGCGCAGGATGATGCGGACTATTTGGACGGGCTCAATCCTGAGCAGCGCGAGGCCGTGCTGCACACGGACGGCCCGCTCCTCGTGCTTGCGGGTGCCGGCACGGGCAAGACCCGGGTGCTGACCACCCGGCTCGCCCACATCATCGAGACCCGCAAGGCTTGGCCGTCCCAAACCTTGACGGTCACCTTCACCAACAAGGCGGCCCGCGAAATGCGCGAGCGCGCCATGCAGCTCATCGGCCCCGACGGCGACGGCCTGCGCTGGCTCGGCACGTTCCATTCCATCAGCGCCCAGATCCTGCGTCGCCACGCCGAACTCGTCGGCCTGAAGTCCTCTTTCACAATTCTCGATACCGACGACCAGATTCGCCTGTGCAAACAAATCGTCGAGGCCGAGGGCATCGACCCAAAGCGCTGGACGCCGCGCATGTTGGCCGGCCTGATCGACGGCTGGAAAAACCGCGCCCTCACACCGGACAAAGTGCCCGGCGACGAGGCCTACCAGTTCGCCGACGGCAAGGGTGTGAAGTGCTACGAGATATACCAGGCCCGACTGAAGGTTTTGAATGCGTGCGACTTCGGCGATCTCCTGATCCACAACATTACAATCTTTCAGCAAAACCCTGATCTGCTTGCAGATTTTCATACCAAGTTTCGCTACATTCTGGTCGACGAGTATCAGGACACAAACGTCGCGCAGTACCTGTGGCTGCGCCTTCTTGCGCAGGGCAATTCGAATATCTGCTGTGTCGGCGATGACGACCAGTCAATCTATGGCTGGCGCGGCGCGGAAGTGGACAACATCCTGCGCTTCGAGAAGGACTTTCCGGGCGCGAAGGTCATCCGGCTGGAGCGGAACTACCGCTCTACAAAGCATATTCTCGCCGCCGCTTCATCCGTCATCGACCACAACAAATCCCGCCTCGGAAAGACGCTCTATGTCGGTGCTGAAGGGGCAGACGATCCAGATAGTGAGAAAGTCCGCGTGCGCGGACTTTGGGACGGAGAGGCTGAAGCGCGCCTGATCGCTGACGATATCGAAAGCTGGCGGGCTGCCGGACACGCTTATGCCGATGCCGCCGTTCTGGTGCGCGCGTCGTGGCAGATGCGGCTGTTTGAAGAGCGGTTCATCATGCTCGGCATTCCCTACCGTGTGATCGGCGGTCCGCGCTTCTTCGAGCGTGCTGAGGTCCGCGATGCGCTGGCCTATCTGCGCCTTGTGCGCAGTCCGGATGATGACCTCGCCTTTGAGCGCGTCGTCAATCAACCCAAGCGCGGCGTCGGTGCCTCCTCTGTGCAGAAGCTCCAGCGCTATGCCCGCGATGATGGCCGCTCCCTGTTTACGCTGACGCCGATGGTCTTGCAGACCGATGAGATCAAGGGCCCGGCAAAGCGCGGCCTGACCAAGTTCATCGACCAGATCAATATGTGGCGCGACCGGCTGGCAAACGGGCTGCCCCATACGGAGCTGGCCGAGATCATTCTTGAGGAGTCCGGCTATACGGACATGCTGCAAAAGGACCGCAGCCCCCAGGCCCAGACCCGGCTCGACAACCTCAAAGAGCTGATCAACGCCATCGGCCAGTTCGACAGCCTCCCGGCTTTCCTCGAACACATCGAACTGATCATGGACGTCTCCGGCGAAAGCGGCGGCGATGAAGTCCAGATCCTCACCTTGCACGCCGCCAAAGGCCTGGAATGGCCCCTGGTCTTCCTGCCAGGCTGGGAGGAAGAGGTCTTCCCATCGCGCCGCAGTCTGGACGAAAGCGGGATGAAAGGCCTCGAGGAAGAGCGCCGCCTCG
>JBCBWQ010000246.1:0-3762 GCA_039817025.1 Pseudomonadota bacterium | reverse complement strand
CCGGCCCGCTGGCTTTATGATGCAGCGGGATCAGAGTTGTTTGATCAAATTACAGAGCTTTCTGAGTATTATCCGACGCGGACTGAAATTGGCATCCTGACGGCGCACGCCGCTGAAATGACGGCGGCGTTTGGTGAGGATGCGGTGCTGGTTGAGTATGGCGCAGGATCAGCGCTGAAGATCAGGCTGTTACTGGATGCCGGGTCCAATATTTCGGTTTATGCACCCGTGGATATATCCACAGTTCACCTTGAGGCTGCGGCGGAGCGTCTGTCTGCGGATTATCCGCATCTCAGTATACGGCCCATCACGGCGGATTTCATGGATGAGGGCCTTGGCGCGGCGCTGGATGGCCTGCCGGAGCGCCGGACAGGCTTCTTTCCAGGCTCAACCGTCGGCAATCTTTCGGATACGCAAATCGAAACACTCCTCACGGCTGCGCGAACGGACCTTGGTGAGGATGGCGTGTTCCTGATCGGGCTGGACCAGCCGAAATCGCCGGATGTTCTTGTGCCTGCTTATGACGATGCTGCCGGCGTTACTGCGGCGTTCAATCTGAACCTTCTGGTGCGCGCAAACCGGGAGCTTGGCGCAGACTTCGATGTCGATGCCTTCAGGCACCGGGCCATCTGGAATGCGCAGGAGAGCCGGATCGAGATGCATCTGGAATGCCTGCGCGATCAGACTGTTTCGGTCGGCGGACAGTTGTTTCGTTTTTCCAAAGGCGAACGGATTCACACGGAGAATTCGCGCAAACTGGCGGTTGATGTGTTTGCTGCGCTGGCCGCCAAAAGCGGCTGGACCGTTTCGCAGACATGGATGGATGAACGGGCCTACTTCGCGCTCGTATTGTTGCGTTAGGCAGCATCCTTTGCGCCGCGCCGGGCCAGTGCATCGGCGCGCTCATTGCCTTCGTCGCCGGCGTGGCCCTTCACCCATTTCCAGGTGATCTCGTGGCGCGAGCATGCTTCGTCGAGCGCTTGCCAGAGATCCTTGTTCTTCACAGGCTTCTTTGCAGCGGTCTTCCAGCCATTGCGTTTCCAGCCATGGATCCACTTCGTGAGCCCGTCTTTGACATAGGTGCTGTCGGTGTGGAGCGTGACCGTGGAGGGCTTCTTCAAAGCGTTCAACGCCTCAATAGCGGCCATGAGTTCCATCCGGTTATTGGTCGTCTCAGGCTCTCCGCCGAACAGCTCGCGTTCCTTGTCGCCAGCCTTCAATACAGCGCCCCAACCGCCGGGTCCGGGATTGCCGCTGCAAGCGCCATCGGTCCAGATGTCTATCGTTTCACTCATATCGCTTGAGGTGATGTGCTTCCTGACCTGCGTCAACGGCCATAGTCGCTGGCGTTGGCAGTGTTCCGGTGGAATTCGAGGCGTCGGGCGTAGTCGAGCGGGTCGTGCGGTTTCACCAGGGCGTCCGGCGGTGTGTCGGACCAGTCGACAAGTCGTGTGAGGAAAAAGCGGAGAGCGGCGCCGCGGGCCAGGAGGGGCAGCGCCGCTTCTTCGTCTGCAGTGAGACGACGCACCGATTCATAGCCCTCGATCAGTGCTGCACCCTTGGCTGGATCATAGGCATGGCCGCGCGGGTCAAACGCCCACGCATTCAGGCAAACGGCGAGGTCGTAGGCGAGCGCGTCCGTGCAGGCAAAGTAGAAGTCGATGACGCCAGCGAACGTATCGCCAAGGAAGAAGGCGTTGTCGGGAAACAGGTCTGCGTGAATGGTGCCGCGCGGAAGCCTGGCGCTCAGTTCGCGCGCGGCTGCCGTCGCTGAGAGGTCGCTCTCGATACGGGCAGACAGTCCGGGCTCCAGAGTTTCGGCGATGGCTGCACGGCCGGTCCAGAGCCTGGGCCAGCCACCGGGACCAAGATCGTTTTCGCGAACGCGCTCGAAATCCTTGAGCGCCGAATGCATTTGCGCAAGGCCAGCGCCCATGGCGCGGCACTGGGCAATGTTTGGGGTCTTTGGGCTCAGCCCGTCCAGAAACGTGACGATGATGGCCGGGCGCCCATTGAGGGTGCGCAGACTTTCTCCATCCTTTCCAGGAACCGGGGTCGGGCACGGAAATCCAGTGCTGGCGAGCGCGTGTTTCAGGCCAATGAAGTAAGGCAGGTCGTCGGCGTTCACGCGTTTTTCAAACAGGGTCAGGATGAACCGTCCGCGGTCGGTTTCGAGGTAATAGTTCGAATTCTCAACACCCTCAGCGATACCCTTGAAGGACCGGGCAACGCCGATGTCATAATCAGCGAGGAATGCAGCCAGCGCTGCATCGTCGACCAGTGTGTAGACAGCCATGCAGGCGGACTAGTCCGACTTCGCCACCATGTCACGCTGGAGGGTGCGTCCTGCAAGCAGATAATGAATGGCTGCCCAGCCATAGCCACAACAGAAAATGACGATCGACCATTGCAGACCCCTCGCATCGGCGCTGGTGCAGGCGGAGGCCTGTTCAGGACTGAGGCCGACGGCGGCCTTGCAGAGGTCCAGGGTCAGGTTGAGGTCAGCGCCGGAAATGAACATGGATTTGAGCGCCGTTGAGAGCGCGCCAATGATCGGTGGACCGAGGCCATAGCCCAGCAGGTTCACAACGAATAGTGTCAGCGCAACCGAAGTGGCTCGCATCCGGCTGTCCACGACACCGCCAGCCACAGCGTACATCGGTCCAAGATAGAAGTAGTGGATCATGGCTGCGATCATGAGCGGCGGCATAGCCAGCCATAGACTGTCCAGCGTGTAGCCGACCCAGTAGAGCGGTACAGACGCGCCCATGCCGAGGGCGGGTAGCCAGGACAGCGCGTTTGGGTGGCGCTGGGCAAGCTTGTCCGACAGCCAGCCCGACGAGAAGACCCCGATCGCGGCCATGACGCCTAGAATAACGCCGAACAGCAGCGCGGCGGTCTGGATGTCGAGCCCATGGGTGCGAATGAGGAACGACGTCGTGAACTGGCCGACGCCATAGCCGACAAAGGAGGCGATGGTGGCACCGAGCACCACGTGGACGTAGGCGGGCTTTTTGAGGAGGATGCTGAGCGCTTTGCCAAATCCGACTTTGGCTTGTCCTTGCAGGGATGCCGGATCGGTGTAGCCGCGCGGCGGCTCCTCGATGGTCATTTTGACCAGAATAGCCACGAGAACACCGGGTACGCCAACGAGGACAAAAGCGACCCGCCATCCTTCCACCGTGTTCCAGTCGACCGCATTGAGGGCCCAGGTCCAACCCCAGTTGTCGAGCAATACAGCGACTTGCGGCCCGTCAAGGTTGCCTGCGATGAAGCCTCCGAAAACAGCGGCGAACATGCCGCCAAGTGGGACGCCGAGGGCGTAAATCGACACAGCGGTGGCCCGGCTTGTCGGGCGGAAATAATCAGCGATCAGGGACTGGGCTGGCGGTGTGCACCCGGCCTCGCCAATGGAGACCCCGACCCTGAACAGGAACAGGACCAGGAAGGAACCGGCGAAACCGCAAAGCGCAGTCATCAGGCTCCAAAGCGCCACCGAGACCGCAATGATCCAGACCCGGTGGTAGCGCTCAGCGAAGCGCGCAATGGGAATGCCAAGGAAGGTGTAGAGAAAAGCGAAGGCCGGGCCGCCAAGCAGGCCCATTTGCCAGTCCTCAAGACCGAAGGAGGCTTTGATCGGCTCGGTGAGGATATTGATGATCGTGCGATCAATGAAATTGAATACGTAGACCAGCAACAAAGCGCTCAACACATAAGCGCGGTGGCCGACTTTGGCTTCCGCACCAAGGGCTACCGCGCTTA
>JBCBWQ010000245.1:0-3772 GCA_039817025.1 Pseudomonadota bacterium | reverse complement strand
GCCAAGGGTCATGAATGCCCAGAGCCCCACAACCGCAAGGCTGGCAAGACCAGCTCTGACCAATCCCCTGCCCTGGGCCGCTGTCAGCGGCTTGTCCTCATCGCCATAGGTTTCGGCCATATCGCCTTCTGGCTGCCATTGTCCAAGACGGGGCTCGATAATGCGATCGGTCACGAACCAGATGATCGGCAAGTAGATAACCAAAAGCGCGGCGATGAAGGTCCAGTTGCCTGCCAAGTTTACGGCATAACCTGGGTGAAGCCCGCTTGCGTCGACCGCCTGCTGCGTGATGCCCATGAGGAGAGCATCGAGCTGGCCCGGTGAAACATTGGCAGAAAACCCGCCGGAAACCCCTGCAAATGCGGCGGCAATGCCGGCAAGGGGGTGCCGCCCAGCGGATGCATACAAAATGCCCGCGAGCGGGATAAGGACGACATACCCGGCATCGGCGGCGTGGTTGCCGATCATGGCGACAAGAGCGACCACGGGCGTGAGCAAGGCGTTTGGCGCACTGCGGACGGCTGACTTCATGGCGGATGCGAACATGCCTGAACGCTCAGCAACCCCTGCCCCGAGCATTACCACCAGCACATACCCTAACGGGTGAAAGTGGGTGAAGGTCTTGGGCATCTCGACCCACAATCGCTGGATGTTCTCAGGCGACAGCAAGCTGGCTGAACTGATCACGAGGGGTGAGCCGTCTTCAGCGGTGCGTGTCGGATGTTCCGCGCTGACGCCCATCAGGGCGCAAATGACAGACACGATGACAAGGGCAATGATCAGGTAGAAGAAGATGAACACCGGATCGGGGAGTTTGTTACCCGTTCGCTCTACCCAGCCGAGAAAGCCTTTCGTCTGCGGCGCTGCTATAGCATCGCTCATGCTCAATACTCCCGTTCAGACCGACGTATGATCTAGACTGGGTTTGTGGGACAGCGCAATTCGACGACTGAAGGATTGTCGTAACAATTCAGGCACAATCTGAATGGTGGGCGGTACAAGGTTCGAACTTGTGACCCCTACGATGTCAACGTAGTGCTCTACCGCTGAGCTAACCGCCCACTTGGAAAGGCGTGGTCATGGACAATCGCGCGCGGCCCGTCAAGCGTTCAGATGCGCGCGTGATTATAGCGATAGATCAGGCGGCCATGACCCGATCCACTTCGTCTACGATTTCGCGCAGGTGGAACGGTTTGGAGAGAACTTTGGCACCGGCTGGCGTCGGCTGTCCCGACGAAAGGGCAACGGCAGCAAAGCCGGTGATGAAGACAATTTTCATGGCCGGATCAAGCTCAGCCCCGCGCCGGGCCAGTTCGATGCCATCGAGCCCTGGCATCACAATGTCCGTGAGCAGGAGATCAAACACTTCGCGCTCAAGCGCTGAGAGCGCTGTTTCGCCATCTTCATAGTCCTGAATATCATGACCAGCACGGCGGAGTGCGGCCGCGAGGAACGCGCGCATCGACTCGTCATCTTCAGCCAGGAGGATCTTTGCCATTGTCGTCTTCCCCGGAACCTTCGCCACCCGCTCTATCACCCTAACTGGGTAAATCAGCTATGAACGCAGCGCAATCGACTTGACGAACACATCACAAAACAAACCATAGCTTCAATGACCTCTGTGCCACACTCTTCGCAGCCTGATTCATTGCCAACACCTTATGTGCCGTCTTTCATGATTCGGGAGGCGCAGGGTGAGCTATCGCAGGTGCTCTTCGCATCGCCACACAGCGGAACGATCTACCCGGAAGCCATGCAGCGCGATTTGCGCGTCCCCTTATTGGAGATCCGGCGGACCGAGGACGCGTTTGTCGATGAATTGTTTGAGATCGCGCCGGACCTGGGCGCGACGCTTGTGAGCGCGCGCTATGGCCGGGGATTTGTCGATCTGAACCGGGATGCGCGGGAACTTGATCCCAGCATGTTCAGCGACGGCGCTCCCAGGGCGAGCGGTCTTCCCACAGCGCGCGTAGAGGCTGGTTTAGGCTGCCTGCCCCGCATTTGCTCGCGCGGCCGGGAGATATATGCCCGAAGGATGACGAAGTCCGAAGGCGAACGCCGCCTGGCCGATGTCCACGATTCTTATCACGGGTGGATCACGCAAACCCTGGCAGCACTTCGGGAGCGCCATGGCGAAGCCGTGCTTATTGATTGCCATTCCATGCCATCGAGCCAGCCCGGCCGGCGGGGCCTTCCGGATATCGTTCTAGGGGATCGATTTGGATCAAGCTGCTCCGCACGACTGACAGGACTGGTTGAGCGGACATTCAAGTCCATGGGTTACTCTGTAACCCGCAATGCGCCTTATGCCGGCGGATATACAACACGCCGCTATGGCAGGCCTCGCCGAGGAACGCACGCGCTTCAGATCGAGATCAACAGGAGCCTGTACATGGACGAGTCCTCCCTCAGTCCCCATGCCGGTTTCGACACCCTTCGCGACGATATCAGCGCGATGTGCAGGACGCTGGTCGACTTCTGCAAAGCGACGGCCGCTGCCTGAGCAAAAAAAACGCCGCGCCGGAAGCCGGCGCGGCGATTAGGTAAAGGGAGGAAACGCCAGAAGGCGTCAGCACCGAAGTGCTCAGCCAATAATGATGCACCGCAGCACAAAATCAACCGCAACCCTGCCGCAACTGCGAAAAATCGCCCGGAATACGGGTGAAAATGCTGGGGCCGGTCGCCCTTTAGGCATCGCCGCCAACAAACCCGGCACATCAATTGCTCAGTTCAGCCTTGAATTCCAAAATTGGGACGCAAACCGCGGCCCAAATAAAACGCGGAGCGATGGGATGGCGGACGATACAGACCTGCACGTGGGCAAGCGGCTACGCCGGCGTCGACGTCTTTTGGGCATGACACAACAGGACCTTGCAAGCCAGGTCGGTGTCCGGTTCCAACAGATCCAAAAGTATGAGTGCGGCGCTAATCGTGTTACCGCATCGCGCTTGTTTGACCTGTCGCGCGCCTTGAACGTATCGGTTCAATACTTCTTCGATGGGATTATTCCTGCCGATAGCCCCGAAGCCGTCGCAAACGACTCCGATCAGCTCGAAGGCGACATTCTCTCGCAGAAAGAAACGCTGGAGCTTGTTCGCGCGTACTATCGTCTCGGTGAACGGCCCCGTCGCCGTTTGTTGGAACTGGCCAAAGCGCTGGAATCCGACGCGAACGACATCGCCTCTTGAACCCATCGCCGCGGGCGTCTAGCCCCGGCTCATGACGCAAACCGATGACGTTCGGGCGAGGCTCGACCTTGCGCTAAAGCTGGCAGATGCGGCCCGTAGCGAAACCCTGCCCAGGTTTCGCAATCTCGACGCAGTGGATGGCAAGTCCGGAAACCGCCCGGGTTTTGACCCTGTCACAGCAGCCGACCGCGAAGCCGAACGCGTCATCCGCGAACTTCTCGAAACGCACGCGCCAGACGACGCCATTGTCGGCGAAGAGTTTGGCGAAAAATCCGGTCAGTCCGGTTGGACATGGTATCTCGACCCGGTCGATGGAACCCGCGCATTTGTAGCCGGCCTCCCCGTCTGGACCACGCTGATCGCCGCTACAGATCCCAACGGGACACCCGTGATCGGCATTATCGATCAACCGGTTCTAGAGGAACGCTATATCGGATGGCCCGGCGGTGCCCGGCTTGATGCAGGCGACACCAGGACACCTCTCACCGTTTCGCGGTGCACTGATCTGCGCGAAGCGACGATTGCGACGACCGATCCTTTCATTCTGACCCCAGCCGAACAAGGCGCTTGGACGCATTTGCGAC
>JBCBWQ010000244.1:0-3794 GCA_039817025.1 Pseudomonadota bacterium | reverse complement strand
AGATCGACGTTCGTCGCAGCCACGACCCGGACATCGGTCAGCAAAACCTGTTCACCGCCCAGGCGCTGATATTCGCCGTACTCAATGACGCGGAGCAGTTTTTCCTGCACGCGGCTGGAGGCGGTTGCGATTTCGTCAAGGAAGAGCGTGCCGCCGTCTGCCAATTCAAACCGGCCTGCGCGTCTGTCCGTAGCGCCGGTAAAAGCGCCGCGCTCATGACCGAAGAGTTCTGAGTCCAGAAGGTCCTCGGACAAGGCAGCACAATTGACCTTGATGAACGGTCCTTCCCAGCGGCGGGACAGGAAGTGCAAGCGCTCGCCGATGAGTTCCTTACCGGTGCCGCGCTCGCCGATCACAAGGATGGGACGGTCTAACGTGGCGGCGCGACTGACATGGTCGAGCGCGTCAAGCCAGGCGGGAGACTCGCCGATGAGTTGGGGTGCAGAGCCAATCATGGGTCAATTATACCAAAATATCGGTCAAATGCACCAATAAAAATGGTGGCGCAGACTATATTTTGATCTTCAAACATATCTGTAAGCCAATTATTTTCAATAAAAACAATGAGATAACAAACTAATTTCAAACTGGCACGGTCCTTGAAACTGTAAAAGGGCTCGCAGCGGCGGGGGCCGCTCAAACTGGAAAGGACCTCAGACGATGAACGACAGATACTCCACCCGCTACCAGGAAGGCCGCGAAGAGGCCGGCCGCTTCGGTCGCTACCTCTCAACGCGCCCGGCCGAAAGCTGGATGTTCTTCGTCGCCGGCCTGTTTTTGGGCGGGCTGTTCTTCTAGTCAGCCGCGCCACCCTTCCAGACACGTTACAAAAGGATACCAAACCATGGGACTGTTTTCCCGCTTCGGCGATATCATCAACTCGAACATCAATGCGATGCTCGACAGTGCCGAGAACCCCGAAAAAATCGCCCGCCTCATGATCCAGGAAATGGAAGACACGCTGGTCGAGGTGCGTACCGCTGCAGCGCGCGCCATGGCGGACAAGAAAGAAATGGAGCGCGAAATCGCTCACTTCTCCGGTGTTCGTGATGACTGGGCCTCCAAAGCCGAGCTCGCCATCGACAAGGGCAGGGAAGATCTCGCTCGCGGGGCGCTCACTGCCAAGCAAAAGGCCGAGGGTGAGATCGCCCGCCGCGAGGAAGCGATGACCATCGCGGAAGACGCTTTTGAAAAGCGCCAGGATGATCTCGGCAAGCTGCAGGCCAAGCTCGATGAAGCCAAGGCCAAGCACCGCGCTCTGATGATGCGCCGCGAGGCTGCCGAGCAACGCATAAAGATACGCGGCCAGGTCTATGACGGCAAAGTCGACGACGCGCTGGCTCGCTATGCAACGGTTGAGCGCAAGGTCGACGAGATGGAAGCCTATGCGGAAACGATCAAAGGCCGTGAGCCCTCTCTCGAGGCTGAGTTCGCCGCACTCGAGCGCAATGAAAGCGTTGAGAAGGAGCTGGAATCTCTCAAAGCGAAGCGCTCGAAATCAGCGCCCAAGCCGAAAACCACGAAATCGGAGGACTGATCCATGGTGCTCTCCTTCTCCATCCTCGCCATCATCCTCGTCTCTCTCACGACGCCGGGCCTCATCGCCCAAGCCGTCTCAGAGCGCCGCCAGAAAACAGTCCAGCAAGAGGCCGCATAACCAGCAATGGATATCGAACTCCTCATACCGATCATCGCAATTCTCGCGCTCTTCGTCATCCTGCCGGGCATGTGTTTTCACTACATCACCCTCTGGCGGAAACAGCGCCAACTGATGCCCGACGACGAGAAGATGCTCGAAGACCTCTGGCGCTCCGCAAAACGTATGGAACGCCGTATCGAAACCCTGGAAGCGCTGATGGACGGGGAGGGCGGCGCGCGCCGTCCGGCCCCGCGTTCCTCCCGCGACTTCGATGACTTAAAGGACCAATAAGAATGACCCGCTCCGCAAGAGACCCTTATGGCTCGCCCAACCCGAAAAAGTTCTACCGTTCGCGCAATGATAATGTCATCGCAGGCATCTGCGGCGGCCTCGCCGAACGCTTCGGCTGGGAACCGCTGATCACTCGGCTCGTTGCCGTGGCCATCTTCTTCTTCATGGCCGGCCCGCTAATCATTATCGCTTACATGGTGACTTGGCTGATCACGCCTAAGGCGCCGTTGGGCGGATCATCGCTAAGCCCGGACGAAGATGCCTTCTGGCGCGGCGTGTCAGACCGCCCGGGCGTCACCTTTGCCAACCTCAAATACACATTCATGGATCTTGAGGACCGGCTGCAAACGCTCGAGCGCAATGTGACCTCAGATGAGTGGCGCCTGCGCAAGCAATTCCGCGATCTTGAACAGAACTGACCTTGAAGACGTCTAAGAAAGAAGGACCAAGACAATGCCAAAGGGGACCTTACTCAACATCTGGATGGTCGGAGCCGTCACGGCCGGCTTGACCCTCCTCGCCGCCATACTCTTCGCCATGGGCGGCGGTGTTTCTCTCACCGCAGGAGACGTTGAAATGCGGGTGGAGCTGAAAGCCGATAAGGGCATGGCGCTTACCTTTGCTCACCTGGACCACTAACGGCCCCGCCGAAGGGGGCGCAGGATCAGTCTTGCTGGAGACACCGCTTTCAAGGCCGAGTCCGGGGCTGGTGCCGGTGAAGAGCAGAGCTGCGACGTCAGGATTGACGCTGCCCACGGGCCCCAGGTGAAACCGCGACTGCCAAAGCCGGTCGACACGTATAACCCATCCACGAGTGGGGCGTCCGAAGCAACAGGACGCCCTTTTTCGTATCCTGTAAAAATGGATCGCATCGCGTCGTGGTCCGGTGCCGCGCCGATGACGGGCAAGCGATCTGGCGTTGTGGCCCGGATACCGGCGCGGGACTCAGGCGCGTTCTCTTTCACCTGCGCCCGCCACCAAGGCTGTAGGCGGCTCAAGGCCTGAGCGTTCGTCTCCACAGCATCAGCCTTGACGATGGGGTCACCATCATGGCGCTCGAACGTTGCGCCCCACAACCGGTCAGTACCATCAGCGAGCGCGTAGTGTCCCGCGGCGATCGCTGAAGGCGGGGCATCGCTGGCGTTGGCGAGATGCTCGACTTGTCCAAGCCTGGCCTCAAGGCCCAGCCAGGGAAGCGCTGTGTTTGCAGCCATACCATTAGCGAGAATAACCGCGTCAAAGTCGTCTCTGTCTATGTGTCGAACCTGTCCGAGATGGAGGTTTGCGCCTTCGAGCAGCGACTCGATGAGCAGGGACGGACGGAGGATCAGCGCCCGCTTGTGGAGAAGGCCGCCGCCAGCCAGAGCTTCCAGGTCCTCCAATGGAAGTGGCGGGTCAGCAAAGACTTTCGCAAATCGCGCACGCTCGTCATCTGAGCGCGGCGTCTGGCGGACATCGGTCTCGCTGACACCCGGCAGGGCTCGATAGGTCGCTCGAGCCAGTAGATAGGCGTCAATCAGCAGCCGTGCCTGCGCCGTGTCGCCGGCGTCCAACCTTGGCATGAGGAGGGCGAGGGCATTGCCGCTCGCAGCGCTGGCCGGGGCGGGGGCAGGGTCAAATAAATGGGTTTCGACACCATGACTCACCAATGCGCGCGCTGCGGTTGCGCCAGCAATTCCGGCACCAAGAATCGCGACCCGCTTCGGCGGCAAATCAGGTCCCCTGAGCCCGTAAATGTCCGCTGGCTTTGCAGGTGTGCCGACAAATTCTGCTGCGAGCCGCTCGCGCTTTCGACCGTGTCCTGGCTGTTTCTCGACCGAGGCGGGCTTCACGGTCGAGAAACAGCCAGGACACGGTCGAAAGC
>JBCBWQ010000243.1:0-3812 GCA_039817025.1 Pseudomonadota bacterium | reverse complement strand
CGCGAGCCTTCTTGTCGATCTCACGCAGCTTGGCCGATTGCAGCGCCGATAGGGGCTCATCAAGCTGCCCTTTTGAAGCATCCGCGAATGCGGATCCGAACTCTTCGATCCGCGCCTGCACCTCCTCCAGAAATTCCCGCTCCCAATCTGACAAGGGCGGCCCAAGCCCGGCTTCGGCAAGCTCAGCTGCCCGGCGCAGCTTGCGCAGTGCCTTTCGTTTCTTGCGTTCGTCAACGTCCCTCGGCATGGGCCATACCTAGGGCGCTGCGGATCGATTAGAAAGGCAGAAGGTCAAACAACCAGCCTAATGGACCGCCTCCACCGCCCGACGCCCGCTCTTCGGGGTTTTCAGACTGGAAGAGCGCAAAGCCGTTGCCCGACAGCCTGACATTCTCAAGCTCTCCGCTACGCAGCACCTGCCCCGCCTTGAACACCTTTCCGTGCGCCTTGAACGCGCCGGTGATCGCGGCAACATAGTTCGCGTCAGCAACCATGGTCGTACTATGCAGCGGCACCTGCAGGGGCCGGCCGGCGATCTTGATATGGACGATGCCACTGCCTTCGACTCTGGCGAGCGTCCAGAACTCTTTTTTGGCAACGCGCTTTGTGTCGAATGTCAGGCGTCCCTGGTGTCCCAAATAGGAACCGGGCATGATGTGAACAGGTTGGTCCGGCGACACGGTGAGCGATGCGACAGCACCGTGAAAGTCCCTGCCCGCGACGAGCCGAACTTGACCGCCATCTGCCTCAAACCGGTTTGCCCAGCGCACCTGGCCGGAAAACGCCCCAAAGAGATTCAGGCGCTTCTTCGCAATGAATTTTGTCCGCAGCGAGAAGGGGCCGTCAGCGAGGATAAGGCTGGACCGGCGGATCCACGCGACCTCATCGGGCCCTAATGCGATGTCGAGGACATCGCCGCCGATTTCGATACGCCCTGTTTCGCCGAAGTCATCCATACCATCCATATAGGACGCTGGATCAGATCTCGCCTATGGCAAGGAGATAGGCATCGAGGATCATTTCCTGCTCCTCCCGCTCAGCCCGGTCCACCTTACGCAGGCGCACCACCTGACGCAGCGCTTTGGTGTCGAACCCGAAAGCCTTGGCCTCGGCATAGACTTCCTTGATCTGCTCTGCGACCTCCTTCTTCTCCTCTTCAAGCCGCTCAATGCGATCGATCGTCTGGCGGAGTTTCTCCTTGGTGGTCGGGTCAAGGGTCTGGGCGGGCGCGTCGTCCATCAGCGGGCTCCTCAAGCTTTAGCCTAAATGGGAAAGCGCGGGTCTTAAGGCGCCTCGTCGCCGGACGCCAGACGCGCAATGGTCTCGGCCATCGCCGCCCCTTCACCGTGATGGGGCATATGCCCTTCATCGGGAAGCGCGACGAGCGTGAGATTCTGCGCCTGATGCTTGAGTTTGCCGACGTGAAGCTGCGGCTTGATAACCGTATCCCCCGCGCCGGAAAACACCACGATTGGCATCGCCAATTCACCATAGCGACCCTGCTGCCCGATAAGTTCGCCGCGCAACGCATTGACATCACTTGCATTGGCGCGGAACGCCGGAGGACGGAACAACAGCCCGATAGCCGACTGTTCGTAGTACCCCTCTGGCTCAGGCGCAGGATCGAATACGTTTTCAATACCCGCCTCGACTTGCGCGGGGCCGAGAATTGGGACCAATTGCGTGAAGGCCGGCCCGAGAAGCGGTGCGCCCGCATAGCTGTTATACCAGGCCTCGCCGCCGCCGCCCCAGTCATGGGAAACGGGCGCAGACAGGACAAGCGCCTGCACTAAATCCGGCCGGTCCAGCGCCAACCTCAACGCAACTCCGCCCCCGAAGGAATGCCCAACCACAACGGCTTTTTCGCCTGGCGCGAGCGCGTCCAGTACACCAGCCATTTGCGCAGCCTGTACGCCCAGCGTCTCGCCGTTTTCAGGGCGCTCGGAATGGCCGTGACCCGGCCTGTCGGCCATGAAGACCCGGTGATTACTCGATAGCCTAGGGGCCAACGTCCACGAAAATTCGCGCGCGTTCGCGCTGGCACCATGGATCATCAGAACGGGCGGGCCGGCCTCCCCCCGAGTCAAAACGTGGACGTCTGATCCATCAACGGAAATCAGCTCTCCTGTTGCTGGAAACCGGTCCTCTACGCGGCTGGTGTAAACCGCGCTGTGCACGCAGGCCCCGAGCGCGGAGACCCCAAAGAAGAGTCCAATAATAGACATCGCAAGTCGCCTCACAGCGCTGTGCCATCCGAGCGAGGCGCGAGCCGTCTCTCTGCCTGCTTTGCCGCTTCAAGCTCGGGGTAGATGCCCCGCGCCTCGCGGTAGGCCTGTAGCGCTTCGCTGCGCGCGCCGAACGTCTCCAATACTGCGCCGAGGCCCATCCAAGCCCCGAAGTGGCGCGGTTCGAGCCGCAAAGCCTCATTCACATCGCGGAGCGCTTCTGAATAATTGTCAGCTTTCAGGAACAAGGCCGCCCGGCGATTGTAAGCCTCTGCGTAACCGGGCCTGATAAGGATCGCGCGGTCATAGAAAGCACGCGCGCCTTCATCATCACCAGCCATTTCAGCCGAGACGCCCCGTTCCATTAAAATATCAACGGTTGGAGAGCCGCTTTCCATCCACGCAGCAACGATGTCGGATGCAATCTCCTGCGCTTCCGGGGCCGACGGTGCTTCACGCAATTTTTCAAACATATCGTCGGTCGGACCGTAGTCCCCGCCGACGAAGATGAGCGCTGCTATGGTAAGGGCTTTGAACATGGTCAGGAGTATGGAGCGACGACGATTGTCTGCAACATCAAATACAGGTGAGGCAGTCAGAAGGGCTCAATCGGGCGAAAGGAGGCCTAATTTCAGGAGTTCCTCCGCTAGGACAGACGAACTGACGAACACATGCCCCTTCATGCCTATTGCGACTGCGGCATCAACATTCTCCTCGCGGTCATCGACGAAGAGAACATCATCTGGGTCTGGGAGCCCCATTCGCGCCAGCGCGATGTCGTAGATCTCGCGATCAGGCTTGATAACGCCCTCTACTCCCGAAACCACAATATCCCTAAACACCTTCAACATTGGAAATCCGTCAATTGTGGCGCGGACCGTCTCTGCTGGCATATTGGAAAGCGCGTAGAGCGGGCGTCGCGCCTCTTCGAGACGGGCTATGAGAGCGGGCATACCAGGAACATAACCGTGGAACGTTTCCATCCACTCTTCGCCCCAGGCACGGATATGACCCTCATAATGCGGGTAGGCTGCGATCAATGCCTTGGCATTTTCCGCCATCGGCACACCGCGATCATGAGCTTTGTGCCAGTCCATGGTGCAGACTTCGGCGACAAATCGATCTGCCTCAGCAGGATCGTCAAATCGCTGCCTGTAGAGCCGAAGAGGCTGCCAATCCAACACGACGTTTCCCAGATCGAAAAGAACGATCCGGGTGGCCATGTTTTCGCCTCCCTCGGCGTTAAGGTGCGGGCTTAGCCCTGCTTTGCCTTAAACCGAGGATCGGTTTTGTTGATCACATAGACGCGGCCCTTACGGCGCACCACTTTGCAATCGCGGTGGCGTTCTTTAAGTGCCTTTAGGGAAGAACGGACTTTCATGGGTCTGGCCCTGCGTCTTTGTCAAAACTCGGAAAGGCGGTCGTGTATCGGCGAGGGGCGTGTGAGTCAATGGCGGGCACACAGCCCGTCGCAGGTTAGAACATCGACGGGGACGAGCAGTGACCAGCACAATCAACTCTCATAAGGCGCGCGTTGTCGGATTTGGTGTGCTCGCCGCTTTGATCGCCGCGTGTGCAGCAGGCCCG
>JBCBWQ010000242.1:0-3831 GCA_039817025.1 Pseudomonadota bacterium | reverse complement strand
GGATCGGCGGTGTATACGCCATCGACCTGCGTGCCTTTGAGCAGGGCGTCACAACCCATTTCGGCTGCGCGCAGGGCTGCGCCGGTATCAGTGGTGAAAAACGGATTGCCTGTACCCGCCGAGAAGATCACGACCCGTCCTTTCTCCATGTGGCGGATGGCTTTGCGGCGAATGAAGGGCTCGCACACCGATTCCATCCTGATGGCGGACTGAAGCCGCGTTTGCACGCCAATCTGCTCAAGCGCGCTCTGCATCGCGAGCCCGTTCATGATCGTTGCCAGCATGCCCATATTATCGGCCTGCGAGCGATCCATGCCCGATGCCGCAACAGACACGCCGCGGAAAATGTTTCCCCCGCCGATTACAAGGCACACTTCCGCCCCTTCTTTCTGGGCCGCTGCGATTTCTTCTGCAAAGCGCAAGCAGGTGGGCGGGTCTATTCCGAATTCGCCAGGCCCCATCAGGGCCTCCCCAGACAGCTTCAGTAGCACCCGCTTGTAGCGGAGCGCGCCGCCGTCATTCTGACCGTCCATATCGGGGCTCCCTAGAGATTTCCGTGCACATAAAAGATTCCCGGCCGCCTGTCATGGGCGACCGGGAACCGGTCTAGTGTGATTTGATTGAAAGATCAGGTCGATTTGGACATGGACGCGACTTCAGCCGCGAAATCATCCTCTGCCTTCTCGACGCCTTCACCGAGCTTGAAGGCCGCAAAGCCTTTCAGCGTGGCACCAGCGTCCGAGATCACCTGACCCACCGTCTTGTCCGGGTCCATGACGAATGGCTGCTCAACAAGGACGACTTCCTTGTAGAACTTCTTCATCCGGCCTTCGATCATCTTTTCGATAACGTTGTCTGGCTTGCCGCTTTCGCGGGCCTGATCCGTCAGGACGTCTTTCTCTTTCTGAACGAGGGCTGCGTCGAGTTCATCCGTCGTCGCAGCCGCTGGAGCGGTCGCCGCGACATGCATGGCGACTTTCTTGCCGACTTCGGCGGCATCGCCTGCGCCTTCAAGAGCGACCAGCACGCCCACTTTACCCATGCCATCGGCTTCGGCGTTGTGAATGTAGGACGCAACCGAGCCTTCAGTCACTTCGAGCTTTGCCGAACGGCGCAGCGTCATGTTTTCGCCGATCGTCGCAACAAGGCGCTTGATCATGTCCTCGACTGTACCTTCTCCGTCCGGTGCTGGCGCAGACTTTAGCGCATCGACCGAGCCATCAGTGGCCAGGGCGGCAGCGGCAATACCACGAAGGGCGGCCTGGAACGTCTCATTGCGGGCAACAAAGTCCGTCTCTGCATTCAGTTCAACGAGCGCGCCAGCCTTTCCGTCATCCGACAAGCTGACCGCCACGAGGCCGTCGGCGGCTGCGCGGTCTGCTTTCTTAGCAGCTTTGGAGAGGCCTTTTGCACGCAGCCAGTCAATGGCTGCGTCGGTGTCGCCACCGCTTTCAACGAGCGCTTTCTTTGCGTCCATCATGCCCGCGCCTGTGCGTTCGCGAAGGCTTTTGACGAGCGCGGCTGTGATCTCTGCCATGGTCTCAATCCCTGTGTTTGGCGAGAAGATTATGTGGGTTAGCTGGCCGGCGTTTCCGTCTCTGCCGCAGCGTCCTCTGATGCTGTTTCAGCCGGAGCCTCTTCAGCGGCTGCCTCGACTTCCGCATCTGCAGCAGCAACGTCCATATCGGTGAGTTCGGCCACGTCTTCAAGCTCGCCAAGGTCCATGCCGAGGTCGGCGGTGGATTCGGCGAGACCATCAAGCACGGCATCAGCCACAAGGTTGCAGTAGAGCGAAATCGCACGGGCGGCATCGTCATTGCCCGGGAACGGATAGTCGACATCGTCTGGGTCGCAATTGGTATCAACAACCGCAACAACCGGAATGCCGAGCTTCTTGGCTTCCTTGACCGCAATCGCTTCCTTGTTCGTGTCGATAACGAACATCAGGCTGGGCAAGCCGCCCATATTCGCAATGCCGCCCAGGGCGCGCTCAAGCTTGTCCCGCTCGCGTTCCAGATTCAGCAGCTCTTTCTTGGTCAGGCCCTGCCCGCCACCGGACTCGAACATCTCGTCGAGTTCCTTGTAGCGCTTGATCGACTTGGAAACCGTACCCCAGTTGGTGAGCGTGCCGCCGAGCCAGCGGTGGTTCATGTAGTATTGTGCGCAGCGCTGTGCGGCCTCTGCCACGGGATCCGACGCCTGACGCTTGGTGCCGACGAACAGGACGCGGCCGCCCTTGGCAACCGTATCGCGTACGGCCACCAGGGCCTGGTGCAGCAATGGAACCGTCGATGACAGATCAAGAATGTGGATCTGGCTGCGCTCACCGTAAATGTAGCGCTTCATTTTCGGGTTCCAGCGGTGGGTCTGGTGTCCGAAGTGGACGCCAGCTTCGAGCAGCTGACGCATCGTAAATTCAGGCAAAGCCATTTTCAGTCCTCGTCCGGTTGACCGTCATGGGCGAAACAGGGCTCCAACTGCGGAGCCTTGCACCGGAACTGCCCATGCAAGGGGGTTATGCGCGGCGTTATACAGGCTTTCGCGCCCGCTGCAAGATGGCGCGCTGCCAGCAGAATCACGCCGCGCGCGAGGCGACCTGATCAACGCCCGACGCACTCTTGAGGGCCTGTAACGCCTGCAGGTTCGTTGCATATGTATCCGGCAATTTGAGCATCACGATCCGGCCGTCCTCCAGCGGGATTTCGACATAGATTTCGCCGCGCTCTGCCCCAGGCGCGGTCTTCAAGGTTGCCGCAATGGCAGCGAGGTCACCGGGCTCTGCGCCAATGCCGAGGCGCACGGTTAGGCTGGAGGAGCCTTTCGAGATGCGCGCAGCGGCGAGCGGCTTCACACGCTCGGCATTCAGGCGGATTTCTTCGCCATTGCGTTTGACCGCCGCTGTGATGGCGACAGGCGCGCCGGGCTCAAGCTGTTCACGATTGGCTGACAGGGTCTCCGGGAAGACCATCAGCTCAACCTCGCCGGACGGGTCAGACAGCGTCAGGAACGCGAATTTGCCGCCATTGCGGGCGGGTTTCTCGGCGCGCCGGCGAACAATGCCGATCAGTTCTAGCGGTTTTCCATCTTCCGCGCGGCCCTCGATTTCCATGGCGAGGGTCACACGGTCCCGGTCGACACTGGACAGGACATCATCAAGCGGGTGGCCGCTGAAGTAGAAACCGATGGCCTTGAGTTCTTCGTCTAGTTTTTGCTGACCATTCCAGGCCGGCGCTCCGGGCAGCGGCGGCCGAACGGCAGGCTCGGCATCGCCAAACAAACCACCCTGCCCGCCTGCGCGATCCTCTGCGGCACTTGTTGCCATGGCGGCGAGGCTGGGCGCGGCAGCAAGGGCGGCGGCGCGACTGGGCTCGAGCGCATCGAGCGCGCCTGCTCGGGCCAATTGCTCAAGGCATTTCTTGTTGACGTCCTTGGGATCGATGCGGTCAGCGAAATCATGCAGGTCCTTGAACGGTCCGCCGCGTTGGCGTTCTGCAACGACCCCCTTCATGGCTTCAAGGCCCACGCCTTTCAGGGCACCGAGCGCATAAACCACCGCCTCGCCCGCCACGTCGAAATCGGCTTGCGAGGCATTCACGTCCGCCGGGCGGACGGCGATGCGCAAGCGCTTGGCCTCCTGATGGAAGGCGGCGAGCTTGTCGGTGTTGTGCAGGTCGAGGCTCATGGACGCTGCGAGGAATGCAACCGGGTAATGGGCCTTCAGATAGGCGGTCTGGTAGGCGACAACCGCATAGGCAGCGGCGTGGGACTTGTTGAAGCCATAGCCGGCAAATTTCGCCATTGTATCGAAGATCTGGTTGGCGAGCCCGGCTT
>JBCBWQ010000241.1:0-3890 GCA_039817025.1 Pseudomonadota bacterium | reverse complement strand
CCGCGCTGCCGAGATTGCTTGAGGTAAAAAAGGCCCCGGGCCATCGGGCACCGGGGCTGTAGGTCTGTGCAAGATGAAGAACCAAAGGTTCTGACCGTATCTTTGCAGAACGCATGCCAAAGCGCGCTACAGGCAGCCATGTACCGCTTCAACGAGACGCCGCGCGCGCGGATCGCCCTGCAAGTGATTGGATTGCCGGTTCATCACATAGGCCAGGGACAAACCGCGATCGGGATCGCCTAGCGCCATTGATCCGCCCCAGCCGGAATGGGCGAGGGTGTCGGAATTAGGCCCATAAATTCCAAGATTGTTGCGCATCACGCCGGCGGCGAACTCTGTAATGAACGGCAGGACAAGGTCCTGTCCAAGCGCGCGCCGGCGTATCACTTCAGCAAAAGTCTCCGGCGCAATGATCTCCAGATCTCCGATACCTCCGCCATAGGCGTAAGCGCCGTAGAGGCTGGCTGCGGCCAGCGCGCCGCCATGGCCATTGGCGGACGGGATCTCGATCTCTCTCCAGATCGCGCCGCCGCGGTCGGGGGCTGCCCACTTTGTCAGGAAGGCCGCGCGCGTCGCCGCGTTGATGTCGCCGAGGTCGGGCAGGGCGCGTGGACGCATAATGTCAGCGCAGCGATCATGGTGTTCCGCTCCGAGACCGACATGAAAGTCGATGCCAAGCGGTTCGCAGATATCCTCGCGCAGGACTGTACCAAGGCTTCGTCCATCGACCCGCTTCACGATCTCACCAACAAGATAACCCCAGCTCAGAGGATGGTAGCCATGGGCAGTGCCGGGCTCCCAAATAGGGGCAAGCAACGCCAAAGCGTCTGCGCAAGCTGGCGGATCGAGCCACAAGGCCGGATCAATTTCTTCGACAAATCCGGGCAATCCGGCCTGATGGGCGATCACCTGACCGATCGTCACCGCTTCCTTTCCTGCTCGTCCGAAATCGGGCCACACCTCGGCCACGGGCGTGTCGTAATCGTAACTCGATCTCGCAAGGACACGCCCAAGCACAAGCGCAGCGATGCCTTTCGTCGTCGAATAGACGGGCACAAGCGTATCGGCATCCCACGCAATCGTCTTCTTGCGGTCGCGCCAGCCGCCGTGCAGATCGACGACGCACTCGGCATCGATCATGGCTGCAAATCCCGCTCCCAGCTCAAGATCATCGGCAAAGTTTTGCTCGAAGGCGTCGCGAACGGGTTCAAACGCCGGGGCGCAATAACCTGAAATCTCTGTCATTGGCGCGGTTTAGCGCAGCTGCGATGCGGCGGCAAAGGTCTGGACATTGAAAGGGCAACACGGCATCGAACAGGCCAGACAGCCGATCCGCGAGACCCTCAATGACCGACTTCCGCCCCCGCCGCTCCTGCCTCTACATGCCCGGCGCTAACACGCGCGCGCTCGAGAAAGCAAAAACGCTGCCCGCAGACACGTTGCTCCTCGATCTGGAAGACGCCGTTGCGCCGGATGCAAAGGCCGAGGCGCGCGCTGCTGTCGCGGGTGCAGTCCAGGATGGCGGATACGGTTCCCGGGAGATCATCATTCGCATCAATGGCCTGGATACCGAATGGGGCCTCGATGATCTCAAAGCAGCCGTGCAGGCTGGGCCCGATGGCATCCTTGCGCCCAAAGTCATCGATGGCGGTGACATTGACCGGCTGGACGATGCGCTGTCGCGGGCGGGTGCACCCGGCGACTTCCAGCTCTGGGTGATGATCGAAATGCCTAAAGCCATCCTAAACATCCAGGACATTGCCGAAGCGGTAGGCCGCACGCGCCTGTCCGCATTTGTCATGGGCACCAATGATCTCGCCAAGGAATACCGCGCCCAGGCAACGCCGGATCGTGTCGCGTTCCAGCATGCGCTCGGAGCAACCATGGCCGCTGCACGCGCCTACGACTTGCTTGCTATTGATGGGGTCTTCAATGACATCAAGAACGAGGATGGCTTGAAGGCTGAATGCGAGCAGGGCCGCATTCTTGGATTCGATGGAAAGACCCTCATCCACCCATCACAGATCGAAATCTGCAACACCGTCTTTTCGCCGGACCCTTCGGACGTCGAGCAGGCCAAGGCCGTGATCGACGCCTTCGCTGACCCGGAAAACGCCGGCAAGGGCGTCCTCAAGGTCAACGGCAAAATGACTGAGCTGCTTCACCTGGAAGAAGCACGCCGTCTCGTTGCCGTCGCTGAGGCTATCTCAAAGGCCTAGAAGATCGCGTAGCCGCCATCGATGACAAGCGTGTCGCCGGAGTGATAGGCCGACGCATCCGAGGCGAGGTACACAGCCATACCCCCAAAATCTGCCGGTTCGCCCCAACGGCGGGCGGGCACCCGCGGGATGACCTTTGTCTCGAACATCTCATTGCCCTGTGCGCCTTCGGTCATGTCCGTCGCGATCCATCCAGGCAAGATGGCATTGGCGCGGATGCCGTATCGGGCATTTTCCACAGCGATCCCGCGCAGCATGGAAATCAGACCGCCCTTGGTTGCGGCGTAGGCCTGGTTTCGGGCAGCGCCTTCAATAGCAGCAAGAGAGGCCACACCGACAAGGGAACCTCCCGGATCACCGTCCTTGGCGCGCTTGATGATGGCCCTGGCCGCTTCCCTGAGAGTCCAGAAAGCACCGTCGAGGTTCACGGCCATGTTCTTGCGCCAGGTTTCAGTGTCCATGTCGATGAAGGATGACGCGCCAAATCCTACGCCGGCATTTGCAAAACAGCTGTCAATTCGGCCAGTCCACGCCTCGGTCGCGGCCATGGCCTCAACCACCGCCTGCTCGTCCGCAACGTCCACCTCCCAGGCTTTGACGTCGCCGGTGCCATGGCTTGATAGCGCCTCTTCTGCTGCTCTGTTGGAGTCCGCCTTGCGTCCCCAGATCGCGACATTGGCGTTCGACGCCGCAAGCGCCTCGGCCATGCCATAGCCAATACCGCGATTGCCGCCGGTCACGAGGGCAGTCTTTCCGGTCAGGTCAAAGGGCGAATAGGTCATGGGTGTTTCCTCCAGCGAGCGGTCTGTGCCGCAATTATCATGGGCCGAGTGTAACGCTGCTGCTTGTGTGGTCGAGGGGTTCCGCAGCGCTAACGCCGACCCAAAAATCTCCGAAGGTCTCTCGGGTTGATCTTTCCATCGTGAAATTGATGCCGGCGGCCTGGCACTGACAGGTATAACCGACCCTGCTGCTGATCGACTTGCATTCGAAAATGGCGAAGCGCGTCAAGGCCGAGCACCATGGCGGGCTCACCATCCAGCCCCAGATGCTCAAACAAGGGTGGATCGGCGACGAGAAGTTCGAAATCAGACAGCGAATGGTCGCCCAGATTCAGGCGATTAACCCTGACGATCCGCGCCAACGCGTCGCCATCGGTTGACCCGTCAAGAAAAGCATCGGCCTTCGCGCGGTGGCGCGGTGCTGCCGTGTCGGCAAAGGCTGAGTTGACATAGGTCACATTCGAACCGGTATCGATCATCGCCCAACCCTGGCGCCTGTTGAGTTTGACCCGGACAAACCAGATCTCGTTGATCTCGCGAATATTGAGGCGCGAGCGCATCGTTTTTACCGGGCTCGGTTTGCCGTCATAAAGCATCAGCCGGCGCTCTGGGAAATCGAAGTCGAGGATCCGATGGTCGAAGGCAATCGCTGGAAGAATATTGGTGGGCCCTGGAAAACTGCTCGAATCGTGAAGCGCAGCAGGAAACTGATCGAACTGCAGGCTTTCCACGGAGGCGTGCGGAATCGTCGTGGCTGGATAGGGTTGAATGCCCGCAATGCCGAGGACATTCACCTTGGGCGCTTCTGGCGGAGGCAATTCAATGCCTGCCGCGGCGACGTGGCCAGAGTCCAAAAAGGCGTGATTGGCCCCGGTATCGATCACGGCTT
>JBCBWQ010000240.1:0-3895 GCA_039817025.1 Pseudomonadota bacterium | reverse complement strand
TCGGATTCGTCCGTGAACGGGAAGCCTTTTGTCGCAAGTGCATTGACCGCGCGCGTGACCGCCGCTTCCGAATGTCCGGAGGCCACCAACAAGAACCGGGTTTCGTCGTGAGCTGAGGGGCGGACAGCGATGTGACCGTCATCAAGCGCGACCGATTGCGGATCAATATTGGTAAAACCTGCGATTTCATCGAAGGTCCCGACGACGATCAGGTCAGCGGCAGGATCAATTCTGTCTTGCCAGTCGTTCAGGCGTTCAGACCCTAGACGCGCATGAGCAATCTTTGGCATCCGGTATTCGAGGCGATTGGCGACGGCCTGCGACAGGAGTGCGCCCCATTTCAGGTGCGCATCGCTCATTGTGTCTGTGGCCGTTGCAATGACGAGATGATCGACGCCGCCGATACCCGGCGACAAGAACGCGTCAATATCTGCGAGTGTCCCCGTAAAGGGCCGGCGTGAGAAAGTAAGCTCGACTTCTGACCGGGCCGTATCGATCTCGGTCCACAGCTCAGCGGCCTGCGGGTTCTGGCATTCGTAGGTGTAACGCTGGAAAGCATCGAATGCGAGCGTATTGAATCCCGACCGGAAAGCGTCCGGATTGAGTGTGATTTCGTCCATGACGGCCGTAAGGGCCGTTGAGGACTCGAGCTGGGCCACAAATCGACCGTTCAGACCAACCCGCATGTGTGGATCGGCCTCTGCCTGGCTTCGGCTTGTGGCGTGGCGCACGAGCAAGCGGCCCATGGCAATGTCTGCCTGCGGAGCCACCGCCAAGCCGAGCGCTTCTGCGGCATAGTCGCCGCGAAGCACAAGCGGCCCCTGCTCTGCCCGGATGGCAGCAAGCGGGACCCGTGCACGATAAGTTCCGTCTTCGAGCCGCTGCGTAAGGATACGATCCGGCGCTTCGTAACGTGCATAGACATCCACGGCATCGGAAGCCGAAGGCGACGCCTGCGCAGCGGCCGGCATCTCCGCACTCACCGCGAGTGCGGCTGAAAACAGGAGGGCTGGAACTGTGCGTGTCATGGGCGGGCTACCTTTCGAATGGCTTGAATGTGGTCGTAGGCGTGGTCGAAAGACCGCGTGATGATGAAGCCAACTTTCTTGGCGATCTCACCCGGTGTGTTTCGGCGTTTCTGGAAGGACTGCCAGTTGCTGCTGCGCGCGTAGACGATTGCAACGATGGCGTGCCAATCCTCTGGTGTTTCGACCTGAAAACTCAGGCCGAGTTGGACCCCTGCAGCGCCTGGATGGGTACTTTTGACTTGCAGGTGAATTGGCATCGAATACGGCGCGCCAAGCTCGAAGGCGTCGACTTTGATAATGTCGCCCGTTGCGATCTTCGCATTGTGATCAACCGAGATGCCCGCACCTGTGATCGAGACGTCGGTCACGTTCCCGGAAACGCTTGCCGTCGGCGTACTAATTGACACGCACTGGTTCCGGCTGAGCCGCGGGAATGCGCGGCGCTGGGATCTCTCATAAAGCGCCCCAAGCGCGCCGATCAGCAGAACCAGATGGAACGTGTTCCAAACCAGAAGGACGGAGACGTAACTGGCCGTCTCGGGAACCATAACCATGCGAGCAATACCGACGATTTGCCCAAGGAAAACCACTGCGAGCAGGATGTAGAACGGGATCGAAAGTGGCGAGATGAAATTGTCGTCGAGCGACTCGCCTTTAGGCGTCACCGCAAAGGTTGGCGCGTGGGGATTTCGGAGAACCTGGAAAATCGCACGCGAGCAGTGAATCGCCTGGAGAATTTCATACAACTCAGATGCGAGCGCCCACCGGGTGCGACCATACAGCGTTGACGAGAGCAGCAGCGCGCCAACGATATGGGGGGCACCATAGGCCAGGAAGTCTGGCAATTCGCTTTTGTAGACTTCGATCCCGAAGAACAAATAAACGAGCGGTGCAAGCACGAAGGTCATCCGAGCCAGCGGGAAGAACCAATAGAAGCACGAGTTCAGGTATCCAAGACGCTGGGAGAGTGTGAGCCCGCGCTTGGTGAGTGGGTTTTTCAGTAGGAAAATCTGTACCATGCCTTGCGCCCAACGCATTCGTTGGACGATGAAGCCCGTGAAGGTTTCCGGCGACAGTCCAGCCACCATCGGGCGAGCGACATAGGCACTGCGATAGCCGCGCGCATGAAGCTCAAGCGCGGTCTCGGCGTCTTCGGTGATCGTATCGCCCTGAATACCGCCGATTTCCTCAAGGCAGCTCCGCCGCAAGACAGCCGCTGATCCGCAGAAGAAGGAGGCGTTGTACCCGTCCAGTCCCTTTTGGATGACCGAATAGAACATCTCGTTCTCGCTCGGCATCTTGTCGAACGTGTCCAGGTTTCGCTCAAGTGGATCGGGATTGATGAAGAAGTGCGGCGTCTGTACGAGGAAGAGCTTCGGGTCTTCCCGGAAGTAGCCAACGGTTCGTGTCAGAATATCCGTGGTCGGAACGTGGTCGGCATCAAGAATGAGCACAAGCTCGCCGGATGTGTGGTTCATCAGCGCCGAGTTGACGTTACCGGCTTTGGCATGGAGGTTTTTCTCACGCGTCAGATACGTCGCACCGGTCCGTTCGCAGAGTTTCTTGAGACGTTCGTGGCGCTCCAAAGCCTCAGCAGCTTTCTCCGCATCAGCCTGGGTTCGCTTCTGTACGGTGCCACCATCATCGCAGAGGTAGACCTTTTTCTTTCCCTGCGGATAGTTGACGTTCATCGCTGCGCGGAGCGTTACCTCCAGCAGGACTTCATCTTCATTGTAGCTCGGGATCAGAATGTCGACGGTTGGGCAGTCATCGGCGGCGATGGGTGCTGGCTTCGGCGCGCGCGTCAGTGTGTCAACGGACAGGAATGTCGACAGCAGCAGGATCACATAGCCGTAAAACTCAGCACCAAAAAGAAGCAAGCCGAAGAAGAACCCAACCGGGTCGCCAATCGGCAGCGTCTCATTCACGCGCCAGATCATGTAGCGGGTCGATGTGAAAACGATAATGAGGAACAACACCGTGCGGAATACACCCGGCGACGGTTCGATCCAGTTCGCGGCCATCAAGACCAAAACGGTCACCATCGCGAGAAGGCTCTGGCTGGCCAGATCCAGTGGCGCAGCAGCAATCACACCCAACACAAGGAGAGTGGCAATTGCGCTCCAGGTCCGGATGCGCGCGATGAACGGCAGGCGTTCTATGTTCCTGGTCATAACGACCTCAAGCTGAGATTAGGTGCACGCCCTTCAGCTTTTCAGTTTTCGGCTTTTGTCTTTTAGGAGCTGACGACCACGCCAAGTCCATTGACCGCAGCTTGACTGAACAGGATCACGCAGGCTCCAACGAGCACCACCACGCAACAAATGCGCAGTAGGTTCGAAAGATCTGTCACCGTATTCAGGACTGCTTGTTTCACCGATTATATTCTTTTCTTTTTTATGTAAGTGTCGGTATAGCGGTTCGTAGATAATATCTGATCAAGTTCTATATTTTATTCAATGCACTATGTTTACGTTGCATTAGGTTTTAGAAGTCCTGGGGGGGACTGACCTGCCCCCCCCCGTTGAAGGACTGCTGCGGATGCGGCCTCCACGGCGGCAACGGGTGATGTGAATTGCGCGAATGGCGGACGGGCGGACGCAATCAGCACCACAGCGGAACTTATTTGATGAAGCGTCGCGTCATCGACAGGGCAATCACATCGCTCCGAAGGGTCCGTACGTTAGAAGGGAACATAGCTTGATGCCGCGCGTTGTTTGGGGACTGCAACCAAAGGAGATCCAGCTATGGATAAGGAACATATCAAAGGCGCTGCAAAGAAGGTCGAAGGTGAATTGAAAGAGACAGCCGGCGAACTGACCGACGACAAGTCGCTTCAAGCCGAAGGTAAAGCGGACAAAGTCGAG
>JBCBWQ010000023.1:0-19756 GCA_039817025.1 Pseudomonadota bacterium | reverse complement strand
GATCGGCTACCTGTCGGATCCCGATGCTCCCATGATCTGGCGCGGCCCGATCGTCATGTCGGCGATCACCCAGATGCTGAATGACGCCGCATGGGGCGATCCGGGCGATCCACTCGATATCCTGATCATCGATACACCGCCCGGCACAGGCGATGCCCAGCTTGCCCTTGCCCAAAAGGTGCCGGTCGACGCCGCGCTGCTGGTAACTACACCGCAGGATGTCGCGCTTGCCGACGTCCGCCGCGGCGCAGCGATGTTTGCAAAGACGGCCGTGCCGGTCCTTGGCGTTGTCGAGACGATGAGCTGGTTCGAGGATCCCGCCGGCAATCGCCATCATCTCATGGGCGACGGAGGCGGCAAACGCATGGCCGATGCGCTGGGGCTTCCCCTGCTGGCCCAGCTTCCCATGCTGCAGGCCATCCGCGAGGGGGGCGATGCCGGCATGCCTGCAGCCCTCAGCGACGGCACAGCCAAGACGCTGTTCACGCACCTTGCCCGATCCGTCGCGCGCAGCCTCGACCAGCTTGAGACCAAGCCCGCACCCGAAATCGTCTTTGAAGACTAGCCCATGACAGACCGCATCGACGCCTTCTCAACACCTATTCTGAAGGCGGTACACCCGACCGCAGCACCTTTGAATGAAGCCCTTGTGAGCGCAATCAATGCGGAGCGGGCGCGCAGTTCCGGCGTTTCAAAATCGAATATCGGAGGCTGGCACTCCGAGGCGACCATGGTCGATTGGGGCGGAGACGCCGCCCACGCATTGGCAAACTTCGCCATCGACACCGCCAGCCCGCACATGGCTGACATTGCCGCAGCCGGCAAACGCGACTTCCAGTGGACCATCCAGATGTGGGCAAACATCAATCCCCCCGGCGCTATGAATGCCCTGCACTGCCATCCCGGCGCGTTCTGGTCAGGCGTCTATTATCCCGACCCCGGTGGTGCCGAAGCCGGGAATGGCGGCGGAGAGCTGATCTTCGAGGACCCCCGCTTTCCAATGGCTTACAGTCAGGTGCCCGACCTGGTCTTCCGGGGCTCAGATGGCGAGCCCATGCGCTCGCAAACCTATATCAGGCCTCAGCCGGGCCTGCTCGTCCTGTTTCCATCCTGGCTGAGACACGAGGTGAAACCCCACAGGGGCACGCGCGATCGCATTTCGATTGCGCTAAACCTGCTGGTTCACCCGAGCTAGTCGAGCCGGAACTTATCGATGTCATCGCTTCCCGCAGGCATTGAAAACATCATGCCGTCCTCGCCCAGTACGACATCGCCGGAATATGCATCCTTCACCCCCTTCAGGAACAGGGGATAAAGCGCCCGTGTCGGCAGCTGCGGCACCAGATGGCTGTAGACCAGCATGTCCACACCGGCTGTCTCGGCGCTTTTGGCCGCTTCGACCGGCGTTGCATGATAATCTGGGATGTCCGCCATGATCTTGGCGAGCCGGTCCTGTCCGCGCGCCTCCAGAGCCGCCTCCATTACGCCAACCATCTCGGCGTTCAACGCTTCATGAACGAGCAGGTCGACGCCTTCCGACTGCGCGGTCAGTTGCTCTGAAAACGCCGTATCACCGGACAACACGACGGACCGCCCACCATAGTCGAACCTGTAGCCGACGGCCGGGTGCACGGGATCATGCACCACAGCAAAGGCTGTAACCGTCAGGCCGTCATTGTCGAAAACTGTGACGGTCTCCAATGGCGACGCCAGGGCAAAAGGCTGCGCATCGCCGCCCTGTCCGCTTGGCGGGACAACGTCTTCGCCATGGTGAGCAATCCGGTAAATCGTATCCAGCGCATAGGCGGCGTTCAGCCCTTCAACGACTCGGTCAACACCCAGCGGGCCGTGGACCGGCAGCGGGGTGTCATGGCCACCCGTTGCCCAGCGTTGCAGCATCAATTCGCCAAGCCCGTCGATATGGTCTGAGTGAAAATGCGTCAGGAACACCCGCTCGATCCGGCCGGCAGCAATCCCGAACCGTCCAAGATTACGCGGGGTGCCCGAGCCCGAATCCACGATAAACACACGGTCCCCGGCAATGACTGCCGTAGACGGGCCAAGCCGCATCGGATCGCCCAGCGGCGAGCCGGAGCCGATCAACGCCACATGCAGTCCATCCGGCAGGTCTGAGACAATATCGCGCCCAAGGTTCTGCTCAACAGCGCGCTTGAACGCCGCCTCTGCAAGCGGAACGGCGAAAATCCTCGATCCGACAAAAAGCGCCGTGAGAAGAAGTGCGAGCCCAATCACAATATACCGCATCAGCACTCCCCTATGCGTTGAAATTCAGCTTGAGCCCCGGCTCCGGCCAGCGGCATTTGATGAGCTTCCCGGTGCCCGACAGCGTAACGTAGGCGTCACGCATATCGTCTCCGCCAAACGCAATATTGGTCACGAATGGATCCGGCAAGGCGATATGACTGTGCGTGCCTTCCGGCGAAATCGTCGTAATTCCGCCCTGGCGAATCGTCGCGACACAGACAGACCCGGACGCCGTAACGGCCAGACTGTCAAAGTAGCGCAAATCAGGCATAGCAGCGACGACGCGTCCCCGCGCGAACAGCGAGTCTGCCGGCTTGATCTCACCTGGTGATGCGAGCTCAAAAGCCCAAAGCCGCGCCGTCATCGTATCCGCGAAATAGACGGTCATTTCGTCCGGGCTCAGCCCGACGCCATTAGGCGAAACATGCGGATAGTCGACACATGAGACATGGCTGCCATCGGGTTTGCCGAAGAACAGCCCGCCATGGTCTCGGCCTCGCGACGTCGACTTGCCAAGGTCTGTAAAATAGAAATTCCCGGCCGCGTCGAAGACAATATCGTTCGGCCCGCGCAGCGGTATTCCATCGGCCTCTTCGTAAAGCCGTTCGACGGTCCCGGTCTCGAGGTCAATGCGCTCAATCCTGCCGCCGGAATAATCGCCAGGCATGTGCCCCGGCACCATAAGTCCGTCGATCTCGTGGTAGTCGAACCCGCCATTGTTGCAGCAATAGAGCGCCCCATCCGGCCCCAAGGCAAGGCCATTGGGGCCGCCGCCCGGCTCTGCAATGACTTCGGTCTTTCCATCCCAGCAGCGCGTTACCGTGCGCCGCTCGATCTCAACAATGATGACTGATCCGTCAGCCATGACCACGGGCGCTTCGGGAAATCGAAGGCCCTCGGCAAGCACGTCGAACTCCACGTCCGCCTCCCTTAGTCTTCTTTTTCCGAGAGCGTGCATGACCGCGCCCGGACCGGCAAGCCGGTTCACTCAAATGCGCAAAAATCCGCTACGGCCCTGCAGTCAGATCCATGCTCTGAGCAGGCCAGCACGGCATCGACCCGGGCATGGTCCGACCGTGCAGATTTGGCATGCCCCTGCGCGTCATCCCGTCCCAGCGCATAGGCAAAACAGCCGTCGAATTCGGCGACGACTCGGCAGGCTTCTCCGCCAGACACGGCGTGGCAGCGCCGCAAGGCCTCCACCGCCGCCGAATCCGGTGTGACTTCCAGCTGCGACCGCCCCTCATGCCCGGCGCCAGACACGGCAAACGCCCCCCATTGGACGGTGAACCGATCGAGCTGCGTGATGCCGCAATGCGGATACAGAAAGTCGCGCGCCGCCACGTCGTCCCAGGTCAGGCCGCGCCGCCAGCGTCCCGGCCCCTGCACATCCCGGCCCACAGCCACTGCAGCCCCCGAATAGCGCGGCGACGGCGCCAGGCCGGTCTGGGGATCCCGGCAGTCGATCACAATCTCATTGGTCGGGTCGTCGTCAGTGTCGAGGTTCAGGCCAATCGAGTCTTCGGGATGCCCGATGCCCAGCGCATGCCCTACCTCGTGCAGAACGAGAGACGGAAAGTGCACACAATCAGGCCGCCCCTGCGCTGTGTCGATATAGTAGCAGCGCGCCGCATTGAACCGCACGTCGGCGCTCTCGATCTGGCCGATCCCTCGCAGCATCGACCCATTGGTCAGCGCCAGTTGCGCCTGGGGCCGCTCATAGAAAATCGTGTATCCGGTCGTGCGGATGTTCAGGAAAGGCGGGAACCCATCGCCGCCAGCCGCAAAGAAATCGATTTCAGCCCCTTGCGCCCGGTCTCCAAATACAGCCAGCGGAAATGCGGGCTCGACCCTGTCGCTGACATCGGTGAAGCGCAACGCCGGATGCCCCGATGCCCATTCATCGAGCGCTTCAGCGAGGGCCAAATGAACCGCCGCACAATCTGATCCGTCGATGAAACGCATTGCGCACACGCTTTCATCCACAGCATATTCCAACCCGCCGCCCAGGCCGCGCTCGCCGGTCGTCACGAGATCGCCAGCCCCGGCCGCCCAGCGCGGGGCAGAACTGGCATGGACCAGCGCATCGGGTGCCGGTTGGCGTGGCCCCTCGACCACAAAACCGCACACGCTGAACACAGCAAAGCAAAGGGCAAGGATCCGGAAAAGCGCCATCGATTGGACGCTACCATGATTTGATGAATGTCAGCCGACGGCGCTTCAGGCTGTTTTGCGCACCAATGTGCGCATAACAAAGGCGTGGTCATTATCGTCGTCAGCGCTATGGGCCACCGCCGACTGCTCGCTCCATTCGGACTCATCAAAGGCCGGAAAGAAGGCATCGCCCTTCGGCGCGGCGTCCACTTCGGTAATGTACATCCGGTCCGCGGTCGCGATCGCCCGCGTGTACAGCGCTTCGCCGCCAATCACGAACGCCTCATCCTGGCCGGCGCGCGTCGCAATCGCCCGCGCTGCCGCCGCTGCGGTTGCGTAGCTTGCGTAAACCCGCGCGCCCTCGGCGGCATAGGTCCAGTCGCGCGTCAGCACGATGTTGTCCCGCTTCGGCAAGGGGCGGCGCGGCAAGCTTTCCCAGGTGTTGCGTCCCATCAGGATCGGCTTACCCAGCGTTGTCGCCTTGAAGAAGGCGAGGTCCGCCTTGAGCCGCCAGGGCAAATCACCATCGACACCGATGACGCCATTTTTCGCGCGGGCAACAATCAGCGAAATCTTCACAGGCGACATCATTGGGGCTCTCATCATCTGTCGGGCAGCTCTTGCCGCGCTGCGTCTTCACGTCATCTCGCACATTGACGCGCCTATGCGCGTCATGCACGCCGGTTTCGATTTCCCCTCACACGCGTCTGGTCGCCATGTTTTCATTCCTTGTCAACGCAGTCTCTACAGGGCTCGATCAAGTTATTGGCGCGCTCACCGGCGGTCGTCCGGACGATCTACTTCTGGTATCCATAGGACTCACGCTTACCGCGATTATCATATACAGGTGCGGCGGTCGATTTTGGGCATTTGTATACTTCGCAACCATTCCATTCCTGAATTGGTCTTTTGGAGTTGTCGACAGTATTCAGCTCGCTGCCCCCAGTGAGACCTTCAGTCAGGGCGTCGAACTCCACCCCCTTACCCTGGTCACAGGGCTGGTCTTTGTGTTCCGCGACTTTGTGCAGCGGCGCATGGGGCAATGGGTGCTGGTTGTCATGGCGCTCGCGATTGCATGGTCATTTTATTATGCTTGGCCGGTAATCGCACTCGCGTCCGGCATCGCCTTCGCTGTGTCGGAGATGGTCGACTGGGCGCTGTTCACCTTCACCAAGTACCGCCTCTCGACCCGCATCCTCCTGTCCAGCCTCGTCGCCTCTCCGGTGGACACGAGCATCTTCCTTTACGGCGCGGACCTGGCCGTGCAGATGCGCCTCGGCGAGGAGCCCGGCTCGATGCTGCATGCCGCGAACTGGATCGTCTTTTTCATCGGCAAGATGGTGGGGGCCGTGATCGTTTCAGCCGCGGTGCGCCGCCGCGAAGACGCCGGAGAGATCAGCCCGGCGGCGCTCTAAAAAGCTGGGCAGCGCGAAACGCCGGACGGCGCGTTGCCTCCGGGTCTGCTGGTGCGCGCCCTCCAAGGGAGCCGTGCGTGGAGACGCTGGACGTCTCGCTGGGGTTTCGTGCGAACAGTGACGCCTCAAGCGTCTCCACGCGCCGCAGGGGTTCGCACCTGTCCCGCCGGGCCTCAGCCGTATCCCCCGTTTTGTATCTAAATCCCCGCCTTAACGGCGAAGACCAACGGGGCAGCCGGGGTGTTTCCCACCGGAATTTCCTCCGGCACCCGGATCGGCGGCGCCAGGCCCGTGTCATCCGCGTCCGCCGCGGCCAGGCCAGCCTGCCACACCCGCTCCAGACCAGACGGCCGACCTGGGCTCATCGAGCGGGATGAGGGTGTTATAGCTCAGGAGTGGGTGGGGGCGGATGAGGTGGGCACTATCGCTCTCCGGAGCCAGTATTTGCTGCGGGATGCGGGGCTGCTATCTGTGGGAGAGCAATGGCAGCTGTTGGCCCTTTTGTGACCGTCACTTGTGTAGTGTCGAGTGACTTAAGTCGACCGAATTGGTCGCTGGCGAATGCCCCGTGTCTCGCTTAAAGGGTTCATCGTCCGATATGGAGCGAATGCCGATGCAACAAGTTCTGATCTTGAAAACCTTTTGGGCGATCGTTGCGGCAGGGGCATTGTGGGTCGCCGGTTGCGCGCAGATCGAGCCTCGACAGATCGGCGCTCAAACGATGCGCGAGATCGTGCTGGATGACCTGAAAAGTCCTTGGGGCATGGCCTTCATTTCGGCCAGAGAGGTCCTGATCACCGAGAAAGAAGGCGGCTTGGTGAGGGCTGATATTCAGTCCGGCGACCGGGTGCAGGTGGCAGGGCTCCCGGAGGACATCGCCGACAACATCCGGGCAGAGGCGCCTTTCGATAATGGCGGGCTGTTCGACGTCGCCCTGGACCCGGATTTCGGCGCCGAACCGTGGGTCTACTTGTCCTACAGTGCGCAGTCGGCCGATGGCATAACGACCAAGATCGTCCGCGCGCGCCTCATAGGCGGCACTCTGGGGGACATGGAAACCCTGCTGGTTGCCGAGCCGTTTACCACAGGCGAGTTCTTCCACTATGGCGGCGGACTGGCTTTCGGCGCCGACGGCAAGCTTTTCGTTACGGTTGGCGAGCGACTCTACAATGAGCGGGACAATCCACCCGTTCCGATCGCGCAGGATGTCACCGACCGGCGCGGCAAGATCTACCGGATCAATCCGGACGGTTCGATTCCTGACGACAATCCGGACTTTGGTGACGATGCCGTGCCGGGGCTATTTGCCCTGGGCATCCGCGCCGCGCAGGGCCTGACGCTTCACCCGGAGACCGGCGAACTTTGGTTCAGCGAGCATGGCAGTCGGCAGGGCGACGAGATCAATCGGCTGATCGCAGGCGGCAACTATGGCTGGCCGATCATTACCGCTGGCGGATACCGAGACGATGACTTCGTGCCACCGGAACCGGGTGACGTCGTCTTCGAAACCCCGGTCTGGAGTTGGCTGCAGACGGTCGCCCCTACGGGCCTTGTATTCTATGCCGGCGACGAGTTCCCGGAATGGGAAGGCGATCTTTTTGTTTCTGGCCTCTCGCGTGGCAGCTTCTGGCGGCTCGATTTCAAGGGCGACCGGATAGTCAGTGTCGAGGAGCTGTTTGTCGATAACCGGGTGCGCTCCCGCGATGTTGCTGTCGCGCCAGACGGCGCTCTTTATATGCTGACTGACACGCTGCTGCGTCCAACAACCGATGGCGGGCTCGATTACACAGAAACTCCGGGCGGCCAGCTTCTGCGCATAGTTTCGAGACCCAAGTAGTAGCTGAAACGCGATTCATTTTGCAGAGAAACCGTCTATTGGGAGATTGGGTCGCCAGAGTCCTTCCTACGTCCCAAGTCGGTCGATCAGCACTAGCTATGGACGGTCCACTTCCGGCGAGATGTTGCCAGTCCGCCGTGGGGCCTCGGCCGGCTCGGCTTGGCCCTTGTGGGCCGGTCGAACGTTTGCGCGAAAGGTCAGTCTTTGCTGCGGTCTGCCGAATAGCCGCCGTCTTTTGTTTTACGACTTGGGCAGTCGAGACACGACATGGTCGAGCACGTCCGACAGCTGGTCGGCGGGGCTGAATTCAATGTATCGCGTATCGCCTTGAACGGCGATCGTATGCCCGGGGGGCCAGTAGTAGAGATCCCCCGGCTCGACCACTTCGCTGGAGCCGTCCTGATAATCGACCTTGATTTGGCCTTCCAGCAGGTAGCCCCAATGCGGGCACTGGCAGTGATCATGGGGCAGGCCTTTGAGAAACTGGCAGAAATCCGTCCCGTCCGGGAGGGACATAAGCGCCATCATATGGCCACCCGCCTCAAGGCCGCGTGCCATGTCGCCGAGCTCAGCGCGGGCTTGCGGTGCGTCTTTCGCTACAATCTTCATAACTGTCCCCTGTCTGCCGTCTTCGTCTGCGCAGCATGCCCATATCTGCTCGAGCGTTCATGCTCGAATTTGTGAAATTTCTTAGAATGGCAAGGATTGCGGCCTCTCTGATCTGAGGGGCGTGCGTCCATTTCTGGCGACGTGCTGTCTCTGAGCGTGTTGCGGTGTGACCGCCGCAAGCCCCGCTTCCGCCCTAGACCGCGACGGGGGCCTTGATGTGGGGGTGGGGATCGTAGTCGAGGAGTTTGAAATCCTCGTAGTCCCAGCTGAAGAGGTCGGTCTTGTCCGGGTTCATCTGCATGCGCGGGCGTGGGCGCGGGCTACGGCTCAGCTGCTCGCGCGCCTGGTCGACATGGTTTGAGTAGAGGTGCGCGTCGCCGAAGGTGTGGACAAAGTCGCCGGCCTCCAGCCCCGTCGCCCGCGCCATCAGCATGGTCAGCAGCGCATAAGACGCGATATTGAACGGTACACCGAGGAACACGTCGGCAGAGCGCTGGTAGAGCTGGCAGTTGAGCCGCCCATCCATGACGTTGAACTGGAACAGGCAATGGCACGGCGGCAGGGCCATCTCGTTCACGTCAGCCGGGTTCCACGCAGACACCACCAGGCGGCGCGAGTCCGGATTGGTGCGAATTTCGTCCAGCACCCACTGGATCTGGTCAATCGTCCGTCCGTCTGGGGCTGCCCATGAGCGCCATTGCTTGCCATAGACCGGGCCAAGGTCGCCATCGGCATCGGCCCATTCATCCCAGATCGACACGCCGCGCTCCTTGAGCCACTTCACATTCGTCTCGCCGCGCAGAAACCAGAGAAGCTCAACGATGATGGATCGCAGGTGCAGCTTCTTCGTTGTCAGAAGCGGGAAGCCTTCAGACAGGTCAAAACGCAATTGCCGGCCGAAGACTGACCGCACACCCGTGCCCGTCCGGTCGCCGCGCACGGTTCCGTTGTCGAGGATGTCCTGAAGAAGATCGAGATAACCGCGCATCAGCGTTCTGCCTCTGATTCGTTTTTGTCTTGTCGCGCCGCAGCATCGCCGATCAGGCCGTGCGTGCAAGCCCCGTTACCACGGCAAGCTGTGCATTAACCCTTCAACGTCTTCCACACCCCGGCCATAGCGCTTATATTAGTGATGTTCTTCGGAACTATGGCGATAAACGCGCGTGTAATAAGCGGATCGGACCCGGGGGCGGTACCCGGCGGCTCCACCAACATCTCCGGTCATTGGGCGGATGGAGGGGGCCGAACCAGTGTCGACGGACGTGTAAAGACGATGCCTTTGCCCGGCTGAGCTCCGTCAGAAGCTCATTTGCATTAGTTGCCAATGACAACTTTGCTGAAGGTGAACTCCTCGCTGCGTAAGCGGCGCGAGGTTTACCGCTCTTAACTCCTAGGGTCTCAGACCCCTAGGCGGGGCCCGGCGGCGCCTGGCAACAGAAGCCGCCACTTTCCTCTCCCCCGGGCGGCTTTCTGGGCCTATACTCCTGCCAAGCCGGGAGGGACCCATGGCCGACGTGTTTATTTCGTATGCGCGTGAGGACGCGCCAAAAGCCAAATTGCTCGCAGAGGCGTTGACCGCCGAGGGCCTGTCGGTGTGGTGGGACCATGAACTGATCGGCGGCGACAATTTTCGCGAAGAAATCGCACAGACCATCGCCGCAGCCTCCTGCGTCATCGTGATCTGGTCGGAGCGCTCCGTTGGCAGCCCGTTCGTGAAGGACGAGGCCTCCCGCGCCAACGCGCGCGGTGTCCTGCTCCCGGTCGCCATTGGCGACGTCGCCCCGCCCGTGGGCTTTGGCGAGTTCCAGACGATCCGGTTCAAGCGCTGGGCTGAAACAACGGCGGAATGGGAATCGCTGGTGCGCACCGTCCACCACAAGTTACAGGCCGCAGGCGTCGCCCCAGCCGCCCCGCCTTCAAAGTCCGCCAATGCCGGGCGTGACCTCGCTTTCTTCGGGCGCAACATCGACGTGTTTCTGCTCACGCTGTTTGCGCATGGCCTTGCCTGTTTCCTCCTGTTCCAGCCCCTGCACTTTCTTGATGCCGTGCCGCCAGAGGCCAAGCTCGGCTTTGTTGCCGTCCTGTCGCTCTTTGTGTCGGGCTTCCAATCCTGGGTTCTGATCGCCCAAAGGTCTGGATTGTTCCTGCGCGCCGTTGCCTTCGCATGCGGACTGCTGGTTGGATTCGGGGCCTACTATTTTTCCGGAGCGACAATTGAGCAGATCGGCATGATGCTCGCTGACGACACCCGGCCGGGCGCCGGCATCTCGCTGTTCAACGGATTTGTGTTCTTCGTCTACCTGATCGTGTGGGGCATGATCGGCACGCTGATCGAGCGCGGATAACTACCGTTCCAGGCACCAGCGGATGATCGCCTTCTGGGCGTGAATGCGATTTTCCGCCTCGTCGAACACGAGCGATTGCGGACCGTCGATCACCTCGGCATCCACCTCTTCACCCCTGTGCGCCGGCAGGCAGTGCAGGAATGTTGCGCCGCCATTCGCCAGCCCCATCAAATCTTGAGTGACGGCATAGGGGTCGAGCGCCGCAAGGCGTTCATCAGCATCGGTATCGCCCATGGACACAAAGGTGTCGGCGATCACGACATCGGCGCCGGCGACGGCTTCTTCCGCGGTTTCGTAAACATCGATCCGGCCCTGGGCACCACGGGCGATCTCGACGTCATCTTCATCCGGCGCAAAGCGTGCCGGCGTGCCAATGGCGAGGCTGAAGCCGAATTTCGGCGCGGCGTGGATAAAGCTGGAGCAGACATTGTTCCCGTCCCCGACCCAGGCGAGCCTGGCCCCGCGCAGGTCCAGTCCGTACTCTTCCAGCGTCTGCAAGTCCGCCATGATCTGGCAGGGATGTGAGCGATCGGTCAGCCCATTGATCACCGGCACGCTTGAGGCAGCAGCAAAGTCCTCCACATCGCTGTGATCATTTGCGCGGATCATCACCGCATCGACCATGCGCGAGAGCACCTTGGCCGTATCCTCCAGTGTCTCGCCCCGGCCAAGCTGCATGTCGCCGGCGGAGGCTACAATGGTCGTTCCGCCAAGCTGGCGCATGCCGACATCGAATGAGAACCGCGTGCGGGTCGATGATTTCTCAAAGATCATCGCCAGCACATGGCCGCCGAGAGACGCATCATCGTCCAGCGCCCCCTTGGGCTTGCCCCGACGCGCCGCCTTCATGCGCTTGGCTTCATCCAGAATGGCGCGCAGCTCCGAAGCCTCAACTGGCCACAGGTCTAGAAAATGTCTCATCGGCGTCTCCCCGGACGCAAGGGTGAAAGCGGTCAGGCGTCAGGCGTCCAGCTGGACAGAGCCTCATCGATAATGCCGACGGCCTCGCGGACATCAGCGTCCGTCAGGACCAGCGGCGGTGCAAGCCGCAGCACGTTGTTTCCGGCGACGCCCACCAGCAACTTGTTGTCCCTGCACATGCCCTGAACGGGCTTCGGCGCACCTTTCAGTTTCAGGCCCGTCAACAGGCCCTTACCGGTCACGCCGTCCACCTTGTCGGGATGGCTGTCCGCCAGGGACTTCAAGCCCTGAGCCACCGTTCCGGACACGCGGCGGACCTCAGCAAGGAAGTCGTCATCGGACAGGATGTCCCAAACCACAGTCCCCACAGCCATGGCCAGCGGGTTGCCGCCATAGGTCGAGCCATGGGAGCCCGGCTGCATCACCACGCCGGTCTCTTCGCTGGTCAGGCAGGCGCCAAACGGAAACCCGCCGCCCACGCCTTTTGCAACGCACATGATATCCGGCTCCGCATCGGGGGCCCATTCATGGGCAAACAGCTTGCCCGTCCGCCCCATACCGCACTGCACCTCGTCGTAAATCAGAAGTGCGCCGCGCTCGTCACACAGCTTGCGCAGACCCGTCAGGCAGGCTTCCGGCATGGCGCGCACGCCGCCCTCGCCCTGAACAGGCTCAACGAACACGGCGGCTGTCTTCTCAGTGACGGCTGCATCCAGCGCATCATGGTCGCCCCACTCGATCTGCGTGAAGCCGGGCAGCGCCGGTCCAAACCCTTCGAGATACTTCGGATTGCCTCCCGCATGGATTGCGCCCAGCGAGCGACCGTGGAATGCGCCGGTAAATGTCAGGATCTCAACGCGATCCGCATCGCCCTTGGACCAGTGGTATTTGCGCGCCGTCTTGAGCGCGGCTTCGACGGCCTCAGTACCGGAGTTGGTAAAAAACACCCGGTCGGCAAATGTCCGGTCACAGATCTTTCTCGACAGCTCTTCAGCAGCCGGAACCCGAAACATATTGGACGTGTGCCAAAGCTTCTCGGCTTGTGTTTTCAGGGCCTCCACGAGCGCCGGATGGCTGTGGCCAAGCGCTGTCACGGCAATGCCCGCGATGAAGTCGAGATAAGCGTCACCGTCTTCGGTATACAGACGCAAGCCCTCGCCTCGCACAAACACGTCTTCCGGCGGGGCATAGACGGGCATGATGTGTTCGCGGGGATTGCTCATGGAAAGCTCCAAGGTGAGCGTTAAAGGGAAACGCCGACGGTTGGCCAAGGCCGCAGCGCAAGTCAACACCGCGCCATGGGCCGATGACAATTACCGAAAGTTCATTCGGGAAAGCGAATTTCGTTATTGACGAAAAACGATAAATCTATATTGATAATCATCAAGCCAGATCGGTCGCGGCAGCGTTCCCTCAACGCCCCCCACCTCACCTCCGAGCCGCTGTTGCGGCCGTCCTGGTGCTCCCCCTTGAGACACAGCGTTTTTGGCATTTGGGGCAAAGCTTGCCGCAAACAAAGAAAAAGCGCAGCCATCGGCCACGCTTTTTCCACGACTGCAGCGTTTCCTCCCAGAAACTTGCAAACTCTTTTTGACGTAAAGTTGCGAGAGAAGTCAACAAACTGTCTTATATCTGAGCGAAAAAATTTGCAGCGACATCGCTGTCACCCTCAAAAATAAACTCAAGGCTGTGTATGGCCGTGGGGCCATACCCGTTCTTCGCGAGTGTGCGGGCCGCCTCCCGCGCCAGACGCCGGTCGCATACGGCCTGCCGGTCAGACATCCGGGTCAATGACAAGGCCGCAAGCTCAGAATCCGGAACGGGTTTCGCCGCCGAGATAAGCTGCCGCCGCCCCGCAGCGTCCCGCGCTTCCGATGCCGCCACGAGTGCGGAGAATGCATCTCGCGCCTGCGCGCTCCAGTCCGCCTTCAATGATCCGGCCAGAGCAGCCTGGCTGCGCAGGATCACCCCGTCATCGAGAACCTTCAGTCCATTGGCCTCCAATGTCGCGCCTGTGGACGTGATGTCGACGATCGCATCCGCCGTTCCCGCAGCCGGCGCAGCTTCAGTCGCGCCTGCGCTTTCAACGATTCGGTATGCACCAACCGCATGGCGCGCAAAGTACGCCCGGGTGAGCGCCAAATACTTGGTCGCGACGCGCAAGCGCCGCCCGCGCCTCTGGTGATAGATCGCCGCTGCAGCCTCCAGGTCCGCCATGGTCGAGACGTCCAGCCACGCCTTGGGCACAGCCACCACGACATCCGCGCCGCCAAAGCCCAGCGTCTTGACGACGCTCGCATCGGCCTGGCCTTCGCCTGTGTAACCGGCGTTCGAATAGGCATCACGAATCGCCGGGCTCAGATCATGCAGAAGGTCCTGCCCGGTGACGCCAAGGTGCAGCGTCCCGTCGATCAGCCCCGTCGCAATCTCACGCGCCGACAGCAGCATTACATCGGCATCAAGGCCTTCGATTTCCGCCTGGTATCCTCGCGCGCCGCCAACCTGGCGCAGCTTCAGACCGCACCCGGCAAGCCAGGCCTCTGCATTGTCCTTGAGCCGCCCCTTGGACGGGATCGCAAGCGTCATCCGGGTCATGCTCTGCCCCCTGCGATCCGGTCAGGCCGGACAACGCCGCCAATCGCCGTTGCGCTGGCCGCGCCCTCACTGAGATCGGCGATCAAGCGGTCATACCGCCCGCCCGCCGCAAAGGGCGCAGTCTTGGGTGCGCCTTCGGCAAAGAGTTCAAAGACGAAGCCATCATAATAGTTGAACCGCCGCCCAAACGGCGTTCCGAACCGGGCGCTGCTGAGGAAATGCGGCGCTGTCTTGCCAATGGCATCGAACCGAACGGCCAGCTCATCGATCAGCGGCTCAAGGGCGGGCAAGCCGGCCTTGTTGGCAATCCGCGCCAATGCATCCGCCACGGCATCTGGCGCGGTTTCCACATTCAAGACGTCTTTGAGCACAGCCCGCGCGGCGTCCGGTACACCGCCGCCTTCTGCGTCTGCCGCTTTCGCCACGAGGCGTTCGACGATCTCATCCAGGCTACGCGCGCCAGCCATGCGCACCCCTGACAAAGCCATGACGTCTTCAACCATGGCGCGCGCTTCACGGGCACCGGCACCGCGCAGCTGCGCCGCAAACCCAGCTGGCTCGCTCGTGCCCGCCTCCAAGGCAACCCGAACATCGCGGGCCTGACGGAACGCGCGTTTCAGGCCATCGGCCGCATTCGGCGTCAGCCCCAGCGCGTCCACGAAAGCCGGAAACACCGAAAGGTCGCCAATCCAGGTCGTTGCCTCCTTCGCCCCTGCCCGCGCAGATGCATCCGAGACCGCGGCAAATGCGGCTGCGTCCACGGCAGGCGTTGCCGGCGCGCCGAACCGCTCGAACCCGACTTGGGTGAACTCTACCGGATGCGCAGGATCCGTCGGCAGGCGCCACGCCCGCGCGGCATAGCGGCGAACCCGCTCGCCTTTCAGACCACTCGCGCGCGCTGCTGCTTCTTCCTGCGCGACGGGCAACGTCAGATCTGGCCGCAGCGCCATTTCGTTGCCATCCACCCCGGTGAAGACACACAGGCGCGCTCGCACGGCTTCGCCCGACAGCTCCAGCGGGATCGATGCGGGCAGGATCGCAGGCGGATCAACCAGATGACCGCCAAGCGATACAAACAGATCATCAGCTGGGCTCATTGGTCGGCCTCAACGATTTCGCGAAGACGCGCGACAAGCTCGGCCCGCGGTGCCTCGAACTGGCCCGGCCGAGCTGCGCGATACGCTTCGTTGGACTCGATCGCCGCCGCTTCAGCCGCACCCACCTTGAGGTCCTTGATGGTCACGACGCCCTTGGCCAGTTCATCCTCACCGACCATGACAACCGCAGGCGCGCCGCGCCGGTCGGCATATTTCATCTGCGGGCGCATGCCTGACCCGCCCATATACGGCTCTGCGCGAAGGCCTGCCGCGCGCAGCTCCGCCGCCAGTTTCAGCGCCTCGCCAGGATTGTCACGATCGAGGCTGAGAACGACAACCGGCCCATCCAGGGCCGCCGTACCCTCTGACAAGGCCAGCGCCGTCGACAGGCGGCTGATCCCGATGGACACGCCGGCCGCCGGAACCGACTGTCCGGTGAAGCGGGCAACAAGATCATCATAACGCCCGCCGCCGCCAATGGAGCCGATCTGAACCGGTTGCCCTTTCTCATCGACCGTGGCTTTCAGGAACTCGGCCTCATAAACTGGTCCGGTATAGTATTCGAGGCCGCGCACCACGGACGGATCAAGCGTCACATCGCCCTCTGGCGCGCCAAGCGCTTCGAGCGCCCGCGCAATGGCGTCCAGTTCGGCCAGCCCAGCCTTGCCCGCCTCGGTTCCACCAACTGCCGAGCCGAGCGCCTCGAGCGTCTCCCCCCGCGTCGCCTTGCCCGCCGTTGCGAACGCCAGCACAGCGTCCACGCGCGCCACGTCGAGACCAGCACCTTTGGTGAAGTCGCCCGACTCATCCATGCGGCCCTTGCCAAGCAGGTCCGCAACGCCCTCAGGCCCAAGCCGGTCGAGCTTGTCGAGGGCGCGCAAGACGGCGAGCCGCCCCGCCTCATCATTGGCCTGCACGCCTTCGAGGACACCGTTCAGCAATCGTCTCGTATTCACGCGGACAACAAACTCGCCATCGCCCAGCCCCAGCGCCCGCAACGCCTCTGCAGCCATGGCAACCATTTCGGCATCCGCATGCAGCCCCGGCGCGCCGACCGTATCGGCATCGCACTGGTAAAACTCGCGAAACCGCCCAGGACCTGGCTTTTCATTGCGCCAAACCGGCCCCGCTGCATATCGGCGGAAGGGCTTTGGCAGGGTTTGCCAGTTTTCCGCGGCGAAGCGCGCTAGCGGCGCGGTCAGGTCGTATCGGAGCGACAGCCACTGTTCGTCATCATCGAGGAGGGCAAACACACCCGCGTTCGGCCGGTCATCATCGGGCAGAAACTTTCCAAGGCTGTCCGCATACTCAAACGCGCCGGTTTCCAGCGCCTCAAATCCCCAGCGCCGATACACGCCCGTCACGGTTTCAATCATGTTTGCCCGGCGCAACAGCGCGTCCGCGCGGACATCGGGGAATCCACGCGGTTTACGCGCCTCGGGGCGGCTCGAAGATTTAGCGTCTGTCATCCGCGCCGGGTTAGCCGAAGCCTCGCCCCATGTGAAGCGCGGGAACGGCCCGGTCTAGTATTTGACCGAGCACCCATAGGCCTTGGTCGAAGCGGTCTGAACAGGCTGACCAGCGGCCATATCGTCCAGCGCTGCCGTGACATAATTGTCTGCCTTCTCGATATCGCCGACACGGGCGGAGCTGATGGAATCGATCGCGCCTTGATACTGCAGCATGCCGTCGCCATCGATGACGTACATGTGCGGCGTGGTCTTGGCATCATAGGCGCGGCCCATTTCGCCTTCCGGATCGAGGATGACATAAGCCGGAGCCGCGCCGCGGCTGGTGGTCAGCTCATTGGCGCGCTCTGCATCTGCATAGCCCTGCTTGCCCGGCGCAGAGGAGATCACGGAGATCCACACAATCTCGTCTTCTGCCGTATCACGCTGCATACCCTGCATGTTCTCGGGCGGTTCGGCATAGTGTTTCTTCACGAACGGGCAGCCATCATTGGTCCATTCCAGCACCACGGTCTTACCGGCAAAGTCGTCAAGCGAGATCGTTTCGCCCGACGATGTCAGGCCCGTAAAAGCGGGGGCAGCTTCGCCAATTGCGGCTTCGGCGTGTGCGGATGAAGAGATAAGCGCGCCAGCGGTAAGAGCGGCGGCGGCGACCATGCCAGCGGTCAGGCTAATCGGGCGGCGATTGAGCATGTCGGACTCCTGTTTTGCACACGTAGAGAAAATAGAACTCAGCCGCCAGAAACAAGGTCAACCACCAGACCCTGGCTCAGCACTTCCGGCAGCACCTGCGGCTCGGCCTCTCCCGGCGCGTAATAAAGATACATCGGTACGCCCGGCCTTTGGTGGCGTTTGAGCGCCTCGGCGATAACGGGATCTTTCCGCGTGAAATCAGCGGTCAGGAACACGGTCTCGGTCTCAGCAAACGCCTGCTTCACGGCATCTGTTTCCAGGGTTGTGCGCTTGTTGACCTGACAGGTCGCGCACCAAACCGCGGTGAAATCGACGAAGACGCCGCGTCCTTCCGCCACATGATCCTGCACGACTTCGGGGCTCCAATCGCCCGTGATGAGATTGGCGTAAGCCGGCACAGGCTCAGGCGCGAGCACCCGCCAGATCGGCCCGGCCGCGCCGAAAACCAGCGCCGCAACGGCCACGCCCTGCACGATCCGGCGCAGACCGCCCGATGGCAGGTTGCGCATCAGCCAGAGCCCGAAAGCCAGCGCCGCCCCACCGGCCACGGTCCAGCCTACGGTCGAATAATCTGTCAGCGCGCCCAACACCGCCAGCAGCCACGCCGCCGTCAGGAACATGGGAAACGCGAAGAATTGCTTGAGCGTCTCCATCCATGCGCCAGGCTTGGGTAGAAGGCGTTGCAGGCCCGGCGCAAAACTGAGCGCGAGGAATGGCGCAGCAAGGCCCAGCCCCATGGCAAGGAACACCGTAAACACAGTCCCCGCAGGCTGCGTAATCACAGCGCCAAGCGCCACGCCGAGGAACGGCCCAACACAGGGCGCGCCCACCACCGCAGCCAGCACACCCGTAAAGAACGCGCCCGTGGACCCTTGTTTGGCGGCGAGTCCCGACCCGACATTCTGCACAGACGCGCCCAGCTCAAACATGCCCAGAAGCCAGAGGCCGATCAGAAACACGATCAGGATCAGCCCGATCACCATGGCCGGTTCCTGGAGCTGGAAACCGAGATTGGCGGTTCCCGTCGCCGCCCGCACGCCGAGGAAGGCCGCAGCAATCGCAAGGAAAGAGACCAGCACACCGGCTGTGTACCAGATCCCATGCGCCCTCACGGCACGGTCCTCGCCGCTGGTCGCGGCATGGACCATGCCCAGCGCCTTGATCGACAGAACCGGCAGCACGCACGGCATAAGGTTCAAAATGAGCCCGCCGATGAACGCCAGTCCGAGGATTGCAAGCAGATTGATCGGTGCCCCGCCCGCCTGCACGCCGAGCGGCTCGCCCGAGGTGCTGTCAAGCACCGCGCCGGGCGCCGCCGCGATCGTGTGCCCGGTCTGCTTGCCATCGCGCTCAACCACCAGCACGCCCTCAAGCGGCGCAGTCGCATCCTCATCATCCGGCGTGAGCGATAGCGTCAATCCGTTGGGCCCAAGGCTGACCGGCTGGTCCGCAGCGTGAACGATCTCATGCTCAAACGGGAAGAACCGCGCATACGACACCGCACCAAATCCGCCAGCATCCCTGGCAATGCTAAGCCGCCACGGCGAACCCGACCGATCAATGCGCGCCTGCCCTTCAAGCGTCTCCGGCGTTTTTGACAGTGCGTCGGCAATCGCCTCGCCCGCAATCACATCTGGAATCTGTTCGGTCCCGACTTGTACCGTGAGCGTAATGTCCGCCGCTTCGGGAATGCAGATATCCTTGCAGATCAGGTAGTCCGCAAGGCCATCAAAGGTCAGCTCACCCGACGCGTCGGCCGGCACGGTTACCGGAAACGGAAGGACCAGCCGCCCGTCATAGCCATAATCCATGATCTCGCCGGGAACGACGGGGAGTTCATGCGGAATGGGCCAAACGAACGCGCCCGGCGTCGCAAGGGGTGTCTCGTTCCAGATAATCTCCGGCGGCAGGCCCGCATCCCCGGCATTGCGCCAGTACACGTGCCAGCCGTCATCCATTGTCATATCAAGCGCGAGGTAGAAGGTCTCGCCCGCAACAGCCTGCGCACGCTCGGACACAAGCGTCACCTCGGCGCGCCGTTCATCCTGCGCGAAGGCCGTCGTGAAAGGCAGAAGCGCTGCAAACAGCGCAATAACAAATCGCGTCATCTCAAAACCCCGGGACCGACCCTTCGCATATTGGGGGTCTGGGCGAATTGCAAAGGCCCTCGCCAGATCGTGAGGAGCCGTGATGTGGCGCACCAAATGAAAAAGGCGGCCCGCCCGGGACCGCCTTTCCAAGTCGGTTTGGAGCCGGCGTTAGGCCGTACCCGCTGCCTGAGCGGCCTGATTGGCTCGCATGGCCCGCTGGATGATCCGCGACCAGTTCAGCAACGAGACAAGGTGCGCATAGATCG
>JBCBWQ010000239.1:0-3903 GCA_039817025.1 Pseudomonadota bacterium | reverse complement strand
CGAGCCTGTTATCGATCCGGCGCGCAGAACGTGCAGGCTCTCCACCTGCTCAGCGATACAACGCTTCGACAGTTCCTAGCCAGCAAGCGCGGCTTCGATGTCCGCAACCAGTTCTGCGTCTGCGGGTTTGACCGCTGACGGATAGGCTTTCAGAAACGTTCCATCGGGGCCCACCAGGACTTTGTGGAAGTTCCACTTCGGCTGTGCCTGCTCGCCGAGGGCGCTGACGGCTGCCTGCCAGAAAGGATGCACGTTTGCGCCCGCTGCAGACACTTTTGACGTCAGCGGGAACGTCACCCCGTAATTGATTTCGCAGAATTCCTTCACGTCCGCTTCTGTCCCCGGTTCCTGCCCGCCGAAATCATTCGACGGTGCGCCGAGGACGACAAGTCCCTGCGGCTCAAACGTCTCGTAGAGTTCCTGCAGCCCAGCGTATTGCGGTGTGTATCCGCATCGCGATGCTGTGTTCACGACAAGCACGGCTTTGCCTGTGAAGTCGGACAACGCAAGCGGATCGCCTGTGATCGTATCGAACGAAATCGCATGGGCATCTGCCATGGTGCGCTCCTCAGTGGTCTGTATGTTCTGTGCCGAAACCGTATCGCTTGAAGCGGCCGAACAGGCCGCCAGCAAGCCCAAGGAAAGTGCAATCGTAAAGTCTCTCATGGACCCATACCTAGACCGGACGTCATCGCTGACGAGGTTTAACGCACGGCTTCCGGTTCGGTTCGGTCCAGCTCGATTGCGTGTTTCAGTATGTCGATCAGCGTCTCATCAATATCATCGACGCTGCGGACCTTCACGTGTCGCAAGGCTTTGCCGGTGCCTTCGATCCGGTCGGGATAATCATTGGCAAGTTTGGCTCCATGGAAGAGCTGCACATTGCAATGCTTTGCGTGCGCGATAACCGAGATGATCCGCTCAGTTCCCTTCCAACTCGGAAACCCCCACGCAATGTGTGGATGCAGCTCTGGCCATCGATGATCTATCAGGTCAACAAGCGAGCGTGCGACTGGGGCCATGGGGCCTTCGGTCGTCTCCAGATAGGCTTCTATTTTCGCGATCGCCATTCTGGCCCCCCATCCTGTTTTGAAGCTCCGTAGGCAATCAAAACGAGGGTGCAAAAACAAGCGCCGCGATCAGGGAATCGCAGCGCTTGCCGGCTTGACTTTGAAACTACCAGATCCGGATGCGTTCCTCTGGCGGCAGGTAGAGTTCATGGCTCTCATCCACGCCAAACGCTTCATACCATTCGTCGAAGTTACGCACGATGCCATTCACCCGGTAGCGGGGCGGAGAGTGCGGTCCGCGGATCAATTGCTGCCGCAGCGATTCTTCACGGTACATATTCCGCCAAACCTGTGCCCAGGCGAGAAAGAACCTCTGGTCTCCAGTCAATCCCGCAAGGACTGGCGCTTCTTCATCGGCGCTTATGGTGCCATCACCATTTGTGTCGAGGCTGACCTTATAGGCGCGGTATGACATCGACAGGCCGCCGAGGTCGCCGATGTTTTCACCGAGGCCGAGCTGACCGTTGACGCAGGTGTCGCCGTCATCAAGCGGGCAGAAGCTGTTGTACTGGGCGACCAGTGCCCCAGTCAGCGCCTCGAAATTCGCACGATCCTCCGCAGTCCACCAGTTGCGCAAAGTGCCGTCGCCGTCGGATCGTGAGCCCTGGTCATCAAAGCCGTGCCCGATTTCATGGCCAATTACACCGCCGATGGCCCCGTAATTAATGGCCGGGTCGGCGGCAAGATTGAAGAAAGGCGGCTGCAGGATCGCAGCTGGGAAAACGATCTCATTCCGGTTCGGGCTGTAATAGGCGTTCACCGTTTGAGGCAGCATGAACCATTCGGTCTTGTCGATCTCCTGTCCGAGGTCAGCGATCATGTCCTTGTAAGCCCAGTCCGACGCGGCCAAGGCATTGCCCAGGGCGCTGTCTGCGACGGTGAGGCTGTCATAGGTCTCGAATTTTTCCGTGTAGCCAATCTTCGGCGTGAATTTCGAAAGTTTGTCGCGGGCTTCGACTTTGGTGTCTTCGGACATCCACTCGATATCATCGAGATTTGCTGCCATTGCCTTGCGCAAATTTGCGACGAGCTCGTCCATGGCCGCTTTGTTCTCGGTGGGGAAATAGCGATCCGCATAGACCTTGCCGACCGCTTCGCCGAGTGCTCCTTCGACTGCGGAGACCCCGCGTTTCCAGCGCTCGCGCTGCTCTTCCCGGCCTTGTAGCGTCTTTCCGAAGAAGTCAAACGATGCGTCGTCAATTGCAGACGGAAGGACCGAGGCGTGGTCGGATAGGAAATGCGCCGTCAGATAGGCCTTCCAGGCGTCCAGATCATGGGCAGCAGCAATTTGCATAAGACCAGCGATACCGCCTCCGGAAATCTTCTCGACCTGCTCATCATTGAGGCCCTGTTCGGCGATTTCCTCGCCAGTGGGCGTGACCTGTCGAACAATGAAGCTCTCTTGCTGGCCAAGGCCCAGGCCATCGAGCAGGCGGACTGTCGGAAAGTCGCCCGAAAGCGCGCTCAGCTCGTCCCGGCTCAGCTTGTTGTAGGTGAGGTCCCGGTTGCGACCAACGGTTCGGTCCCAATGGACCTCGGCAATTTCGGTTTCGAGTGCAAGCACCTGATCGGCCGCAGCGGCTGCGTCTTCATAGCCCGCTTCGCTGAGAAGGAATTCGACATAGGCGCGATAGGCTTCGCGAATGTCGAGGTTCTTCTCGTCGTCTTTCAGATAGTAGTCCCGGTCGCCGATGCCGAGGCCCGCCTGGGTGAAATAGAAAATGTAACTGTCAGTATTCTTGGAATCGATGTCGACCCAGCCACCGACCGGTGCAGCAAATCCATTCGCAGCAAACACGTCGGCGAGATCGTCGCGGGTTTCGATCGCGGCAATGCGATCGAGATAAGGCTGTGCGGGCGCGAGGCCTGCTGCATTGATCGCGTCGGTATCCATGAAAGCATTGAAGAAGGCGGCGACCTTGCCTTCCAGGGTTGCTGGGTCCGGCGCTGCTTTTGCGAGGTCCTCAATAATATGGCGGACGCGCTGCTCGGACTTTTCGGCCAACAGCGAGAAGGAGCCATAGCGGGAGCGGTCTGCCGGCATCTCGAATGTGTCGAGCCATGAGCCGTTCATGAAGCGATAGAAATTATCTCCAGGGTGGACGCCATCGTCCATCGTCTCGAGGTTAAGACCAAAGTCGCCCCAGACATCAGGCGTTGTGGTGACGATCTCGCGTTCGGCGGACTGGGTTTGTGTCGTTGCGGGAGCATCTGCAGGCGTGTCGGTTGCTTCGCCGCCGCACGCACCGAGCGCGCAGACGGCAACCGTTGCTGTGAGCCATGACTTCAATTTGGGACGGATCATGGAAGTCTCCTGTCTATGGTGAATGGCCGGGATGCGTGATCCCGGCCCGTAATCTTGTTTGGCCCGAGGCTATTCGGCTGGCTGCAATCCGCCAACCCCGCCATCCTGGCTCGTGCCCGTCAGGGCTTCTTCATCGAGGGTGACTTCTCCGTCATAGGATTCACCAATCCGCTTGTACGGTTTGCCAGACCACGTCCATGCGAAGAAGCGTCCGATCTCCACGCCGACTGCATAAAGGGCAGGGACCATGAAGAGCGAAATCAGGATTGCAAAGGCAACAGCCGAACCGAGCGAAATCACCATGGGCTTCAGGAACTGCGCCTGAACCGAGCGCTCGGCAATCAGCGGCAGTACGCCGACAAAGGTGGTAACTGAGGTCAGCAACACAGGGCGGAATCTGGACACTCCGGCGTCCACGAGGGATTGCACCGCACCGTAACCTTCCTCTCGTCTGCGGTTCACGAAGTCGATCAGTACAAGGTTGTCATTGATGACGACGCCCGCAGCAGCCGCGATGCCGAAGAATGA
>JBCBWQ010000238.1:0-3945 GCA_039817025.1 Pseudomonadota bacterium | reverse complement strand
CGCAGGGCGGCAAGCCCGTGGACCTTGGAGAATGTTCGCGTAACCAGGACGTTCGGTGCTTCGCCGGCGAGTTCAATGCCAGAGGCGTAGTCATTGCGGCGGACGTATTCTGCATAGGCACCGTCAAGGACCAGGAGGACATGATCCGGCAGGTTTGCGTGCAGGCGTTTGACTTCATCGAAAGGAACGTAGGACCCGGTTGGATTGTTCGGGTTTGCGAGGAAGACGATCTTTGTGCGCTCGGTGACGCGTTCGAGCATGGCGTCGATGTCTGCGGTGAGATTTGTCTCGGGCGCGTCGATGACCGTTGCGCCAGACTGCTGGGCGACAAGGCGATAGACGAGGAAGGCGTGCTCGGTCTGGATGATTTCATCGCCTTTGCCGAGATAGGCGCGGGCGAGGAGCTGGAAAATCTCGTCAGACCCTGCGCCGCAGACAAGGCGATTTGCGTCCAACCCATACTTCCTCGCGATGGCCTCGCGCAGGGCTGTCGCGCCGCCATCGGGGTAAGTGGCGAGGTTCTGGGCCGCTTCAACCATGGCTTCACGGGCCAGGGGCGAGCAGCCGAGCGGGTTTTCGTTTGAGGACAGTTTCCAACCGCCCTCCATGGGCGTGCCGCCTTTGTAGGGCACGATATCAAGGATCTGCGGCAGAGGGCTCGGCCCGGCCATGGTCGTCTCCATCAAGGCTATGCCCAGCACCTGCGGAATGGGACCGCCTGCGTCAAGAGTACGCCGCGCCGCGCCTTGTGCATCGACTTGCGCCCGAAACGCCTTACAACACGCCGCCATGAGCGCCGCAGAGCCCCTTTCCCTAGACGCTGTCCAGCGTTTGACGCTGCCCGAGCCCCTCCAGCTGGACTGCGGCGAAACGCTCGAAGGCGTTGAGATCGCGTTTGAGACCTATGGAGAGGCGAACGCGGACAAATCGAACGTCATCCTCGCGTGTCACGCGCTGACGGGGGACCAGTATGCGGGCGGCGCGAATACGGTGACCGGGCGGCCCGCTTGGTGGCCCCGACTGATCGGCCCGGGCCTTCCGCTGGATACGAGTCGGTTCCAGATTATCGCAACAAACGTGCTGGGCGGTTGTATGGGGTCGACGGGGCCGGCGTCGCAGGCACCCGATGGCCAGCCCTATGCGACCCGGTTTCCGGTGATCACCATTGGAGACATGGTCCGCGCGCAGCGTGCGTTCGTGGATGCGATGGGCATCGAGAAGCTCTTCAACGTCATCGGCGGATCGATGGGCGGGATGCAGGCACTGGAATGGTGCGTACAAGCGCCCGAGCGCGTCGTTTCCGCGATTCCGATTGCGACGGCGGCGCGGCACTCGGCGCAAAACATTGCGTTCTACCAGGTCGGGCGGCAGGCAGTGATGGCCGATCCGAACTGGCGCAACGGAAATTATATTGCCGAGGGTGTGCGCCCGGATCGCGGGCTTGCGGTTGCGCGTATGGCGGCGCACATCACCTACGTGTCCGAGGCTGGGCTGAAGCGCCGGTTTGATCGGGGTCTGCAAGACCGGGACGAGACGAGTTTCAGCTTCGACACAGACTTTCAGGTCGAGAGCTATATGCGCCACCAGGGCGCGAGCTTCGTCGAGCGTTTCGACGCCAATGCGTATCTCTACATAACGCGGGCGATGGACTACTTCGATCTTGCTGCCGCCCATGGGGGGCGATTGTCGGATGCGTTCACTGGCGCGGCGACGCGGTTCTGCCTGTTTTCCTTCTCGTCCGATTGGCACTATCCGCCTGAGGAAGGCCGCGTCATCACAAAGGCGCTGGCAGCAGCAGGGGCGGAGGTCAGCCATATCGAGATAGAGAGCGATAAGGGCCACGATGCGTTCTTTCTGGAGGAACCAGCATTTGAGGCAGCGCTGGCAGGCTTTCTGAACGCGACGGCGGAGGCGGCGGGTCTGTGAGCGGGGTCCGTCCAGATCATGCAGCGATTGCTGCGCGCGTACCGGAGGGCGCGAAAGTGCTCGATGTGGGATGCGGGGATGGGACGTTGCTGTCCCTGCTGAAGACGGAGCGGCAGGCCGATGCGCGAGGGCTGGAGGTCAGCAGCGCTGGCGTTGAGCAATGCCTGATGCGCGGCCTGTCGGTGATTCAGGGCGATGCGGAAAATGACCTTGAAATCTTTCCGGACAACGGGTTCGACGTTGCCATCCTGTCCAAGGCGATTCAGGAAATGCGCCGGCCGGCCGTGATCCTCCAAGAACTCTCGCGTATTGCGCCGGACATCGTGATTTCCTTCCGGAACTATGGGCACTGGCGGCGGCGGATTGGCTTTCTGTTGAGTGGGCGGATGCCGCAGCCGAGGCAGGAGCGATGGCATGACGCGGAAGCGCTGCACCCGTCAACGGCGGCGGACATGCTCGACCTTTCAGAGGAAAGCGGATTGAGTCTGGTGGCGGTTGCGCCTGTTTCTGGCGAGCGGGTGGGGGTGTTTCGGCCCGATACGCTAGGGCTTGTAAACCTCACGGCTGAGGATGCTGTCTTCCACCTGCGCCGCGCCTAAGCGCCGCGTCGCCCAACTGAGCTGATCGCGCTAGGGGTCAGCGTGGAGGATTGCCGCATGACCAAACCGTCTCCAATCCTTGCCGGACTGCGCCGAAAGTGTGGGCGCTGCGGCAAAGGGAACCTCTTCGATGGGTATTTGAAGTTCGCGCCGGTGTGTTCGGTGTGCGGGCAGGATTTTTCCGTAGCCGATACAGCCGACGGGCCGGCGTTCTTCGTCGGGTTTCTGGCGCTGATCGTGCTTGCACCGTTTTACTTTGTGCTGCCGATGCTCACTCTGCCCATAGGGCTCATGGCGCTGGGCTATATTGCCATCAGCGCCATCGCTATCGGTATGTGCCTCGCGCTTCTGCCCGTCTTCAAGGCCACGCTGTTCAACCTTCAGATCGAACACCGGGCCGAAGAAGCAAGGTTTGAGGACCTTGGTGGCGACTAGCCTGAGATGGCTTTCTCGTCGCGCTCGCCGGTCCGAATGCGGATGACGGTATCCAGCGCACGGATGAAGATCTTGCCGTCACCGATGGTGCCTGTATTGGCAGCGCCCATGATGGCTTCAGCCACGCGCTCGGCTTCTCCGTCGGCGCAGGCGATTTCGACCTTCACCTTAGGGAGCAGGCGAACTTCGTATTCAGCGCCGCGATAGACCTCGGTCTTGCCTTGCTGGCGGCCATAGCCGCGGACTTCGGAAACCGTCAGGCCGGATGGGCTCACATCGGCTACGGCGTCGATCACCGCGTCGAGACGGCTCGGTTTGAAGATTGCGGTTACTAGTTTCATTTCAGCACCCTTGCTATTTCGGCCAGTAATGCGTTCGGCCCCTGAGTCGTCAATCAGCCAGCGGAGTCGGGCCCACGACCAGATTTCGGTGCCTGATTAATGGGCAGTGCCGCTGCGCCCTTGTGCGCTCTGATGGCTCCCAGCGTCGGTGCAGCGGCTGAACCTCTGGACTGAATATACTGGCGTTTTACCGCTTCGACCAAAACAACCCCGCCGAATCCGGGCGACAGGACTTCTCCTGCTCGCTCCCACGCATCCGCCGCGCGAAAAATGACCGGCCACGGGATGGGCGGCATGTGGACGGCATGGGTACTGGCTGTAACCTGGAACAGTTCGGCGAGGAGCTTTGTGAGCTGTCTCCGGGTCCAGGGACGGCCATGGCCGAAGGGCGTCGACTCAGCGCGCGCCCACAGGCCTCGCCGATTGGCAGCAGCCAGTACAAGCCGGCCTTCTGGAGCCATGATCCGCCAGATTTCGCGGAGCATTGTCTTGGCTGAGAGGGTTTCTTCGAGCCCGTGCAGGACGATGACGCGGTCAAACAAGCCATCGCCAAAGGGCAGGCGGTGATCGTCTGTGAGAAGGGTGGAAACGCCGCGGCCCGGCGCTGACCATCGGGTGGCGCCCTGTTCAGCTGGCATCGCGGC
>JBCBWQ010000237.1:0-3951 GCA_039817025.1 Pseudomonadota bacterium | reverse complement strand
CGCTCCGGCAAGGTCGCAGCATTGGGGGGTATGGCGCTCGCAGGCGCGGTCAGCCTTGCACTATCCTGGAGCCAACCTTTGGCGCTCGGTGTCGTCGCGTTCCTCCTCAGCGCTGGGGCGCTCTTCGTTTTGACCCGCCGCGCGGACTGAGTTCAGACCCTTTCCTCAAATTGCAGGCGTAATGCGCAAGCTGCAAATTCTCTGGCGCGTCGCGACCGCCTTTCGAACGCGGGACGATGTGGTCATAGCTCGGGCGGTGTTTCTTCCAGAGCCTGGCGTGGGCGACGTTGGCGCGGCTGCGCGGCATAGGCTTACCGCATAAACCGCAAATCCCTGACTGCCGGTCCCAAAGCGCGCGGAACAAGGGCGTTTCAGGCGAACGGAAAGACTGGCTCACAAGCCAGCAGGCACAGGCCAGCCCCGCCGGGCGCAAGCGGCGAGCGCCGTATTCCTAAGAAGGCAAGCAATGGTCATCGGGCCAACCCCGCCCGGAACCGGTGTGATTGCGCCAGCCACCGCTTCGCCGCCCGCGAAGTCCGCATCGCCGACGAGCTTGGTCTTGCCATCGCCTTTCTCGGGCGCATCGACGCGATTGATGCCCACATCAATTACGCAGGCACCGGGCTTGATCCAGTCTCCTTTGACCATTTCCGGCCGCCCGACAGCGGGCACGAGAATGTCTGCCTCACGGCATAGTGCCGGCAGGTCAGCTGTCCTTGAGTGGGCAATCGTGACGGTGCAGTTTTCTGCGAGGAAAAGAAGCGCTGCGGGTTTGCCGACCAAGATGCTGCGCCCAACCACAACCACATGCTTGCCGGATAAATCCGCGCCAAGGGCACGCTTGGCGAGAATGACGCAACCGGTCGGCGTGCAGGGGCGCAGGCCTGGCTTGCCGAGGAGCAATCGGCCGGCGCTGGTCTCTGTCAGGCCATCCACATCCTTGGCGGGATCGATCTTTTTGATCGCCGCATCCGCATCGAGCCCCCCCGGCAAGGGAAGCTGAAGGAGTATGCCGTCCACCGCCTCATCTGCGTTGAGGTCAGCGATGACTGTCTCGACATCACTCTGACTCGCCGTTGCTGGCAGCCGATGCTCGATGGACCGCATGCCCGCCGCTTCGGTCGCCTTGCCCTTGTTGCGCACGTAGACCTGGCTTGCAGGGTCATCGCCGACCAGGACGACCGCCAAGGTTGGTTTGCCTGGCATCATTGCCACCGCGCTTGCAACGCTGGCACGCACATCAGCCGCGATGGCTTTGCCATCTATCCGCGCCGCCACCATCAGAATGGAATGAACGAAATGAGGCGCGGCAGGACGTAGTCACGCGTGAAGAGAATGATCAGCGCGAGCAACAGCACCGACAGGTCCAGCTGTCCAAGAGGCGGGACAATATTCCTAATCGGACGGATCAGCGGATAGATCGCGCTGTCCAGAAAGCTGTAAATCTGACGCGCTGTCGGATTGTGCTGGGAGACGACACCGAAGGTGAACAGCCACCCCATGATCACATAGGCGAGAATCGCAAAGAAAACGATCGTCAGGATCGGACTGAAGAAATACGCATGGAGAGCAAAGAGAAGATCGCGCACGGAGGAATCATCCTTACAAAGCTGCAACCGTCTCTAACCGAAGCTTTCGCCCGAATCCAACCGTCGCTGTTTGATCGATGCGACGAGGCCCCTGTTCTGTGAAAAGGTATCGATAGCCATGCCTGTGACTTCGACACCTTATCGGCCGCCGCCAGACACGCCCTTGCCGATCATATATCAGGATGAACGGCTCATCATTGTTGATAAACCCAGCGGATTGCTTTGTGTGCCCGGCCGCGGTGCAGACAAGGCTGACTGTCTTGAGGCGCGGTTGAGGCGCACCCATCCCACAGCATTGACTGTCCACCGATTGGATATGGAAACCTCCGGGCTTGTCGTTTTTGCCCTTGATGCGGATATGCAGCGCGCCCTAGGCCGAGCCTTTGAAGCACGCACGGTGGACAAGCGCTACGAGGCCGTGGGAGCAGGAACCCCTTCAGACCCAAGTGGGACGATCGATCTCCCGCTCGCCCCAGACTGGCCGAACCGGCCGCTCCAGAAGGTCGATATGCGCGGAAAGCCAGCCGAGACGCGTTGGTCAGTGCTCTCAGCAGACAGACATGCCACCCGGTTTGCGCTGGAGCCTCGCACCGGACGCACACATCAGCTGCGGGTCCACCTGACGGCGATGGGACATCCGATTCTTGGCGATAGCCTCTATGGCCACGCTGAAAGCAGGATTGCTGCACCTCGGCTGCTGCTTCATGCGACTCAACTCAATCTGAAACATCCGGGGACGGGCAAGCCAATCGCGGCGCGCTCGCCCTGCCCGTTTTGATCAGCCTGGCTTGTGCCCGACTGTGCGCCGTCCCTTCAAAAGACCTAAAATCAAAGCGGCCAGGCCGGCTGAAATCCGCGCTGACGCCTTTATTTCGCAAACCGCAATATGATCGAACCGGCGCTTCATCCGACTGATCACTCCAGATTCGTCGCCGGAAGCTCGTTCCCACATCGCTTCTCTATTTCTGGCTCGGCGGCCGAACGCGTCATCCAAGGTCACGAGACCCGAATAGGTCTGCACGGATCGGTTGGAGTAGTACTTCTTGAAGTGGTCATGTCCGCCAGCGAGATCGTATCGGATGAGGCCCATTGCAGGCATTTCCGTGATCGCCGCGCGAACAAGCATGTTTCCCGGAGAAATCGCAGCGTATTCCGGGTGGTAAGCCGCGATCCACGGATGGAAGGATTCCGGACAGCGTAGACCGAAATGGCCAGCGATCATCTCACCGTTCAGGTGGAGCGAGACCAGCCACGCATCGCAAGGCTCAACCGAATTTTGCCTTACGGCTTCAAGCAAGCGCCCAGACCCATTTGGACGCAAGACATCGACAAGACCGCTTGATTTGAGCTGGGCCCGTTTCCACCCAAACAGAGTCTCAAGGGCTTTCTGATCGGGCGGTCCGAACTTCAGCTCAAGAACACCGCCATCCCGCTCAACCTGGTGCCTGAGACGCCTGAAATTCTTGAACCGTTTTGGGTGGGCGGAGCGTTGCGTTTCAAGAAGAGTTTCAACATCGGTGCCGGCCAGATCGATTATATAGGATGGCGAATTGGCGGTGCCGTGGGCCAAGAAAACGCCATAGGGATCGATCAGGGACTGGAACTTGAATGCCGATAGATTTGCAAGGTCCAGAATGGCTGTGGCGTCGAGCCCTGCATCTGCCGCGAGGATCGGCCCGGCATAATCAGCGAAAGGCCCGCCGAGAGGCCGCGCAAGACGCCCGGGCCGGAGGTGATACGCAAAGACACCGATTACGCGCGCGCCGCGCCGATAAATCGTCACGCGGACGTCATCGCGGCTGGTCGCCACTGCGATTACAAATGATGGACGCAACACACACGACCCGTAGTCGGGATGTCCGGCGATTAGGTCATTCCACGCGTCAATATCGGCAACCGTCAGGCGATCGGCCGTCACAGTAACCGCCGAAAGCGCTTCGGCCTCTGGATTATCGACCTCTACCGCGTCCAAGACTGTCCTCTGGAATTCAGGTTTTCCCGATACAGTACGGGGCTACCGGCTGCCCAAGCACGAACCGTTCCAAGTCTCTTTCTCAGAAATCAACTTGTCGGTTCTGCTTTCGGGCCTAGGCTCGACGGATGATCGACACTGTCACCGAAACGCCGCTTAGGCCCTTGAGCCGGTTCCAGCAGGGCATGGTCGCCCTTGCGAGTGTGGCCATGGGCGCAGGCATGACAATCAATTTTGTCGTTGTCGCGCCGCTGGCGCGTGAATGGACCGCAACGCGCAGCGGGATTGGCATGGGCGCCTTGTCCGGCTGGCCGGGCGTTGCCGGAACGCTCTGGCGCAAAGTCAAGGCAAGCGCGCCGTCGCGCACCTCATGCTTGGCCAGAATCCGAG
>JBCBWQ010000236.1:0-3988 GCA_039817025.1 Pseudomonadota bacterium | reverse complement strand
AAACGCCGCTCAGCTTTCTCATGGATCCCACCAATCACCAGACCGGCAAGGCGTTCTATCGCGGAAAATTGCGTCGCTATTACGAAATGCCCCATGGTGGGATCCATGAGAAAGCTGAGCGGCGTTTCGAAGACGGCAGCAACCTCCGTTGCATCCGGAATGGGCTGGAAATCGGCCGGTAAAACGCCAACCACAGGCGTGATCCGAAATCCCGTCCCCGTCAGATAGTCCGAAGACTGCGCAACAAGCGTCACCCGAGCAGGATCTACCCCCACCTCTTCTTCGGCCTCGCGCAGCGCTGCGGCCACGGGTGTTGCATCACCCGGATCAATCTTTCCGCCAGGAAACGCAACCTGGCCTGCATGGGCCTGCATCGTGTCGGGCCGCTGGGTGAGGAGCGCCGTCGGCCCTTCGGCGCGGGGGATGACACCGATCAGCACCGCGGCAGGCCTGATATTGTTTTTCAGGTCGGTCGTCAGGAAATCCCCATCGCCGCCCTCGCGCAGTCGCCGATTGCCCTCAATCGGGTCCAGCCGCTGTTCGGCGCGCTCCAGGAAATCATCAAGGTCACGCCACGCCATGTCTCAGGTCGCGGGTCCAATGGGAAAGAAAACGTTCTGGCTCCAAACACCGAGGGTGTCGCCGCCATCTTTCGGGTTGGGCTCTGCCATTGCCGCCAATTCGTAGAAAACAGGTCGTGTCAGCTTCGCCTCCAGCGCCCCGCGCACCAGCACATAAGGCGAGGGCTCCTGCGTCGAATCATCGGTCTCAACGCGAATCGCCGCCGCTGACCCCGCAAGCGTAACATCGCCAAGATTTGTCGCGAAGGCGAGCGTTTGACCGCGCCCCGGCCCGCCGGCCCGGTCCACCCGCACTGCCAAGAATGGCGCGTCTTCGACATGCACGATCACTTTCTCATAAGGCGTGACGAGGTAATGCGCGCCATCGGCATCTTTACGCAAAATCGTCGAAAACAGCCGCACCAGCGGCGCGCGCGTAATCCGCGTCCCCTCGTGCCACCAGCTTCCATCGGCGCGAATCCGCATGTCGATATCGCCGCAATGCTCGGGGTTCCACAGATGGACAGGCGGCAGTTTCTTGGGATCGGATGGGTCCGGAACGATTGCCTTGAGCACCTCTTCGAGACTTGGAATGGCATCTGAACCGGTATTTGAGATGGAATTCACGTCGCACTCCGCCTTGATGTCGCCTAGACGTAGGCTTGATATACAACAAAGAAAACGCGCAGCAGCGCCGCGCCTGCCCCATTTCAAGGAGCCCTGATGTCCGAAGAGACCGAAGCGATCGTTGCGGAAGCCGAATCCGCCACGCAAACGCTTGCCGCCGTGAAGTCTGAAATCGACAAGGTCGTCTTCGGCCAGGAGCGGGTCATAGAACTCGCCCTTGCTGCCGTGCTTGCGGGCGGGCATGCCCTGCTCATCGGTGCGCCGGGCCTCGCCAAGACCCGCCTCGTCGAGGCCATGGGTACTGCGCTCGGTCTGTCCGGCGCGCGGATCCAGTTCACACCAGACCTGATGCCCTCAGACATTCTCGGCTCAGAAGTGCTCGATGAATCCGCATCCGGCCAGCGCACCTTCCGGTTCCTGAAGGGCCCGATCTTCACCCAGCTCCTGATGGCCGACGAGATCAACCGCGCCAGCCCCCGTACCCAGTCTGCCCTGCTGCAAGCCATGCAGGAACGCCACGTCACCGTTGCAGGTGTGCGCTACGACCTGCCCGCCCCGTTCCATGTCCTTGCCACTCAAAACCCAATCGAACAGGAAGGCACGTATCCGCTGCCGGAAGCCCAGCTTGACCGGTTCCTTCTCAAGATCGACGTCGACTATCCAGACCTCGACACCGAACGGAAAATTCTCGTCGAAACCACCAGCGATGCGGACGCCGCTGTCCAGCCTGCCCTCGACGGAGCCAAACTGATCGCTCTGCAAGCCCTCGTGCGCAAGATGCCGGTCGGTGAGAAAGTCCTCGACGCAATCCTCGCGCTGGTCCGCGAAGCCCGCCCGGAACAAACCGCAGATGACCGCGTCAAGCGCCTTGTGGATTGGGGACCATCGCCGCGCGCCGGTCAGGCCCTCATGCTTGCGGCCCGCTCCCGCGCGCTGCTGCGCGGCCGCCTCGCCCCGTCCATCGAAGATGTGGAAGCCCTCGCCGAACCTTGCCTCGGCCACCGCATGGCCATGCGGTATGACCCGACCGGAGAAGCGCCGAGCCTCAGCGATCTCATCGGCGACCTTGCACGCCAGGCAGCCTAGACCCCGAACGTGGCCTCCGACCAAGCCCTCCGTGCCGAAGCAGACGCACTCTCGCGCGCCTTGCCAGACGTGATGCTTCAGTCCGATGCATCCGAAGCCGCCCATGTCGGTTCGGCCGGTCGCAGGCGCGCAGGCTCCGGCGAGCATTTCTGGCAATACCGCCGCTATGCCGACGAAGACTCAGCCGACCGCATCGATTGGCGCCGCTCTGCAAAGGGCGACCAGCTCTTTGTGCGTGAAACCGAGCTGGAAACCGCCCGGACGATCTTGTGCTGGTGCGACCCCGACCCCGGCTTTCACTGGACCAGCGACACCGCCCACCACACCAAGGCCGACACGGCCCGCCTTATCCTCACCGCGATCGGTGCCTCGCTGTCCAAGGACGGAGAACGTATTGGCGTGCTCGGCGGCACTCGCAAGCCCGCCTTTGGAAAGCGCGCCGTTGACCGCCTGTTCGAAGATCTGGCTGCGGCTGATGACACCTTCCCGGGCCCGCCGCGCGACCCGGCCACCCTTATCATCGCCAGCGATTTCTATGATCCCCTTGAGACATGGCGCAGCCGCCTCGCCCCCTTGGCCGCGAAGTGCCGCGACGGGGTGCTGATCGCGATTGCAGATCCAATGGAAATTGACTTCCCGTATAGCGGCCGCATCAAGCTCAGTCGTCCCGGCCAGGCCCTGTCCCGCATTCTGGGCCGCGCCGAATCCGTCCGCGAGGATTACCTGGCCCGGTTCAGCGCCCAACGCGCCGCCTTGGACGGACTGGCCGCGAAATTCGGCTGGCGGCTCGTCGAACATTCGACAGCCGCCCCGCCCATCAAGGCCGCCTCGCAGCTCCAGCGCCAACTCGCCAGCCTCGGCGCGAAGCCATGACGCTCGGTCCGTTCCTGTTTGGCGCGCCGCTGGCGCTGCTCGGCCTCATCGCCTTGCCCGTCATCTGGTGGGTCCTGCGTGCGACGCCGCCGACGCCGAAAGACGTGGAACTCCCCTCCATGCGTCTCCTCGATGGCGTAGATCCACGCGAAGAGACCCCAGCCCGCACGCCCTGGTGGATCCTCCTTATCCGCCTCGCTGCTGCAGCCCTCGCTCTCATCGGACTGTCCCAGCCCATTTACGCGCCCAACGCCGGCAATGAGTCCGCTGGCGGGGCGCCGCTCCTCATCGTGATCGACGATGGCTGGGAAAGCGCCCCGCGCTGGGGTGAGATTACAGGCGCAGCTGACGCAGCCCTCTCCACCCTCAGCCGGGACGATGCCGTCCACATCCTCACCACAGCCGATCGCTCGCGCGCGCCAAATCCTGCACAGCGCTACACCCGCGCCGAGGCCGGCCGCGTCCTCGCTTCGCTTGAACCTGCAGCCTGGTCACCCAATCGAGATGCCGCCGCAGACAGGCTCGAAGCCTCAGGCCTTCGCCCAGCCAGAATTCTCTGGGCCAGCAATGGCCTCGATCCCGCAACTGCCGCATCCTTTGGCCAGGCGCTATCGGGTCTCGCGCCCCTGGCCATCTATGCCGCCCCGCCCCGCGGCCCCGCCGCCATGGTTGCGCTCGATGTCGATGCTGAAGCGGCCCGTGGCGATCGCTGCGCCATCCAGCGTTTGCGCGGAGACGAAAATGGTCTGGGGTTCCCCAATAGCCGGACGGCGCAGGTCGACACGGGCCGCTTCAGCATCGACATCGAGCGCAACCATGGCGGCAGGGCCGCGGGGCGGGGC
>JBCBWQ010000235.1:0-4013 GCA_039817025.1 Pseudomonadota bacterium | reverse complement strand
GGGCAGGGCGATGCCTTCAAGTGTCCGGGCCAGCCGCGCCGCGTGCCCGGGCCAGTCCACGAGCCGGCCATCATACATCGCCGTAACCTCATAGGCGGCATGGGCAAACAGGAAACCGCGATCAAAGGGCGAAATCCGCGCCTCGTTTGCTGGCAGGAATAACCCATTCAAGTAGACCGTCTCCCCGGAGCCCGTCGTGCTCAGCTGCATGTGTCCCTCCGGTCACGGTGTATGGTGCATCGCCGCAATGTATGCTGCGATGCACAAATCCTGCTTGCCTATTCGGCATCAAAAAGTAAGTTTGCGATAGAGCGAGGACGGGGCGCAAGCACGCAAAAGATGTGCGCGCCGCAACCGAATGCGGAGGAGAAAGACAATGGCCGACACCCAAACGGGCCGAATCCAGAAAGATATCTACGAAATCGGCGAAATCCCGCCCGAGTTCCACGTGCCGAAAATGATGCACGCTTGGGCAATTCGTCGCGAGCGCCACGGCCGTCCGGCAACGGCGATGCAGGTCGAGCAGGTCCCGGTTCCAGAGATCGAATCCGACGAGGTGCTTGTCCTCGTGATGGCCGCCGGCGTGAATTATAATGGCGTCTGGGCTTGCCTCGGAGAGCCCGTCTCCTGTTTCGATAATCGGCATGTCACAAAGGACTACCTGGTCGCCGGATCCGACGCGGCAGGTATTGTCTGGGCCGTTGGGCGAAAGGTGACCCGGGTCAAGCCGGGCGATGAGGTCGTCATCCACTGCAATCAGGACGATGGCGATGACGAGGAATGCAATGGTGGCGACCCGATGTTCTCACCCACCCAGCGGATCTGGGGCTACGAGACCGATGACGGTGCCTTTGCACAGTTCGCTTGCGTTCAGGCCCGCCAGTGCATGCCGCGCCCCAAGCACCTGACCTGGGAAGAATCGGCCTGCTACACGCTGACCCTGGCCACTGCGTACCGCATGCTCTTCGGCCATCGCCCGCACATACTCAAGCCGGGCCAGCATGTCCTCGTCTGGGGTGCATCCGGCGGCCTCGGCTCATTCGCAACGCAGCTGTGCGCGGTTTCGGGCGCCCATGCGATCGGCGTTGTCGGCTCCGATGACAAGAAGGAACACGTCCTGTCCCTCGGCGCCAAAGGCGTTCTCAATCGCAAGGACTTCAACTGCTGGGGTCAGTTGCCTGAAGTGAACGGCCCAGAGTTCACAGACTACATGCGCGAATGCCGCAAGTTTGGTAAAGCCATTTGGGAAATCACGGGTCGCCAGGACGTCGACATGGTGTTCGAACATCCCGGCGAATCAACGATGCCCGTTTCGGTCTTCGTGGTGAAGCGCGGCGGCATGGTGGTAATCTGTGCGGGTACGACGGGCTTCAACCTGACGATGGATGCGCGCTTCCTTTGGATGCGCCAAAAGCGGGTGCAGGGTTCCCACTTCGCGCACCTCCAGCAGGCTTCCGCGGCCAATAAGCTCGTAATCGATCGCCGGATTGATCCGGGGATGTCCGAAGTGTTCCCATGGGCCGACATCCCAGCTGCCCACGAGAAAATGCTCGACAACAAGCACCTCCCTGGAAACATGGCGGTTCTCGTGAATTGCCCAAAGCCGGGCTTGCGCACGGTTGAGGACGTGATCGAGGTCGGACCCGCACTGAGTTGAGCCGGATTCAGCATGTAGCCCGGACTAGGGAAATTTGATGATCGAGGAAGCCGGTTGGGTTTCGGATTTCTTGCCGGTTTTACTGGGTACCGCAGCCGTGGTCATCCTGGTCTTTATCGTGCTCCGTGTCCGGTCAAATCCGTCCGGGACGAACCATGGCGATCAACAGATTGGCGCTGGCTCGTCGGGCTCAGAACCGCAGCCTCAGCCCGTTGAGACCAGGCCGTCAGTGCCTAGAGGATCGCAGGCGACGCCTCGGTCACTCGCCATAGACAAAGGGCGCGTCCTACTATCTCGGCACCTCGCAATGATTGCGCGTTGATGGGCATGATCCAGACGCAATCCAGACCGTTGCAGATCAACTCGCCAGATAAAATCAGGCGCAGTATCGAGCCGACCGCTTCATGGCTTTTCGCGATTGAACAAGCCGTTTAGTCTGCCTCAAATGACAACAGGGGGAGATACAGAATGCCTGCGACACTCGGAAGTGAGTTCCTGATGTCCGTCGATGCCGACGTTGCCGCTCCCATGCCGGTTGGCCAGACACCTTTCGGCACGAGAATGATTGCAGACATCAAGGGCGGCACGTTTGAAGGTCCCCGGCTGAAGGGGGACATCCTGCCGTCCGGAGGAGACTGGCTCCTTGTTCGCGGGGACGGATCTTTCCAGATCGACGTCCGCGCTGCGCTGAAGACCCATGACGGTGCGATGATCTATATGCAATATCTCGGGCGCTGGCATTTTCCGCCCGAGGTCGGTGCAAAACTGTTCGATCCGGAACAAGCCGCAAGCGTAAGCCCCGACGACTATTATTTCCGCACAACGCCGTACTTCGAAACGGGCGATGAACGCTATGCGTGGCTCAACGGCATCGTCGCAGTTGGGGTTGGAGCAACCAAGCCCGGCGGTGTCCGTTACGAGGTCCATGCGATAACATGATCAATCAGAATTTCGCCGAGCGGTTCGCCCGGGATTGGGCCGCAAGTTGGAATGATCGCGACCTGGACGCGATCATGGCCCACTATGCCGACAGCATCGTCTTCCACAGTCCCCGTATAAAGACGGTCCTTGGTGTCGAGCGCGCGACGATCGAAGGGAAGGCTGCGCTGCGAGACTATTGGGAAACTGCGCTCGAGGCCGCGCCAGAACTCTATTTCGAAATCGATACCGTCCTCGTCAGTTCAGACGCGCTGACCGTGCTCTACACAAATCATAGGGACCAGCAGGTCGCTGAGACCTTCGTGTTTGATGAGCGCCTGCGCGTGTCTCGCAGCATCGCGGCTTATGGATGAGCAGACCCGGAACAGGGCTCAATCTGTCTCTTGAGCTGCTGGCGGAGCGGGTCGGCGATCCGGCACCGGCGATTTACACGGCGCTATTCGAACGCTTTCCCGAGACCCGGGATCTGTTTGTCATGGATACCGATGGCGGTGTGCGGGGGGCCATGCTTCAGAATGCCATTGAATGCCTGATGGACCTCTTCGACGACGGGATGCGCGCAGAGGTGCAAATCCGCGCCGAGCATAGCAATCATGATGGCTACGGCGTCGCCCCCGATGTCTTTCCTGTTTTCTTCGAACTGATCCGCGATGCCGCAATGGCAGCGGCGGGTGATAACTGGACACAGGCCATGGAAACAGACTGGCGGAGTGCGCTTGATCGGATCGATCGGCTCATTGCGGCTCCCGTTTGAGCAGGTTCCGGGTGTCGATACCGGCGGGGCCCCAGTAAGCCGGACCAAACCCAAAAAAGGAGTCCGCCATGGTTACTCGCGCAGATAAAGTCAAAGCGTTCAGAGGCATGCATCAAGCTGTGCGCGGCTTCATCGTTCCCAATCCCTGGGATGTGGGCTCAGCCCGTCTCCTCGCCGGTCTAGGCTTTGGTGCGCTGGCGACAACCAGCGCTGGATTCGCCAATAGCGAAGGCGGCGCTGACTACACGCTGACTCGCGAAACCGTCATCGACCATTGTCGCAAGCTCTGCGAGAGCGTTGATGTGCCGGTCTCTGCCGATCTGGAAAATGGCTTCGGAGATACTCCAGACGCCTGCGCTGAAACCGTTCGCCTCGGCGCGGAGGCTGGTCTTGCGGGGGGATCTATCGAGGACTTCACCGGCATTGCCACGCCGCGGCAATATGAGATTCAAGTGGCAAAGGCGCGCATCGAGGCCTCGGTAGAGGCCGCCAAAGCGGTCGAAGGTGGCTTCGTTCTGACAGCGCGCGCAGAAAATTTCTTCACGGGTGAGCCCGACCTTGATGACACGATTGCCCGCCTTCAGGCCTATCAGGAGGCCGGGGCCGATGTTCTCTATGCGCCGGGCCTGCGGACGATGGAGGACATCAAATCGGTCCTATACA
>JBCBWQ010000234.1:0-4021 GCA_039817025.1 Pseudomonadota bacterium | reverse complement strand
CAAGCAGGCCGCCCGCCGTGACTCCCATCGCGTAGATGCCGAGCGCCGTCGGCCGGGCTATGGGCTTATAGTAGTCACTGATGAGTGAGTTGGCTGGTGGTGTGCAGCCCGCCTCACCGACACCGACGAGGAGCCGGGCGACCAGGAGTGTCACGAATCCCGTGGTGAAGCCGCACAGGACTGTCGCGATGGACCAGAGGATGACGCAGACGCCGATAATCCGCACGCGGCTTGCGCGTTCCGAATAGCTGGCAATGGGAATGCCGAGCAACGTGTAGAACAGCGCAAACCCAATCCCTGAGAGGATGCCGAACTGGAAGTTCGTAAGGCTGAATTCCTCAATGATCGGTCCGCCGACAACGCTGATCAGAATGCGGTCAATGAAGTTGAACGTGTAAACGACCGTCAGGGTCAGCAGCACATATGTGCGATACCCGAACGATTCGAAACTCTGGCCGCTGGCGGGCGCACTGATACTTTTGTCCGCCGATATATCGGTCATGCTCAACTCCTCCCGGTCGCGCTCTGTTGGCGCTGACTTACCTTTTTGACACGGTAACGCGGTCGCGGCGCGCCGCAAGCGTTTCCAGCAAGTGCCGCAACGGCACGCGCGCTAGATCAGGCCCGCTGACTTGAAGCTGGTGACGCCGCGCGCGCCTGCGATGAGGTGGTCATGGACCGTGATGTCGAGGGGATCGAGCACGTCGATAATCTCGCGCGTCATATCGATATCGGCGCGGGAGGGTGTGGTGTCGCCAGACGGGTGATTGTGAACGAGGATCAGGCTCGAGGCTTGCAGCTCAAGCGCGCGCCGGGCGATCTCGCGGGGATAAACGGGGGCGTGGTCGACCGTGCCCGCCCCCATCAATTCATCCTTGATGAGCTGGTTCTTGCGGTCGAGAAACAGAACGCGGAATTGCTCACGACCCTCATGCTGGAGCTGGCCCTGGACATAAGCCAGAAGTGTCGTCCAGCTCGAGATGACTGGGCGCTGGGCGAGGGTTTCCCGCTGGGCGCGGGCCTGCAGCGCGTTGACCGATTTGATGTAAGCCGCTGCCGTTTCGCCAACACCGTCCACACGTCGCAGGTCTGCAGACGATGCAGCCAGAACGCCGCTGACTGAGCCGAAGCGTGCGAGCAGCGCTTTGGCAATGGGTTTGACATCGCGGCGCGGGATAAACGCGAAAAGGAGGGTTTCGAGCAGCTCATAATCATCGAGCGCTTCTGCGCCGCGCGTGAGCAGCTTTGCACGCAAGCGGTCACGGTGGCCGAGCCAGTGGGGTTTCGGCTTGTCCTCGCCCGCCACGGGTGGCGCTAGAGCGTGTGGGGGGTGTGATACCCCTTCGGTGACGTCGTGAAGATCTCGTAGCCGTCTTCTGTCACGCCGACAGAATGTTCGAATTGAGCTGACAATTGGCGGTCGCGCGTCACCGCAGTCCAGCCATCAGGCAGGATGGCAGCGTCCTTTCGACCGAGATTGAGCATGGGTTCGATGGTGAAGAACATGCCGGGCTCCAGCTCCGGCCCCGTGCCCGCCTTGGCCGAATGTACGACATTGGGCTCGTCATGGAAAAGCTGGCCGAGACCGTGGCCGCAGAAATCCTCAACGACCGACATACGATTCTTGCGGGCGACCGCACTGATTGCGTCGCCAATATCGCCGAGTCGCGCGCCGGGTTTGACGGCTTCAATACCGGCCATCATGGCTTCGTAGGTCACATCCATCAGGCGAATGGCTTTTCGCTTGGGCTCGCCGGCTGAGTACATGCGGCTATGATCCCCGTGCCAGCCATCGACGATCACGGTAACGTCGATATTGGCAATGTCGCCATCCTTGAGCGGTTTCTCCCCCGGGATGCCGTGGCAAATCACGTGGTTCAGCGAAATGCAGGACGCATGGCGATAGCCGCGATAGCCAATGGTCGCCGATTGGGCGCCATGATCAAAGACGAATTCCCGGATCAGATCGTCCAGATGCCCGGTTGTTACGCCGGGCTCGACCTTGTCGACCAGCATATCGAGGCATTCGGCAACGAGCCGCCCGGCCTTGCGCATGCCCTCAAAACCTTCAGGGCCGTGGATCCGGATCTCTCCGGTTCGCATGGGAATCATGAGGTCGGCGTCTGTCATCTCTGCCTCGTCTTAGTCGGTTCGTCGCCAGGGTATCGACCCCGTAACGGTGATGTCTTCCTTGGTGATATGGCAGCGATAGACGAGAATCTCTACCCCAAGGTCAACAGCCTCGCGCAATCCTGCATGATAGACCGGATCGAGGTCTGGGGCCGTGTCGAAGGCGGTGCAGTCATTGCGCTGGACAATGAAAAGCATCGCGGCGCCGTGCCCGGCGGCAACTTCGGCTGAGAGATCGCGCAGGTGCTTTGCGCCGCGGCTGGTGACGCTGTCGGGGAATTCGGCAAGGCCAGGCGTGCGCATCAGGTGGCAGTTCTTCACTTCGACGAACGTCTTCGCGCCGCTGCTGGTTTCCAGAAGGATGTCGACCCGGGAGTTTTCGCCGTAGCGCACCTCGCGGCGCAGGGTCGAATCGCCAGCAAGCTCTTTGATGACCCCGGTGCGGATCGCCTCCTCGGCGAGCGTGTTCGGATTGTTTGTGTTGATGGCAACGAGATCACCATCGGCCTCGACCAGCTCCAGCGTATAGGCGAGCTTCCGTTTGGGATTGTCGGACTTAGACAGCCATACCGGCAGGCCTTCATCCTTGAGGCCCATCATCGAGCCTGGATTGGGACAATGGACAGTCGTCTCACGGCCATCGTCAAAGCGCACATCGGCGAGAAAGCGCTTGTAGCGGCGGATCAGGGTCGCGCGGATAAGCGGGGGCAGTTTCATGGCTTGGACCGTCAGCTGATTTCGGCGTACCGTCAAAGAAAACGGGAGCAGATAATGGCAGATACGCTGGAGGCCGGCACCTACAGCCGATTTGAGGCACGCCCGCTTTCGCCAGCCATCGGCGCTGAGCTTATCGGCGCAGACCTTTCAAAGGCTGACGATACGCTGGTGCGCGAAACGCGGGCGGCGCTTCTGAAGCATCAGGTCGTGTTTTTCCGAAACCAGTCGATCAGCCGGGGCCAGCATATTGCGTTTGCCGGCGCGTTCGGTGACCTGGAGATCCACCCCGCTACACCAAAGGATCAGGCGGACCGCGAGGTTCTTCGCATCGCCCATGGCCCGAACAGCCGAGGTTCAGAGAATATGTGGCATTCGGACGTGACCTGGCGCGAAGCACCGTCGCTGGGATCAATCCTGCGGGCGATCGAGCTGCCGGATGTGGGCGGCGATACGCTGTTCGCAAACATGGCGCTCGCCTATGAACGGCTCGACGACGAGACGAAGGCGCTCATAACCGGTAAGACTGCAGTGCATGATATTGCGAGGGTGTTTGCCAAACGCCTTGGGAAGAACCCCGAAGACCTACACGACAAATATCCGCCGATGGAGCACCCGGTTGTGCGCACCCATCCCGAGACGGGTCAGCGCATTCTCTACGTCAATGGCGCGTTCACCAGCCATATCGTTGGCATGGACCCCGCCGAGAGCGCTGCGCTTCTGAATCGGCTTTATCTCAGCGCCTGGAATCCAGAGGTGCAGTGCCGCTTTCGCTGGGCACCGGGATCGCTCGCGTTCTGGGACAATCGCGCGTGCCAGCATTTTGCGGCCAGCGACTATTATCCGTCCGTTCGGATCATGGAACGGGTCACCATTGCCGGTGATCGGCCCTATTTCGATGCGGCGGCCTGATGACTGAATCCACCACCCCCACCGCCGGCGTCGTTCTGATTGGTGATGAGCTTCTCTCTGGGCGCACGCGCGACATCAACCTGCAACAGGTGGCGCAGTTTCTCGAACCGCTTGGCATCCCGGTCATCGAGTGCCGAACGGTGACCGATGATCAGGCTGCCATTGCGGACGCGGTGAACGCCCTGCGGAGCCGGTATAGCTATGTGTTCACGACCGGCGGGATCGGCCCGACCCATGATGATATTACTGCTGACGCCATAGCGGC
>JBCBWQ010000233.1:0-4024 GCA_039817025.1 Pseudomonadota bacterium | reverse complement strand
AGGCGCTCGATCCATCGATCGAGCTTGTCATCAGGCGGGTCCGATACAGCGCAGGCGATGGGCTTTCTGGCGACCTCCTGATCGATGCGACAGACAATTACGAAACCCGCTACGGCCTCAATGAGGCGGCGCATCTGAGCGGGCGCTGAAGGTTGGAGCGCTCAACGACGTCATCGTCCCAGATCTCGATCCGACCGACGCCTGCTGCAGCGAGGAACAGCGCGCAGGGACCGCCGAGCGCGCCTGCTCCGACGATGGACACGGAGGCAGCCTTCAACCGCTGAAGCCCCGGCCCGCCGATCTCTTTCAGCATGATATGGCGCGCGTGCCGCTCCAGGTCTTCCGGCGAAAGCGGCGAGCTAGTTGGCAAGCGTCGCCTCGGTCTTGGCGCGGACCTCGTCCAACTCAACTGCTGGGGCAAGCTCGACCACATTGAGCCCGCCGAGACCCACGTCAAACACACCGAGGTCGGTAATGATGCGATCAACGACGCCGGTGCCCGTCAATGGCAGTGTACAGGCCTTCAGCAGTTTCGGCGCGCCGGACTTGGACGTGTGATCCGTGACAACGACGATGCGTTTGACGCCCGCCACAAGGTCCATTGCGCCGCCCATGCCTTTGACAAGCTTGCCCGGTATCATCCAGTTCGCAAGGTCGCCATTCTCCGCGACCTCCATCGCCCCAAGGATGGCAAGGTCAATATGTCCGCCGCGGATCATGGAGAAGCTGGTGGAGGACGAGAAAAACGATGACCGGTCAAGCGTTGTGATGGTTTGCTTGCCGGCATTGATCAGGTCGGCGTCTTCCTCGCCCTCATAGGGGAAAGGCCCCATTCCAAGCATGCCGTTCTCCGACTGGAGCGTAACATCGACGCCATCGGGAATGTGGTTTGACACAAGTGTAGGGATGCCAATGCCGAGATTGACGTAGAAGCCATCTTCCAGCTCCTGCGCAGCTCGGGCAGCCATGTCATCACGGGTCCAGGGCATCAGGCGGTCTCCTCGGCGAATACAGGGGTCGCGTCACAATAGATGCGGATGCGGGCGGCCTGTCCGGCGCTGTCGCGGTCGATCCATTCGGTGGCAGGGATGGCGTGGGTGCGGCCGGTGCGGGTCTGGTAATGGTGCAGGCCCTCGACCGCGAACTGGTGATCGTCGCCGATTATCAGGCGCGGCTCATGGGCGACGCCGGCCAGACTTGCCCAATAGGGACCAAGCATGCCGAGCACGGCCGCCTTGCCGGGAAGCGGGCCAACATAATTGAGCTGCAACGCGCACTCCTCCGCAAGAAAGCAGCCGAAGGCATCAACGTCACGGGCGTCTATGGCGTCAAAATAATCCGACAGCCATTCTGTGGCCTCAGCGCTCAGATCATTTCGGACAACGGCGTCTCGGCGCATCAGCTTGCCTCGCGCGGCCGGGTGGTCGCCTGCTCAATGCGTTTCTCGTGCTCGCCCTGAACGATGCGCTGGACGAAAATTCCTGGCGTGTGGATGTGGTCAGGATCGAGCGACCCAACGGGCACAATTTCCTCGACCTCAGCAACCGTGACCTTACCGGCGGTGGCCATCTCCGGATTGAAGTTCATGGCTGTGTGCCGATAGACGAGGTTGCCTTGCGCGTCGCCCTTCCAGGCCTTCACAATGGACAGGTCTGAGATGAGGCCGGTTTCAAGGATGTGGGTCTCGCCGCCGAACTCCTTGTGCTCCTTGCCGTCCGCGATGACCGTACCGACGCCGGTCTTGGTATAGAAACCCGGGATGCCTGCGCCCCCTGCCCGGCAGCGTTCCGCCAGCGTCCCTTGCGGATTGAATTCGAGTTCAAGCTCGCCTGATAGATACTGGCGCTCAAACTCTTTGTTCTCACCCACATAGGACGAAATCATCTTTTTGACCTGGCGGGTCTCCAGTAAAAGGCCGAGGCCAAAGCCGTCGACGCCGGCATTGTTCGAAATCATCGTGAGGCCCTTAACGCCCGCCTCTTGGATCGCCGCGATCGAAAGTTCGGGGATTCCGCAGAGGCCGAAGCCGCCGGACATGATGGTCATGCCGTCAAAAAGCAGGCCATCCAGGGCGCTCGCTGCATCAGAATAGACTTTGTTGGCCAAGGGTCAGGCTCCGCAAACGATCTGCGCCAGGACCAGCGCTTGCCTGTTCCTAACCCAAGCTCAGGGTCGCCTCAACGGGCTCAGCCGGCTGGTGCCCCAAGAAGGGAATCCCGCACAGAAGCGGCGTCGTAGACATCGACCCCATCCGGCTTTTCACCAGACCCTGTGAGGATTTCCATCACATGGACCGTTTCGCGCGAGCCACCGCCGCCGCCAATCGGGAAGCCGATACCGACGCCCAGGCCGACACTTGAATATCCGCCCGAACCGGCCGACCCGCCGATGGAAACAGACGATCCGCCGCCGCTGCGCCCGCCCTCCTCATCGGAATAGGCATTAACGACCCGGAACCAGTCCGCACCGCTCTCAAGCGCCAGCTCGGAGGCGCGCAACAGGGCATAGTCCCGCGCCTGAACTGCATCGTCGCCGCGATAGGTGACGCGGTATCGGTTGGATTCGATTTTAAGCTCAGAAAAGCCTAGCGCTTCAGACGTCGAGGCAGGGCCGTAGGGCGTGGGCGTGGCCGCGCAGGCGGCAACAAGGGCGAGACAGGCGGCAGCACAGGAAAATTTGATCATGAGCCATTTAAACCGCGTTAACCATGAACGCCAGCTGAGTGCGGCCTAGCACGCAACTTGCTTTTGCGGGAAACAGGAACCGCAAGAGGGCATAGCCATGCGAAAGGGCACGATCTCCACGCCGAAGCCGGCCTATGACGCCGTGATTATTGGCTCCGGAGCCGGCGGAGCAACGCTGGCGCTACAGCTCGCCCGGTCAGGGCTCGACGTGCTTGTGGTTGAAAGGGGCACTTGGCTGCGCGCGGCAGAAGACCCTGAGGAAGATTATCTCTATCGCCGACTTGCGCCCGACGATCCCCTGGAAATGGTCGGCGGCAAGACGAAGTATTACGGCGCTGCGCTCTATCGATACCGCGAGAGTGATTTCCGCGAAACCGATCACGAGACCGGAGTCTCACCAGCGTGGCCCATCACGTACGATGATCTGGCCCCCTATTATGACGAGGCAGAGCGCCTGTACCGCGTCCATGGCTCAGCGGAGGGTGATCCTTCCGAGCCGCCACGGGATATGCCGTTTCCGCATCCGCCCCTCCCCCATGACCCGGCTGTGGCGAAGGTTGCGGAGAAGCTGCAAAGCAAAGGTGTGCCGACAGCCGCAATTCCGCGCGGGCTGGACTATGGCGATGACGGTGCCTGTACGCTGTGCCCGGGTTGCGACGCGCACCATTGCCGTCTTGACGCAAAAATGGACGCTGAGACGGCCGCACTTATCCCGGCCCTGCAAACGGGCCGGGTCCAATTGCTGCTGGAGACCGATTGCCTGCGCGTCCTGACCGATCCGTCCGGAAAAAAGGCCACGGGCGTTGAGCTGATGCGCGGCGGCGAGAGACTGACCGTCAATGCTAGCACTGTGGCGGTATGCGCGGGCATTCCCGGCACGGCGCTGATCCTTCGCCGGTCGCGCACGGACGCCCATCCTGAGGGTCTGGGCAACGCAACGGGCCAGCTCGGCAAACGGGTTGGCGCCCATTCAACAGGCACGCTGTTCCCTATGGTCAGCTTCGGCGACCTGACGGGCCGGCATACAAAGACGTTCGCGATCAATGCCTGGTATGATGGGGCGGCAGACTGGGACTATCCGGTTGGCGTTGTGCAGATTGCCGGGCAAGCGCCCTTCTGGGACATGGTGGACGGGGTGAAACGCACCCTTGTGCGCGAGATCGCCAAGCACAGCCTACTCTGCTTCCATATGACCGAAGCGCTTCCCGATGCGGGCACGGGTTGGGTGTTCGATGGCGATGCGCTTGGCACCTACACGCCGCCGCGCCACCAGGCCGGATCCTACGACAAACTGCGCAAGCTGGCTGTCTCGGCGTTTCACAAGGCCGGTTATCCTGTGC
>JBCBWQ010000232.1:0-4039 GCA_039817025.1 Pseudomonadota bacterium | reverse complement strand
CGCTATGATGCAGCGATCGATTCGCTCGCGCAGGTCCTCACCGATGACAGTTTGAATGACGAAGAGCGCGAGGGCGTTCTGGCCGTCTCCCGGGCGATGGCGTCCGGCGACCTTTACCGCGCACTCGGCGCGAGCCGGAAGCTGATCGCAGCTGAAACAGCGAGGGCTGCGTGATGCCGGATGGATCTGCCATGAATGCCGTCGGGGGCCAGCTGAAAACGTTCAATCTCGATGAAGCAATCGAACGTCTTGAGTCCGGCAATTGGGATGATGGCGACCGGGCCCGCCTCGATGACGAGACCGTTCTCACCATCGAAGAGCCCGCACAATGTGATGGTCTGTTGCAGCGCCTGAAAGCCCATCGCCGCCTGCTGGCGCTCGCCGGCGGAGATGCCTCGGCCGCACCGGAGGGCAAGCCAAAGACGAGCATTCGCGGCGATGTTCGAATCCTGCTCGACGCGGTCAAACAGGCGCGATAGACGCCGCCCATGACTAATGAGCTTATTGCGCTGTTTTCAGCGACCTTTGTGACATTCTTTGTTTTGATCGATGCGCCCGGTGTTGCGCCAATCTTCGCGACGCTGACATCGAAGGGGGACGCTGCCTATCGCCGCAAGATGGCGATCAAGTCGACCATTGTCGCTGCCATTATCATATTCGCCTTCGCGTTCGGCGGCGCGTGGCTGTTGAATGCGATGCACATCTCCATCGATGCCTTCAAGGCGGCTGGCGGTGTGCTCCTGTTCCTGATCGCACTGGATATGGTTTTTGAGAAGCGCACCGAGCGCCGCGAAAGCCGCGCCGATGATGTGATGGATGGCAGCGATGGTCAGCCGGACGATATTTCCGTGTTCCCGATCGGCATTCCGATGATTGCTGGCCCCGGCACCATCGCGACCGCCATGTTCTATATGAGCGAGCGAGAAAGCTGGGTGGAGAAAAGCGTCGTTCTCGGCGCGCTGGGCATCAACCTTTTGCTGGTTCTCGGAATATTCATGGCTGCTGGCCCGTTCGTGCGCGCCATGGGTGACAGTGTCGCCGGGGCGCTGACCCGGATTCTTGGTGTCATCCTTGCCGCCCTCTCCGTTCAGCTTTTGATTGACGGCATCAAAGGCGCTTTCAACCTCGCCTGATCGGCGGTCAGATCACTGTCAGTCCGTGGGAATGATCGGGCCGGAAGGCTCCGAAACATACCGAGGCTGCCGTCCACAGCCCCGCCATGGCCAGCGCGGAAAGCAGCATGACCTTCAGGACCAAATCCCGGGTCCACGCCTGACCGGCCTCTGCCAGGCCAAGCACATCCGCCCCGATTTGTGAGGCCAGTGCGGAGGCCCTGTCGCCGCTCGCTTCCGTAACAAGCCGTGCGCGCAGAATATCGTCGCTGGATCTTGCGTATTCGATGAGATCGATGGCGTTTGCCGGGCTGGTTGCTTCGGCGATCGCATTGATTTGTTTCAAATCCTTCTCCAGCCGGGGCAGCGCTTCGGGCGAGAAGCTCGCTGCGAAGGCTTCTTCTGTGCGGCGGGCTGCGATGCCGCGCGGCGCGAACTCGCCGACCGCCTCATTCAGGGCCGGGCCGAGCGTGTCTTCGGAAATCACAGATCCGATCCGCTGATCCAGATAGCGCACATAGCCAGGCTGAAGCCGTCCGGCGCGGTGCGCAGCCTTCAACACAGACGCGGCCAAGGCGATGTCTGTCTCCGTGTCCACGTGATCCGGCCCGATCAGTCCCAGCCCGGTAAGTTTCAGGACGAAAGGATCGACCCGGTCGCCATCGATCCAGCGCCGGCTGAGATCGGACAGGTCCCCAAAGTCACCCAGAACTGAAAAGCGCAGCGGCACTCTCAGGCGGGCCGGTGCGACGCTTGCCGGCTCGGCATGCGGGGCATCCTCGTCGCTGGCAACATCCACGCGGGGAGGGCGCAGGGCGCGGTCATAGCGCGCCCTCACATCGTTTGGCAGGAACAGCATGGCAGCCCGCGCTATGCGCTGGTCCTCGGTTCCGCTCGTTTCAGCATCTGCGGCAGCTTTGACGGCGCGAACATCTGCAGGGTCAAGCATTTGCGGCGCTGCAAGCAAGAACCCGCGCGCCGCCGACATGTCCCGCTCTCTCAACTCGCGGTCGATCAGGTCCGCCCAGAAACTGCGCCGCTCAGCGGAGCCCGGGGGCAGGGCTGCAAAAGCGGTGTCGACGTTTCGCCGGGTCTCGAAAATAGCTTCAGGTGTCGCTGTCTCTCCGACGGCTCGCGGTGTGAAGGCTTCGACCGTTGTTCGTGCAGCCACGAGCGGCAGAAGCACAAGCAAGGCGTTGAAGACCAGGGCCTGGAGCCAGCCTGAAGATGTGTCGCTATTTTTACGCTTATAAGCCATGCGGCGGTACTATGACCCGGGGTTGAGGGACGCTTGTCCAATACGCATGCGCCGCCCCTTGGAATCAAGAGCGACGCGCAGAAATGACTGCAAGCGCTCGTAATGGTTGTGCAGGTGCCGGATTCATACCACGCCATCGTCACAATTCTTTGAAATATCTGCGATTAATCGTCATGGCAGGGCAATTGCTTCCGCAGCAAGCGGGCTATATACGATCCCACATCACGCGGAGCGAGGCGATGGCCAAGTCAACCGAACAAACCTACCGTCCAAACTCGGACGAGCCGTTCATGGGCGAGCGCCAGCTGGACTATTTCAAGGAGAAACTCCTGGCCTGGAAGACCGAGATTCTTGAAGGATCAAAGGAGACCATGTCCAATCTGCGCGAAGATTCATCTGCATTGCCGGATCTCGTTGATCGCGCCTCTGCCGAAAGCGACAAGGCCCTGGAATTGCGCACCCGTGATCGCCAGCGCAAGCTGATCTCCAAGATCGATGCTGCCCTGCGCCGGATCGACGATGGCACCTACGGCTATTGTGACGAGACTGGCGAGCCGATCGCTTTGAAGCGACTTGAAGCGCGACCGACGGCAACGCTGAGCCTGGAGGCGCAAGAGCGCCATGAGCGCAAGGAACGCACGGTCCGCGACGACTGATGCGAAAACGGCGGCCCCGTTTCCGGAACCGCCGCTTATCTTTCACCCAACGCCCGGCGGTATTGTTCCGCTCGTCGCGATGAAACTGGTTTAGCACCACAAACCGAATCAACCGTTACCTGAACCCTTACAGAAGGTTCACAGGCTTCTGGCGTGTGCGTCCCTTAAGCCCTAACGCGGCATTAACCCTCCGGGCCGCAAATCATTCCCATGACGACTGCGCCTGTTCCTGCACCTTCCGATGCACAGAATGATGGCGACTGGACGCTGGGGGCAGACGCCGTGATTCCGCAACGTGTTTCGCTATCGCCAGCGGAAATCGACATGCTGCTGCGTCCAGACCTTTCGGACATCGACGGTGGTGCGCCGGAGCACGTTGATGACAAGTCGCTGCCCGACCTGACCGATCTGCGTTCGCCAGAAACCCTCGCGCGCGATATTGCATCAGCCGTCTCGCTTAGCCTGAGGCAGGCGTGCGAAGTTGACGCGGTGGCCCTTATGGAGCGCGCGACACGCGGCGACTTCGCGTCATGTGCTGTGGAGATGGCTGATCCCGGCCTGGTGCTCCTGTTCGGAAAGGAAGGGGCACCGGTCTCTGCTGCGTTAGTGGTGAGCCATAGCCTTGCAAACCTCTTTATTGATCCGGCCTGCGGTGGCACGGGCCTCGCGGGTCAGAACACGCGCCAACTGACTGAACTCGATGCGTCGATACTTGGAGCGCTCTTGTCACCTGTGGCGGCCGCTTTCGGCGATGACTACCAGCTTTGCCATGTCGAGCATCGCCACAGGCACGCTGCCGCCCTCATGCCCGCTCGCGAGGCTATTGCCGCCGACGTGGCCATCGCGGTGGGGGACGATGAAGCGAGCGCGAAGATCGTTTTTATCGAGCGGACTGCGGATGAGACCGATACGCAGGGCGGGCAATCAAGTCCTGACGGATTGACGGCCGTGCTCACAGCCCGCCTTGCCCGCCTCAGCGTGCCGGCAAGCGGAATTTCGAGTCTCAAGCCTGG
>JBCBWQ010000231.1:0-4050 GCA_039817025.1 Pseudomonadota bacterium | reverse complement strand
ATTGAACTGCTTGCGTCCGGTGAACGGGACTTCCTGCTGGTTTGAAAACCAGTATACCGCGAGCCCGACGAGCGCGACGATGATAATTCCGAATCGGCCGCCGAGCAGGCCGCCTCCCCCGCGTGATCGACTGGGCATACGCATGGTTTGCTTTCAATCCTCCACTCAAGCTGGGACAACGACCGTGTTAACCCCATAAGGACTGGAGCGAAAGCGTTGACGCAGCCGAGACAGCAGACAACGGTTCCAGCCATGGAAAAGCCCGACGCAGACGCACGAAGAACGCGCCCCGGCATCGATATGATGGACGTCCTTGCGGAATGGGCGCTCTACGTTTCGGCCGCCCTGATCACGGTCGGCCTCATTACCCCATCCCTGCACAGGGATGGCTGGATCGGCGATGCCGATATCTCTGCGCTCAGCCTCATCGCAGACCTGTTTGATAAAGGTCACCAACTGCTGGCGTTAATTATCTGCCTCTTTGCAATCGCCTTTCCTCTCGCCAAGACGATTGTAGCGGCACTGGTATTCCGCCTTGGGCGCTCGGCCTCCAAGCAAACAGCGGCGCTGCTGCAGTTCCTTGGCAAATGGTCGATGCTGGATGTGTTCCTCGCAGCGGTGCTGATCGCATTCTCCGAGTTGTCCACCCTGTTCGATCTCGAACCGCTTCGCGGGCTATGGTTCTTTGCCGGCGGCGTCATCCTCAACAATCTCGCGACAGCACGCCTGTCCTTTTCGCGCGCCTCTTGAACGGCTACATCTTCAGTCATGACACAGACCAATTCTGCCCCGCCCAAGCTTGAGATCCGGATTATTCCGGTCACACCGCTCCAGCAAAACACATCCCTGATCTGGTCTACGGAGACCAGGGAAGGCGTGTTCATCGATCCCGGCGGCGAGGTCGATCGTCTCATGGCTGCGGCAAACGAGTTCGGCGTGAAGATTGTCGGCGTCTGGCTGACCCACGGGCACCTCGATCACGCGGGCGCGGCTACAGCCGTGAAGGAGCGGACCGGCTGCCCGATCATCGGCCCGCACAAGGACGATCAATGGCTCCTCGATGACATCGAAGCCCAGGGCGCCAAATACGGCATTGCCGATGGACGCAATGTTCAGCCCGATCGCTATCTCGACGACGGAGACGAATTGGAGCTTTCGGGCATGACCTTCGGCGTCGCTCACTGCCCGGGGCACACGCCTGGCCATGTCGTTATCTATCAGCAAGAGGGTAAGCTTGCATTTGTTGGAGACGTTCTGTTTCGGGGCTCTGTCGGCCGAACGGATTTTCCGCGCGGCAACCCGGAACAGCTGATCGACTCCATTACCTCAAAACTATGGCCGCTCGGCAAGGATATGCGCTTCGTGCCTGGCCATGGTCCGCTATCTACTTTTGGCCAGGAGCGGATCGACAATCCCTACGTCGCCGATAGCGTCACAGGCCTCGGCTAAAGCCGTTCAGTCGACGTTGGGTTCAATGCGCCAAACTTCGACCATGACGATCGTTCGTTGTTTCTTGTTCGCGATGCTGGCGGCTTTGCTCGCGGCACCGGCTCACGCCTGGGATTGCACGAATACGCACCGCAACCGCGTGGACGTGTCGGTCGATGCGACGGGCCATTCTGAAGAAATCCGGATCGATCTGAGCGCGTCGGACTTTCCGGCGACCTATGACTTTTCTCCAGACGGGGACGATGTCCGTGTTGTCGCGAGCGACGACATCACGCCGATCGACCATGCGGTTACAGGCTGGAACGGTATCACACGCACTGGAACGATTTTCATCCGGCCACCTGCGCTGGCACCGAATGCCTCGACAAGCTTTTATGTCTATTACGGCGATACTGACGCAGCCGGTCTGAGCGATCCGACCGCCGTCTTTCCCACCAACGGAATGCGACTGCATTCACGGTCCACGCCAAGTGATCCTGAAACGCCCGCGCAAGCGCGGGCTGCGTTTGAAGCAGCGTCCGATATCTCCAATGCGGTTTATTCGAGTGTCACGGGGCTCAACAACCGCGCCGTGGGCGGAACAGCGAATGATTTTGCTTGGTGCATCAGCGCGCTGATTGAAGTAACGCCTGCAACCGAAGGGCTCTGGGGGTTTCGGTATGGGGCTGACTTTGGCCATGGCGGACATCTGTTCGTGCGCGAGCAAGAACTGGAATCGCAGTGGACCGATGATCTTTGGTGGGCCGGAAACTTTGCGAATACCGCCGAAACCCTTGAAGGCAGCATTTATTTGGAGCCCGGTTGGCACCGCTACGAAGCGCTTGGCTTTGAGGGGTGTTGCGACGGTCCGGTCGGCTGGCAAGCCCAAGCCCCTGGTGGCCCATGGCGAGATATGTCGTCGACAAATTTTAGCCTGCGCGCAACACGCTGCATCGTTTCATCTGTGTCTGTCGCCATCCAGACGCCGGAAAGCTGTTCAACCACGCCCAATGCGATCAAGACTGCGACGCTGATCTCAGATCCCTTAGGTACGCCCGCGGCCTATGCCCTTCCCGGCTCCGTGGTCGAGTATGCCATCGAAGTGACCAATACCGGCACGCCGCCAGACGCCGGGTCCATTGTTCTTACCGATACACTGCCTGGCGATGTGAAGCTGATCGTGAGCGGGGCGAATGCCTTTGAATTCACTGACGGTACGCAGGTGTCTGGACTGACATTCTCTTGGGGTGGTCCAGCGTCGACGACAGACTCTGTGTCGTTTTCGAGGGATGGCGTTGATTTCACCGTTGAGCCCGCACCGGCCGGAGACCTGGCCGACGACACGATCACCCACGTGCGATTTTCGCCATCTGGATCAATGAATCCAAGCGTGGACGGCACAACGCCCTCATTTACCGTCCGGTTCCGGACGATTGTGGAATAACCGGGCCAGTCCCGAAATCCGGGCTTGCGCCTGGCCTCGACTCTCCGTTAATCACGGGCCGTTTGGCCTGTCGCCGGAAGAGGACCTCAAATGCCTAAGCGCACGGATATTCAATCGATCCTCGTCATCGGTGCTGGCCCCATCGTCATCGGACAGGCCTGCGAATTTGATTACTCCGGTGTTCAAGCCGTCAAAGCCCTGAAATCGGAGGGGTATCGGGTCATTCTGGTGAACTCCAATCCGGCAACGATCATGACCGATCCCGGGCTGGCAGACGCGACTTACATTGAGCCGATCACTCCAGACTTCGTCGAGAAAATCATCGCGGCTGAAAAGCCCGATGCGCTCTTGCCGACCATGGGCGGACAGACAGCGCTGAACTGCGCGCTTGCCCTTGACGAGAACGGCGCACTCGCCCGCCACAATGTGGAGCTGATCGGCGCCAAGGCGTCTGCAATTGAAATGGCAGAGGACAGGAAGCTGTTCCGCGAAGCCATGGACCGCTTAGGCCTTGAGAATCCGAAAGCCGAGATTGTCGCCTCGCCGAAGCGCGAAGACGGCACTTATGACCGCCTCGCGGGCCTTCAGCGCGCCATGGATGCATTGGAGACCGTTGGTCTTCCCGCGATTATTCGCCCCGCCTTTACACTCGGCGGGACAGGCGGCGGCGTTGCCTACAATGTTGAAGAATACGAAGAAATCTGTCGTTCAGGTCTTGCCGCCTCCCCCGCCGCGCAAATCCTTGTCGATGAAAGCCTGCTCGGCTGGAAGGAATACGAGATGGAGGTCGTGCGCGACAAAGCGGACAATGCCATCATCGTCTGCTCGATCGAGAATATCGATCCAATGGGCGTGCATACCGGAGATTCCATTACCGTCGCGCCGGCGCTCACACTGACTGATCGCGAATACCAGGTGATGCGCAACGCCTCACTGGCCGTGCTACGGGAAATTGGTGTGGAAACGGGTGGGTCAAACGTTCAGTTCGCTGTGAACCCGGACAATGGCCGCCTCGTTGTCATCGAAATGAATCCGCGCGTGTCTCGTTCATCCGCGCTTGCATCCAAGGCCACCGGCTTCCCGATCGCAAAGATCGCCGCGAAACTCGCCGTTGGCTACACGTTGGACGAGCTCGACAACGACATTACCGGCGTCACCCCAGCCTCGTTCGAGCCGAC
>JBCBWQ010000230.1:0-4114 GCA_039817025.1 Pseudomonadota bacterium | reverse complement strand
TCCAATGCGGTGGTCAGACCCGCTTCGCAATAGCACCAACCTCGCCTACATACGCCCCCATGGCGCAACCTCCACTCCTGACCCTGTCCGACGTCGAGCTCACTTTTGGCGGCAAGCCCATCTTCGAAGGCGTTTCGCTTCACTTGTCCAAAGGCGAACGCGCCGCCCTGATCGGACGCAATGGCGCAGGCAAGTCAACTTTGATGCGCCTTATCGCCGGAATCCATCAACCGGACACGGGCGAAGTCTGGGTCCAGCCAGGAAGCACTTGCGTTGCGGTCGATCAGGAACCGGACTTTTCCGCATTTAAGTCAATTCGGGATTATGTTTGTGATGGTCTTGATGATCATCACCGCGGCGAAGCGGAGCTGACGGAATTCGGTTTCACGACGAACCCCTCGCCGGGCACACTTTCAGGCGGGCAGCAGCGACGAGTCGCCCTCGCAAGGGGCTTTGCGCAAGACCCCGACATACTCTTGCTGGACGAGCCAACAAACCATTTGGACCTGGCCACGATATCCATGCTGGAGAACCGGCTTAAGGCATTCAATGGCGTTGTGCTGGTCGTCTCCCACGACAGGGCTTTCCTCCAGAACATCTCGACGACTGTGCTTTGGCTGCGGAACCGCAAGGTCTTCAAAGCGCCATCTGGCTATGGCGGATTTGATGACTGGGCCGATAGCGTAGAAGCCGAAGAGGCCAAGGCCCTGAGCCGGATGCAAACCCAACTGAAGGCTGAGAACCGTTGGCTTCAGCGCGGGGTCACCGGCCGAAGGCGGCGAAATCAGGGGCGGCTGACAAAGCTTCTAGAGCTTCGTGCGCGCGCTGCAGGATTGCGCGCAGAATTGGAAAGCGGAGCAGCGGGCGCAGCCGTCTCAGTCGATGTCGGAGGCGCATCTGCGAAGAAGGTTGTCGAAGCGCGGGGCGTGTCAAAGTCATTCGAGGCACCCGATGGCCCGCTCAATATCGTGAGGGATCTCGACATCCGCATCCTCCGCGGCGACAGGCTTGGAGTGGTCGGGCCGAACGGGTCCGGGAAAACAACACTCCTTCGACTTTTGCTTGGACGACTGGACCCGGATGCCGGATCTGTGAAGCTCGCGAAGTCGCTGACCACAGCGTACCTCGACCAAACGCGCGATCGACTGAATGCGAAAGATACCCTTTGGGAAGCGCTCGCGCCAAACGGCGGCGATAGTATCATGGTACAGGGCCGCTCTCGCCATGTGGCGGGGTACGCCAAGGACTTTCTGTTCAAGCCCGAACAGCTTCGTCAACCGGTCGGTTCGCTCTCAGGCGGTGAGCGCAATCGTTTGACACTCGCCATAGCGCTGGCCCTGCCATCAAACCTGCTTGTGTTGGACGAGCCGACCAATGACCTGGACCTGGAAACACTTGAGCTTCTGGAGTCGATGCTCGTCGACTATGAAGGGACGCTGATCCTGGTAAGCCACGATCGTGCATTTCTGGATGCGACCGTCACCGGGTGCGTGACATCGGTGGGCGATGGCAAATGGGTGCAGACGGCAGGCGGTTGGACTGATTCACAGGCCCAGCTTGGTGTCGTCAATTCGCCGCGTCCTAAGCCGACGAAGAAAAAGGCGCACAAGCCCGATGCATCGCCCCCAAAAGCCGCGACAAAGCTAACTTTCAAGGATCAACACCGACTGAAGGAGCTCGACGCGCTTCTTCCGAAATTGTCCGAGGAGATCGCTTCACTCGAGACAGAGCTGGCGTCGCCATATTTGTTTTCTGAAGACCCTGCTCGCTTCAAGGCCGCGTCTGACAGGCTGGGCGCGGCAAAGACCGAGCTCGAGGCTGCCGAAGAGGAATGGCTCACCATCGAATCAAAGCGCGAAGCGCTCGAGGCGTAGCCAGAACAAAGACTTCATTAACCGTAAGCGGTTAACCCCTGTCACAGCACCCTTTGAAAAGGCTTGTCCGATGCGTCATCTCCTTACCGCCGCCTTGCTTGCTGCAGCTGCTGCCGGATCTTACGCAGAAGACCTGAAGGGTGGAGAGACTGCGGAAGTTCCCGTCGGGCACCTCGTCGATGAATATCGCTTCGGCGGCACGTACGCGGTCATCGACACAGGGTCGCCCACCTCGTGTCAGGCACGTTGCAATATGGATGATGACTGTCTGGCCTGGTCCTTTACGTCGCCGTCTCCGAACGAAGCGCGTCGCTGTGAACTCAAAGCCACCGTCGGCAACGCAGAAATTCGCCCGGGCACCGTTTCCGGAATTTCGCGAACGCTGCATGGACAGCGAACGATCTCGCCACAGGCGTACAACTCAATGGGCGACACCGTCGCCGCAGTGCACGTTGCAACAAAACAGTCCTCGACCGTGACATTCAAGGTCTCAGGCGAACCGACGACGGTGTCCCGTCAAATGATTTCCTTCGACGGCGACCCCGACCTCAAAGGCCAGTTCCAGGGCTCCTATCGCCAAATGCGCTAGCCCCAAGCGTTGCATCACCCTTCATCGTCAGCTTCGCCCATTCCGCGCGCTTGGTCCTGTCCAGCTTTGGCGGCAGCAACCCGTGCAACGGCTTCACTGCGTGCCGGCGGTGCCATGATCTCTGGCGGATCCTGTTGCTGCATGTAGAGCGTACGACTTGGGAACGCGAAGCCCGTGCCTGACCGCTCGATGATATCCATCACGATCACAGCCAGATCTTCCTTGATCTGGAGCCACTCGCCCCAATTTTTCGTGTAAGTGAAACAATAGATGATGAAATCGATCGAGCTGGCATTAAAGCTGTCGATCCTCACAAAGAGTGCAGCTTCAGGCGGCTTCGCAAACCGGCCATCCTCCCAAAGCGCGGCTTCGATTTCGTCTCGGATGTATTTGAGCTGATCCACGGTGGTGCGGTATTCGACACCGACCACCCATTTGATCCGCCGATGCGTCATCCGCGAGAAATTCGTCACCGGATTGTCCGACAGAAGCCCGTTGGGCACGTATACCGGGCTTTTGTCGAACCGGCGCACAAGTGTCGAGCGGAAGTTGATCTTTTCAACGGTGCCCTCAACCACGCCATCGGCTTGAATCCATTCGCCGGGCACGAAGCGCTTTTCGGTCAGGATCAAAATGCCGGAAATCAGGTTCTTGAACAGGTCTTGGGCACCGAGGCCAACAGCGATACCGAACACGCCAAGCCCGGCGATCAGTGGCGCAATTGCTATCCCCCAAAGCTGGGCCACAGCCCCGAGACCCAACAGGACAAGGAGGATCTGGAGGAATTTGACCATCCAGTCCACGATGGCAGGCGACAGCGTATCCCTCAGTCCGGTGAAAGCAAACTCGAAGGCATTTACTGCCCGCGAGAGGGTCCAGAACACGGCCAGAGTGATGACCGATTGCACGGTACGATCGACATAGACATTCGCATCGCCATCCACGTCCAACATCTGAACAGCGAAATAGACACCGATAATCACTGGAACGATTTTCAGCGGCGTTGCGATCGCTTTCACAATCGCATCGTCGATTTGCGTCTTCGTACCTGCGGCCGCCCGGGAGATGCCGCGAACAATCGTGCGGGCGAATATGCCCCGGACCACAAGCGAAAACAGAACGATACCGGTTGCCGTTATGATTTCGCCATAGGTCAGCCCGTAAGCGCCTTCGTCCCAGATGCTTCTCAGGTAATTGAAACCAACCTCGCCCCAACCCCGCGCCGATGCCCAAAGGCCAGACCAATCGATATCATCCATGGTGCATGTTTCCCTTAGACGGAGCGTTCCTTGGTGGCCGTAAACCGGATGTCAGGATGCTTTTCCTGAGCATAGCCGACGTCCCAGGCATTTTTTGCGAGGTATACAGGCGCACCATCGAGATCGGTGCCACTGGCGGATTTGTTCCTGTCGAGGAACGCCTCAAGCACCGCATCATCATCGCTCGCGAGCCAGCGCGCGACGTTGTACGGCGCGGTTTCGAAAACCACTTCAAGCCCATATTCAGCCGCCACCCGCTCGGCCATCACATCGATTTGCAGCGCCCCCACAGCACCAACGATCATGTCAGAACCGATCGCCGGACGGAATAGCTGCGTGACGCCTTCTTCGGCCAAGCTTTCCAGCGCCTTCTTCAAATGCTTGGCTTTCAT
>JBCBWQ010000022.1:15340-19879 GCA_039817025.1 Pseudomonadota bacterium | reverse complement strand
CGGTGAACGCGGTCCACACGTCGCCTGGCCCATCCCCTTCGAACGCACCGGGACTGGCACCTGGCCGTTTCCCACCTACTCAGCGGCATTTATCGATACGCTTCCAGAGGACTGGTTCGCAGGCAAAGTTGTGCTTGTCGGAGCGATTTCGCCCTATGGCGGTGACTGGCACACGACCCCGCTTCGATTTGCGCCGCTGCGACACACGATTGAGCCGGTGTCTCTGATGCCAGAAGGGCAGGTGCCGGGCGTCGTAATCCATGCGTATACCATTCACGCCTTGCTCAAGGGGCAGCGTGGCCCGCGCCTGGCAATCTGGCTCGCGGCCCTTTGTGTCATTGCCGGTGTGGTTGCAGGCCTGGCGTTGGGACTCTCTCATTGGCCACTTGTTCACGTGTCGGGAGCCATCGCGCTCGCGCTTTCAATCTATGGCGCACTGATTTTCGCTGTGTATGGCTGGGGCGGCCCCATGATCCCGTTTGCTGGATTTGCGGCTGGGCTGCTTCTGACGGCTTCGGCGTGCTTTGCTTTGCTTGAGCGGGACGAGCGCGCCAGACGCCGAGAGATCCACACCAGCTTTCGCCACTTCCTTGCGCCAGAAGTCGTCGATCGACTTGTCGAAGCACCAGATCGGTTGGCCCGGACCAGCGAGGAGCGTCAGGTCACCGCTCTTTTTACCGACCTTGCCGGGTTTACACGCATGGTCGACACCGCGCCGCCGGACACGGTCGCACCAACGCTGAACGGCTATCTGGACTGTATCATCGACGCTGTCGTTTCCCATGGCGGTGTGGTCGACAAGATTGTCGGTGATGCGGTCCACGCCCTGTTTGCCGCGCCGATGGATGACCCTCAGCACAGGGAAAACGCGGTGCGATGTGCAATCGCGATCGAAGCCGTGACCGAAGACTATCGGGCCAAACTCGCAGCGCGCGGCCTGTCCTTGGGCGAAACCCGCATCGGCGTGAACTCAGGCCCTGCGCTTGTCGGTAATTTCGGCGGAACCAAGCGCTTTGACTATACCGCCCACGGCTCGACCATAAATGTCGCCGCGCGATTGGAAGCAGAAAACAAGGTATTCGGTACCCGCATCTGCGTAAGCGAGGCCGCACGCGTAGAAGCGGACGGCGTCGTCTATCGTGAAATCGGATCAATAGATGTGCGCGGCGTCGCCGACCCCATCCGGGTGTTTGAAGCGATCGCGACAGGATCAAGGGATGTCGACGCATTTGCCGCCGCGGCGTCGTTGGTTGATACCGATCCGGTAGCAGCAGCAGCAGCATTCAGAGCGCTACTGAAAGCCGACCCCGACGATGCACTCGTCGCCTGGCGTTTGTCCAACCTGCGTTCATAATTCACCTGTGTCCCAGAGCACAGCGCCGCCGTTCGGATCGCGCGACAACGAGCTTCACAATTGTGGGCGCGAGACCCGCAAGCGAACGTTTCGGAGCAATCATGGACCTTTTCACCAAAGCCTTTTGGCTCATCGCCCTGCACTTTGTTGCAGACTTTCACCTTCAGTCAGACTTTGTCGCGAAGAACAAACTGCCGGGATCGGTCGCGATCTGGCCTTGGGTGATGACAGCGCATGCGGCGCTCCATGGCGCGATGGTGGGTGCCATTCTTGGCCCTGTTTTTGGCATCGCCGAATTCGCGGCGCATTGGCTGATCGACCATGCGAAAGGCCGCGGCTGGTTGGGTGAGGGGCAGGGCGGTTTTATCCTGGACCAGTCGCTCCACCTCGGCCTCAAAGCCGTTTGGCTCGGCCTTTTTTACGCAATCGCTTGAAAAAAATTCGCCCTGTGCCGGGCAGCACATCCCTCAAGGCGGCGATCAGCGAAAACAGGCTCAACGGAAACGAAACACACCCACGGAGGACCAAACAATGTTCAAGACTGCTTTCACCGCCGCCGCTATCTTCGCCGTCGCTGTTCAAGGCGCAGCCGCGCAGGAGCGCACCATCGTTCACGAGGCGCCAAGCGCCCAGGAATATATCGACTACCTCTTCACCCAGGATGCGCCGATCCAGATCAAGACCCGCGGCATCCGCATGACGGCGACGGCAACCGCTGCGCCTCAGCCTGCGCCGGCTCCGGCCCCGAAAGCGACCGCACCACAGCCTCGCCCCGTTCAGCCAGCCGCTGCACCTGCCCAGCCCCAAGTGATCAAGGCCTCCGCTTCGCCGGCACCTGCCGCCGCCGCGCTAGCGCCGCAGCCCGCCAAGCCTCGCGTCCTCGCAGCACCGGTGAATTTCGCGACAGACAGCGCAGCAATCCCGGCAGACTTTGTCACCCACCTCGTCAACCTGGCTGACGCGATGAAGCGCCCTGAGGCAGAGGGCAAACTCCTCGTCGTCACCGGTCACACCGATAGCCGCGGCGATGCACGCTACAATCTTGAGCTCTCCCAGCGCCGCGCTGAGGCCGTCGAAGCCTTCCTCATCGGCCGCGGCGTGCCCCGTGCCCAGATCATTGCCAGCGGCAAGGGCGAAAGCGTGCTCATCCCAGGCCGCGAGACCGATCACGACGTCAATCGCCGTGTGGAATTCCTGGTCGCCGGATAATCAGTTTCACTCCTCTTCCCAACGCCTCCGAAACCTGCCCCGCGCTCGCCGCGGGGCTTTTTTTTGTTGTGGGCGTCGAAGCGTACGCAGATGGTAGCTGGAGCCAAGCAGGCACACTGCGTACGAGTGTTTGAGTCGTCCCGACGTGTCGCGACTGCCAAAACCGCGATTGCAGCACACCAGACCGCACGCTACCGTCTTGATCTGAATAGAGGGGACGCGGTCATGTCGACGGATATCGGAGCTCTTTCAGGGCTGGTGCGTGAGGGGTCTCTGCTGGCGGATCTGCCGGCAGACTGTGTAGACCGGCTTGCGCCTCTCGGACGCACGCGAACCTGGACCAAGGGCCAGACCATCTTTCAGAAAGGCGATGATGGCGACTTTCTCGCCGTTATTCTGTCTGGGCGGGTCAAGATCAGCGCTTTCTCCGCTGCCGGGGCTGAGACCATCCTCAATCTCCTGCAGCCCGGCGACGTGGTGGGTGAGATTGCTGCCATCGACGGGCAGGCCCGCACCGCTGACGTCATTGCAACCGATGAAACCGAGCTTCTGGTCATCCCCCGCGCCGCCCTGTTGCGCCACCTTGAGACCGATACGGACTTTGCCGTTGCGCTCGCAAAAGCGCTCGCCCTGAAATTGCGGGCCACGTCTGATGCACTGGAGGCGACGACGCTCGACATGGCCCGGCGCGTGGCGACGGCGCTTTTGAGGCTTGCCGAGCAGAACGCGGTTGAAACCGATGATGGCGATCTGCGCCATGACGTCGAAATCGACCAGACAACGCTGGCCCGCTACGCAGGAATCACACGCTCCAATCTGAACCGGGTTCTCAAACGCTTCGAACGCGCGGGGGCTTCGCGCCATGAGAAAGGCGTGCTGTCCATCCTCGATACCGATTGGCTTGCCGACTTTGCGGAGAGCGAGGATTAGCCGACGTTTGGCGGACGGGCGCTAGACGCGCTCCTTTTCCTTCGGCACCGATGCCCGACGTTTCGTCGCCTCGGCTTTTGGTTTCGGTAACAGCCTGAACCGGCTTTCACACCAGGCGAAGTCGACGCCGACATCCAGAAGTGCGTCGCCGCGTCCACAGGGACAAATGAACGGCATGATCGCTGCGACAACGTACGTCTCACCAGCGACGAGAGGGACAGGCATGCCGGTGACATGGTTTGGTGCTGCGTTGACGCAAAGGACCAGATCGCCAGGACCGATAGGCTCGCTCATCTTTTGAGATTAGCACGCCGGGCCGCCGCCGCCCATGGTGCGGCGCACGGTGTGTTTTTGATCAGCCGCCGAATTCCACCGCGCACAGGGCCTCGCCAAGCGCGACCAGAGTGCGCTGCGCGCCGTCCACATCAACCAGCGTAACCTCCGCCCCGCCAGCCACTTCAAGCGCGGCAAGCCCGCTCGCCCGTGTCTCAGACAAAACGGCGCGCCCTTCCTGCCAGCAGGTCAGCGTGTAGGGCGCATCGGCCATCTTGGTTTCGGACGATGGCGCTGACAGCTGCGGTCCAGCGAAGGCTGCGAAGCCGGCCGCGCTGACGGCGAGGGCAGTAAAGCCAAGTCGAAGTACTGAGGCAGGAAGGCGAGCGGTCATGGGTCTTGTCCTTTGGTCGGGGATTAGGGGCTTAGCGCACCAGGAATTCACTGGTGCCTACGGCGAGGTCATTGGGGGCTCCGGCGCGGATCGCTTGCTCAAGGGCGCTAAGGCTATCGACGTCGAGGGGAACCAGATCGCCTTTCTTGATGGCATCGGGAAAGTCCACACCGATCTCAGAGCGCGAGGCGAAGCACTTCACCCGCTCACGCGCTCCAGCTTGCTCGAAGATCAACCGGAAGCCTGCAGCCTCGTCGGGGATAGTGACGAGCCTGCCGCCTTCGATCAGCGCATTGGGCTGGAAGCGGTTGGGATAGATGCGCGCAATATTGCCGGTACCGTCTTCGTAGAAGCAGTAAAGATAGGCATCGGCATTGGA
>JBCBWQ010000022.1:0-15240 GCA_039817025.1 Pseudomonadota bacterium | reverse complement strand
ACCGGCCAGCTTCACGTCCTTGCCCAGAAGCGAGGCAAAGAGCTGCCGGTCGACACGGCCTGACGCGACCAGATTGTTCTGCGCCTGGTACTGTCCAACAGCGTCCTTCAATGCATTGGTTTCAACGCCGTCTACGGCACCGCGGTAGAGGCCAAGGCCTGCAAGCGAGCGCTGCGTGAACTCGATGCGCTCCTGATCTTCCATGCTTTTGTAGAGCTTATCGGCCTGTTGCATGGCTTCCGGCCCGGCCTGGTCGATGCCGAGGCAGCGCCAGTAGGGCACGCGGGTCAGCTTGCCCATGGCTTCGATCGTGTTCAGCTCGACAAGTGTACGAACAGCCGTATGCATACCTTCGCTTTTTGAGCGTGCGGCTTGCAGGAAGCCACCGACAAGTTCACCGCCGATTTCGACATCAAAACTTGCATCCGCGCCAATGGCCCGCCGGGTCACAGCGATGCGGTTTGAAGAGGCCACACCCGGCACGATAAGGCCGGTTTTTACCTCGCCCACATTCATGTCGACGCCCACAACGGAAGACGTCTGGTCGAAGTTCGCGCCAGCGCCAGTGCCGCCGACCCGGATACCGCCGCCGGCCGTGTCGTTCGTGACATTCTCATCAAACGTCGTGATTGCGCCGCGGATGTAATAGGTGGGTGTCAGCAGGCCTTGCTGGCGATCATAAAGGCGCCGGTCTGGTGCAGGACCAAAGCCGGAATTGACCTCTTCGAAGTCGATATAGGTGAAGGCGCGGCTTCGAGCACTCATTCGTGAAACGGCAGAGATCAGCATGTCGCGGGTACCGGCCTGAATCTCGCCGGTTGAGTCTGGAATGCCATTCGTCGTGAGTCGAATATCGCGAATGCCATAGGCATAGAGCATGTCATCCATGCAGGTCAGGCTGTCGGAGAAACCTGTGAGGGTCGCCGCTGGGGGTGCCTTTGGCTGGGTCGAGGCGTAGACTGTATCGGGCGTCGCTGCGCAGCCCACCAGGGATGCAGCAAGGGCAGCCAGTCCGGCCAGCCTCGAGATTGGGCGCTTTGCCTTCAGTTTCATATTGGTCTGGGTCATGTCGTCCTCCCTCGCGATACCCTTTGTTTCAGTGAAGCATGAAACGGCGGCGATTGCGGCGGTTCTCCTTGAAAATTATTCGAAGTCTATGTCCGAAGGCGTGTTGAGCGTGCTGGGTGTTTGGCCTGCCGGGTCGCTGCGGAAGCCGCCGGACCGGCGTACGATGCGACAGCGTCCACCAATATTGACGATGCTGTCTGCAATGATGACCTGATTGTCTGGCGATGCGCCGGCTTCGTTGACGCCAACATTCAGCTCGCCGCAATCGTCTTCGAAGCTGCCGAATTCGCCCTGGTCTTTGCCTTCAACGGCCATATCGGCGCGAATCCGGTTGATCATGGCTTGCGTGTCCGACGAAATGCCGCCGGACTGATTGTACTCGCGCGCCTCGGACGGCGTGGCCGTGATGGCGAGAACGGCAAGGGCAGCGAAAGCGAGGCGGGTCATGGCGAGCTCCTTTTGGTGTTGCGTTATCGAAGGGATAGAAGACGTTCGACATCGTCGCTGTGCTCTGCAGCACGCGGGCGATTGCAGGATCGATTGCGTTCGCCGATCACTGAACAGGCATAGCCGCCATTTTCCGAGTAGACGCGGTTCGGTCCGCCGACGATGCGCACGCTGACCGACCCCCCGGATTTCGACGCGCTGAGGCAGGCCTCATAGACCGTCGTGCCAGAAGGTCCCGCAGCTTCAGCGGCGCGGCGGCACACCGTTTCCAGCGAGTCGTCCTTCAAAGTGCGGCGGGTTTCGTTCGCGGTTTCCTCGGCGGTGTAGGCATCGATGAGGATTTCGATATCACCATCTTCGAAGTCGACTTCTGCGGCGGCGGGCGGGGCGACGCTGAGCATTGCAGCGATGAGGGGGGCGGTGAAGCGCATCGGGCGTCTCCTTCTGGATGGAATGGGAAAGCCCGCGGACGGGGGAGCGCGTCCACGGGCTTCTTGAGGTCGGGACCGCCTAGCAGCTTTCGCCGATGGCACCGATTGAGGAGCAGGCGTCGGAGAGGAAGCCTGTGGAGACGACGGTGTTCGCGCCCATCACCATGGTGGTCTGGTTCACCGATCCGCCGACGTCGGCGTTGTTGATCGTGCCGATGTGGCTTTCCGCGTCGGACAGGAAGCCCGTTGCGACAACCGTGTTCGCGCCGAGGACTGTGGTCGTCTGGTTCACTTCGCCGTCGATGTCGACATTGTCGATCGAGCCGATGTGCGAGGTGGCATCGGACAGGAAGCCCGTTGCGACAACCGTGTTTGCGCCGAGCAGCGTCGTGCGCTGGTTGACTTCACCGTCGATGCTGACGGTCTTGTCTTCCTGGGCAAAAGCCGGTGCAGCAACAGCGGCAGATGCAACGAGGGCAGCGAGGGCGAGTTTCTTGAACATGAGGATCTCCTTTGGGGGTCTGGATGGGTTGGTCTCTGGCGGGGCGGGGCGTTTCCTTTGGCTGTGTTCCCTGTCCACATCCTCACCCTAGGCGACGCCCCGCCCCCGGCCTGTGCCCGCCAGCACAGGGCACAATTTTTTTGAAGAAGGTTTTTAGAGCTCTGCTTTTGTGTGGTTTTTATTGAAAACCCCGTCAGCGTTTATTGCTTTAATCAAGCGTGTCCCTGAGCAGCATCAGCGCTTCGCAGGCGAAGAGGTGCATATTCTCCACCCGGTTCGTGAGCGCCGTTTCCAGCGTAACCGAACGCTCTGACCCCTCGCCCACCAGTCCGCAGCAGACATGGCCTGCGGCGTCACCATAGCCGTTGCCGTCAGGGCCGGATGCGCCGGTCTCGCAGAGCCCCCAGTCAGACCGCATACGCTCGCGGGCCGTGCGGGCGAGGATCAGCGCATAGGGCTCGGTCGCAGAGCGGTGGCCTTGCAGGTCTTCACGGGTCAACCGCATGAGTCCCTTAAAGGCGGCCGGTGTGTAGACCACCGCCCCGCCGCGATAGAAGGCCGACGCACCGGGCACGGCGAGCAGCGCGGCGGAGATCAGCCCGCCAGCGGAGGATTCGGAGATCGCGACGGTCTCGCCGCGGGCCTTCAGGCGCTCGCCAATCTCGGCGGCGATGGGGATGAGCGTGTCCATGGGACTGTGCTAGGCCAGATCAGGCCCGCAGGCGAACGGCGAGGGCGACAAGGCCGCCGAGGGTCTGCGCGGCGAGCCAGCTGAAAGGCCCGTCTGCAAATTTGAGAAAGTAGTATTGCAGGCCGTCTGCCTTATGGCCTTCCACGAAACGGTTGGGCGCATCAGCGGTCGCACCGATATGCAGCGCGGCGGCGGCGGGTTGGTAGACGACTGATCCGCCCGCCTGAAGCGCGCGTCGGCAGAGGTCGAGGTCTTCCACGTGGAGGAAGTAGGCCTCGTCAAAGCCGCCAAGGGAGAGAAAATCCTCCCGGGGCGTCAGGAAGAAGCCGCCAGAGATTGCGCCTACGTCGATGGGGCCGTCAGGGGGCGGATCATTTTCCAGCGTCCACGTCGAGAGACCAAGGGCGCGCGGGATGGTGAGCGTGTTGCGCCGGCCGCCCCGCTGTTCCTTGCCATCAAGGCCAAAGATCTTGCCGCCGACGATCCAGGGATGCGCCCTGTTCTCGCCCGCCGCAAGCATCGCCGGGATGCTCTTCCAGCGGATCATGGCATCGGGATTGATGACGAGGAGATACGTCGCGGCCGTTTCATGCGCACCGATATTGGCGGCCTTGCCGAAGCCGAGATTGGCACCGGTCACAATGTGCTTGGCGCGGGGCGTTGAGGCAACGAAGCGGGTGATGAACGCCGCTTCGCGTTTGTCGTTGCCGTTATCGACGATCAGAATTTCATCGACGTCCGGATCAGCGCGTAGCCCATAAAGGCAGTCGCGCAGACGCGGCCCTGTGCGATAGGTGACGACAATGGCGGCGACCGTCATGGCCGCCGCCGCTGGTCGTTAACTGGCCGCACGTTTCACGTCCGGCGCGAGGGCTTCATGGCTGAGGCTGGTGGCGGCCTCGTCCAGATCGAGGATCGTCTGGTCCTTTGAGCCCAAGCGGCGCAGCGCCACTTTCCGCCCTTCAGCTTCGCGAGCGCCGACCACAGCAATGACTGGCACCTTTCCGACTGAGTGCTCGCGAACCTTGTAATTGATCTTCTCGTTGCGCGTATCGACCTCAACCCGGAGCCCCGCTTTGCGCAGGGCCTCACCGACCTCCTCGGCATAGCCGTCGGCCTCCGACGTGATCGTTGCGACCACGACCTGCACGGGCGCAAGCCAGAGCGGGAAGGCCCCGGAAAATTCTTCGATCAGGATGCCGATAAAGCGCTCCAGCGAGCCGAGGATTGCGCGGTGGAGCATGACTGGCCGCTGCTTTGTGCCGTCTTCCGCCGTATACTCCGCGCCAAGGCGTTCAGGCAGAACATAGTCGAGTTGCAGCGTGCCGCATTGCCAGACGCGGCCAATGGCGTCTGTGAGCTGGAATTCGAGTTTCGGCCCGTAGAACGCGCCCTCGCCCGGCATGATTTCATAGGGCAAGCCGGCAGCTTTCACCGCCTCCTCAAGTCCCTTTTCCGCAAGGTCCCACGTGGCATCGTCGCCAGCGCGCAGATCGGGGCGCGTGGAGAGTTTCACCGCAATGCCCGTAAACCCGAAATCCTCGTAGACGCTCTGTAAGAGCTCGCAGAACGCGATGGATTCCGACACGATCTGATCTTCGCGGCAGAAGATGTGACCATCATCCTGCGTGAACTGGCGCACACGCATGATGCCGTGAATGGCACCGTGGGGCTCGTTGCGATGGCAACAACCAAACTCGGCAAACCGCAGCGGCAAGTCGCGATAGGACTTCTGCCCAGACTTGAAGATTTCCACATGGGCGGGGCAATTCATGGGCTTCAGCGCCATCAGCTTGGCGTCCTCAGGCACGGAGATCTCCACGCCGTCTTCGCCCTCCGGGATGAAGTCCGGAACAATGAACATGTTCTCGCGATACTTGCCCCAGTGTCCGGATTTCTCCCACTGGGCCGAGTCCATGAGCTGGGGCGTCTTGATTTCATTGTAGCCCTCGCCGGCAAGACGGCGCCGGATATACGCTTCGACCTGAAGCCAGACCTGGTAGCCATTGGGATGCCAGAAGACGGAGCCTGCAGCCGCCTGCCCATCGAGGTGGAACAGGTCGAGTTGCGTGCCGAGACGGCGGTGGTCGCGCTTCTCCGCCTCTTCGAGACGCATGAGGTGCGCCTTTAGCTCTTTCTCGTTCGCCCATGCCGTGCCGTAGATGCGCTGGAGCATCTCATTGCGGTGGTCGCCGCGCCAATAGGCTCCGGCGAGCTTCATCAGCTTGAACGCCTTGGGCAATTTTCCCGTTGATGGCAGGTGGGGTCCACGGCAGAGGTCGTACCACTCCCCCTGGCGATAGACCGTGATCGGCTCGCCCGGGGGAATGATGTCGTCAATGATCTGGGCCTTGTAGTCCTCGCCAATGGACTTGAACGTCGCAATCGCGTCGTCCTTGCCCCAGACTTCCCTGATAATCGGAAAATCCGCGTCGACGATCTCTGCCATCTTCTTCTCGATCGCCTCAAAGTCCTCCGTAGAGAACGGCTCGTCGCGCGCGAAGTCATAATAGAAGCCATCATCGATCACAGGCCCGATCGTGACCTGTGTACCGGGGAACAGGTCCTGCACGGCCTGCGCGAGAACATGGGCGGCGTCGTGGCGGATCAGCTCAAGGCCTTCGGGGTCCTTGTCCGTGACGATGGCAACTTCGGCATCGCCGTCGAGCGGGCGCGTCAGGTCGCGCAGCTCACCGTCCACCTTGGCGGCGACGGCTTTCTTAGCGAGGGATTTCGATATGGATTCTGCGACGTCGAGCGGGCTCGCGCCGTCATCGTATTCACGGACTGAGCCGTCGGGGAGCGTGACGTTGATCATGGGTTCGTCTCTGTATCTGCTTTGGGTGCCCGTTCAACCTCATCTTGCGGAAACGGGCGGTGTGTGGAGGACCAATCGCCATAGCGCCACGGCAGGAGAGGATGGCCGTGTGGACATTCGTCGGGAGCCGGGTCCCAGCCAGACGAGCCACCCGGACGGCACCGGCTTAGCCGGGCAAGGCCCATCCAGATGCCAGCCCACGCGCCATGTCCCGCGGCACAATCGGCCATGTAGACCGAGCATGTCGGCTCATGGCGGCACCGGGCACCGAGAACGTAGAAGACCGGTGACAGGGTCGCCTTGTAAGCGCGCAGGAGCCCGTAGGCGATTGGTGCGCGCCGGGAACTGTCTGGACGTGGGGCCATGGTGGCCGTCCTGTGGTGACGATTTGCGAAAGGTCGTTCAGGTCGCGTGCTTAGATGGCCGCTTCCGGCGCGCCCGCCGGGGCGGCCCGATTAGTTCGCGCAGCGTCTATCGCAGCGACAGCAGCATCGAAGGCAAGCATGGTCGAGGTGTGACGCGGCGGATAGTCGGCGACGGCCTGCAAGTGGCGAAGCTCCCAGAACCGGCCGGTCGGTGGCGGCGCGCCATCTTTTAACATCGCTCTTAATGCGTCCCGCGCAGCTATGATCTCGTCCACCGGTGCGCCAATGGCGTGCTCTGACAAGATCGCCGTTGCCGCTTGGCCGAGGGCGCAGGCTTTCGGGTCGACGGCAATGGCCTCGACCGTTTCACCATCCTCGCTCAGGCGCACATCAACGCGCACTGTGGAGCCACAAATCCGGGAGACTTTCTCGACAGAGGCATGCGCGGCCTCAAGCGCGCCGACATTGGGAATGCCTGCGGCCAGCTCAAGAACGCGGTTGTGATACAGCTCGCTCATGGCCCCTAGATCGTGCTTTTTGTCCGCTAACTCAAGAGTTGGGGGATCAAGCGTGAAAGGAGAATACTCGCCCCGCCGAGCGCAGCACCCGCAAGGAGCATGGCCGCACCGTCTCGCGCCGTGATGGCAAGACCGAACAAAACAATCGTGAGACCCGGCAAAAGTGGGCCGAAAGGAACAAGCCCCAGAGGAAACGTAATGAGCGCTGCGCCGACGCAGGCCAGAGCGGCAATCTGCAAAAAAGGCGTGGCGGTCAGGAAGGTCAGCCGCGGCTTCACCAGAGCATCGACCATGGCGGCATATTTTGCGCCCTGATCAACACCTTGCACCAGGTATTTGCGCGGAAAACTGAACTCCAGCGCCTCTTTCGGCAACCAGGGGGATTTCAGTCCGATCACAATCTGAATCGCAAAAATCAGCGTGACCAACGCCACCAGCCAGTTTGCGCCAGGAATGATGGTCAGCGGGCTGATCGCAATAAATCCCAATAGAAGCAGGACCGGCCCGTGAGAGCGTCTTCCGACCGCCGTGAGCAGATCCTGCACGGACACGGTATCGCCGGTCGTGTTGGCGCAGAGTTCCTGCAACAAGGTCTGAAGATTGCGGACCTTGGTCACTTCATACCCGCCGCCATGTCGATCCCCCTGCGCCATCCATGATCTCGACGCCTTCGGATGCAAGCTCGTCCCGGATTTCGTCGGCGCGCGCGAAATCCTTGGCTTTGCGGGCAGCGAGGCGCTCGTCCAGCAGGGCATCGATTCGGGCCTTATCGTCATCGTCACCGCCCTGTTCCCATTGGGCAGGGGTAAACTGAAGCAGCCCCAGAAGCGCGCCAGCATCGAGCAGATCTGCCTTCGCGGCGGCCATCCCGGCCTGATCCTCGCGGTCCGCTGCCGTATTTGCTGCTGTTGCGATTGCAGAGAGTGCGGCGAGGGCCTCCGGCGTGTTGAGATCGTCCGACAGGGCCTGAAAAACAGCGAAGCTGGTCGAGTCGGCCTCGGGCGCATCCCAAACGCGGCGCAGCGCGCCGTAAACGCGATCGAGCGTGGTCTTTGCCTGCGCCAGAAGGTCAGGCGTCCAGTCCAGCGGCGCGCGGTACTGGCCCGACAGCATCGCAAAGCGGATCACCTCGCCATGCCAATCCTTCAGCAGGTCATTCAACAGAACGACATTGCCGAGCGATTTCGACATTTTCTCGCCAGCCATGTCGAGGAAACCGTTGTGCATCCATACCTGCGCCATCTGCTCGCCATGGGCGCACTCTGATTGCGCGATCTCGTTCTCATGGTGGGGAAACTGCAGGTCGATCCCGCCAGCGTGGATGTCGATTGTCTTGCCAAGGTGCTTTGCTGCCATGGCCGAGCATTCGATATGCCAACCGGGCCGGCCGCGCCCCCAGGGGCTATCCCATATCGCATCCTCGGGCTCGCCGGCCTTGGCGAATTTCCAGAGCGCGAAATCGGCCGCGTCGCGCTTGTCTGGGTCCACATCCACCCGCGCGCCAGCCTCGTTCTCATCGAGCTTGCGACGCGACAGACGTCCATAATCCGGCATGGACGGCACGGAAAACCAGACACCCGTTTCGCCCACATAGGCGTTGCCGCGCCGGACAAGCTTCTCGATCATCGCGATCATGTCGGACACATGCACGGTTGCCCACGGCTCGATCGTGGGCGGCAACGCATTCACCGCGCGACTGTCCTCATTGTAGATCGTGGCAAACCGGGTGGTGATCTCTTTGATCGGCACCCCTTCATCGACGGAGGCGAGGATGATCTTGTCTTCGATGTCGGTAATGTTGCGCGCAAAAATGACGTGTTCGTCGCCATACACGGCGCGCAGCAGCCGGAACAATGTGTCGAACACGATGACGGGCCGAAAATTACCAATATGCGCGCGATTGTAGACTGTAGGGCCACAGACATAGAGCGTTACCCGTTCGGGGTCCTGCGGCTCAAAGGCATCCTTGGCGCGCGTTAGCGTATTGTACAGGCGGATGGTCATGGGCGCTCCCGTTCGAGCGCCTGACTAGCAGCGCGCGCCACTTCGGCAAGGTTTCTTTCAGCACGTAATAATCCAGCTCTGCGTGTCCTGCGTAGAATAGTTTGCGACGGAAGGAACAGGATATCCCGTTACGACCCCGCTGGCCGTATGGCCAATCGCCATTGGAAACGGGCGTTCACACGCTTATATTTCCACAACGCCCTGAGGGTACAACTCCGGGCGGGCGTTAAGTCCGGGTTGGCGGGATCCTTGAATGGACGTCCTTCACCTGCCTCGGCTCGACCCCCGTCCCTCAGACAAGGACTAACACCATGGCCATGGATGCCATCACCCCCCCAAACGCAACGCCCCGCGCCGAAGGCGTCAAACGCCCCAGCCAGGAAGAGGCCGAAGCCGCTGTGCGCACGCTTATCGCCTGGGCCGGCGATGACCCCGCCCGCGAAGGCCTCATCGACACGCCGAAACGCGTCGTGAAAGCCTACCAAGAGTGGTTTTCAGGTTACGAGGAAGACCCGGTCAAATATCTGAGCCGGACCTTTGATGACGTTCAGGGCTATGACGACATTGTCATGCTCAAGAATATCGACGTGGAAAGCCATTGCGAACACCACATGGCCCCGTTCCTGGGCAAGGCCTTCGTCGCTTATATGCCCACGCAAGCCGTTGTCGGCATTTCTAAGCTTGCCCGTGTTGTCGAGATTTTCGCCAAGCGTCTGCAGACGCAGGAGACGATGACCGCACAGATTTGCGACGCCATCACCGATAGCCTTGCGCCCATGGGTACAGCAGTTCTGATCGACGCTGAGCATCAATGCATGTCAACGCGCGGCGTTCACCACAAGGACGTCACCACGGTGACCACGCAGTTCACCGGCGTGTTCAAAACCGACAAGGACCTGCGCAACCGCTTCCTGAAACTCGCTGGCCAAGCCTGATTTCAGTTAATTTAGATCGAAACGCCGCCCGCGGTTCGCCTTTATGGCGAAACCCTTGGGCGGCGTTCCCACGATTGGCGAAAATTTACTTTGGACAAGTGAATTCTGCAGCAATCGGTAAGATCTGACCAACGTCTCGCACACCAATTGCACGGTCCCCGGCAAACACGCTTTCCGGGGCCAAAATGACACATCTTCCGTCTCTACGTGACAACCAAACTGGTGCAACGGCGATAATCTTCGCCCTCGCCTCGCTCAGCATTTTTGCGATGGCTGGCGCAGCGATCGATTTCAGTCGGTTCACCACGCTTGAGCGCTCGCTTCAGGCCAGTGTCGATGCCGCAGCGCTGGCGGTGGCGCGGTCGGCAGAAACAACGGTGGAAGGTCGCACCGCGGTCGCGCGCTCTGTTGTCGTAACAAATTTCAAGCAGGGCAGCCGGTTTGAAGACCTGGACGTTCAGTATGCTCTCGACGGTGCCGATTTTGTCGTAACGGCATCGGCGACAATGGAAACCGCGCTTCTTGGCGTGATCGGTATCGACGAAATGGCCCTCAATTCACAGGCTGGAGCGACGCGCGAAACAGGCCTCTCAAAGCCGCTAGAATTCGTTTTCATGCTCGATACAACCGCGTCGATGTCTGTCGTTTCGGGGAGCTGGGAGGACGCCAAGGACGAGGTCAAATGGGCTTTTGGTCAGCTCGCCAGCGCGGGGACCGATAGCGCGTCCGTGGATATGACCTTTGCTGGCATCGGCGACCGGGTCAATGTCGGGACCGATAAGACATCGTGGCTGAACGGCCCTGCCCCGGCCGGCTGGAATGGCTGCATGGAGCCACGCTACTCTGTGGTCACAGACGCTTCCGACCCTGAAACCTATGACACCGAAGCCGAACAAAGCTTCGTCGATCACTACAATGCCTCCGGTGCAAGCTTTGACTATGTGCTGACCGATGCTGGCCCCAGCTTTGGCAAGTTCACGGCGTCACAACCGGGTGTCGTCGGCGGGCTTGCCGCCCGGAGCAGTGGATATCCCCACTGCACGTCCGAAATCGTTGGCCCCACCGACGATGTAACGGCGCTGAACCTTGCCGTGGACACGTCCACGCCCGCGGGGACAGGTCGGTTCGACCTCGCCATCTCATGGGCCTGGCGGCTTGTCTCACCCCGCTGGGAGGGCGAATGGGGCAAGTCGGGCTATCCGGCGCCGCACGATGAAGCCGACAAGGTCATCGCGATCGTCACCGACAGTCACTCCACGGCTTGGGACTGGGAAGCTGGCGGTTCTGGCGGGTCTCGCCCGCCGGGCCTGACATACAATGAAGTTTCGGATGAGGGCTTCGAGCAGATCAAGCAGGTTTGCGAGCAGGTCAAAGCCGATGGCGTTCAGGTCTATGTGATCCTTGTGAACAGCTATAGCCGCGCGGCCAATCCATGGACGGCGTGTGCGTCACCCGGCAAGTTTTACACTGTGACCACGCTGGCCGACTTCAAATCAGCGGTGAACAGCTTGGTGACTGACATCCTCGCCGTACGCCTTACGGGCTGACGCTAAGCGGCTGCGCGCTCGGCCGTACCCGCTTCGACGTAGGTTCCGCGGAACACGTTCGACGCCTCGAGCTTTACGGATGTGTCCGGCAGCACCTCGCCGCCGGACAGCAGCAGCACGCCGCCCGGCGCAAGTTGGGCGGCCAGCGCGTCTACGGCCGGTCCGCGCACTTCGCGTGCCATACCTGTAAGGACGTCGCTGCATAGGATCACATCAAACATGCCAAGGCCGGCGATATCTTCCAAAATATTGTTCTGGCGGAAGCTCACCTTGGCGCGCAGTTCAGAAGAAATCCTCCAATCCCCCGTCTCCTGGCGCTCAAAGTGGCGAAGGAGTTGATGGATGGACAGTCCGCGCTGAACCTCAAAATGGCCGAAGTCACCCTGGCGGCCGCGCTCTGTGGCCTGCTTGCAGACATCGATGGATAACAGATCAATCCGCGCCCCATTCAGCGCTGCCGGAGCCTCGTTCGCGATCAGCATGGCCAGCGAGTAGACCTCCTGACCCGGCCCGCCGCCCGCGCACAGAACGCGCGCCCGGCCATTGCTGGACGCTTTCAGCCGCGATGGGAGAATGTCTGAAACGATTCGGGTGAGTCGCTCTTTTTCGCGGAAGAAACGGGTTTGCTTCGACAAAAGCGCCGCCGCGATCTCAGCCTCCAAGGCAGGGTTTGGCCGTGCGCGGACGCAGTGGGCCAATTCGTCCATGGATCCGAAGCCTTCTCGCCGCGCAATCGGGCCGAGTCGGGCTTCAATCAGATAAGACTTGTGCGATGGAATGAACTGTCCGGTTTTGCGCAGGGCAAGATCAGCGAAATCGTTGAATGTATCGGCATTCATGGTGCCAGCGCTCCGTCAAGCGAATCGAATTACTCTCACAATGACGGTATTGGCGTTAACAATGTCTTCAGACGCCGAATCGATTCGGCTAGATGAGCCCGACTTCGGCGAACTTGCTTTCGACGATGTCTGCATCGAACGGCTTCATGATGAATTCGTCGGCACCTGAACGAATTGCCTCGCCAATATGCTCGGCATCGTTCTCCGTTGAACAGAACACAACAACAGGTTTTGTGCCTTCCTGTTCACGCCGCAGCGCCCGCAGGAAATCAAGACCGTTCATGACTGGCATGTTCCAGTCGAGCAGCACGGCATCGGGCATGGACTCGCGGCATGAGGACAAGGCTTCCGCCCCGTCTGCAGCCTCGACCACCTCGAAGTTCAGATCGGTGACAATCCGGCTTGCGACCTTGCGAACCACGCGGGAGTCATCGACGACGAGGCAACGTTTCATGCAGCTTTCCCCTATATGCACAATCAGGGGTGGAAAGTGCCGTACACAGGTTAAAAACCTGCTAAATGACGCTGAAAATCAACCCTCAGCGCGAATGCCATGCGCGGTGTAAACGGCCACTTCCTCGCCAGTTGAGACACCGATCGACCCGCCGAGCCCTTTGGCCAGCATAAGCGCGAATAGCGGCTGCACGGTCTGCGCAGACCAACCTTCTTCAGGTACGCCGCCCTCAAGCGCCGTCTTGGTATCCCCCTTGATGCTGGCACGCACCCCTTTTGCAGTCGCCGAGATCATCATGCCATTGGCTTCGTTGCGCACACGAACATGGATGACGCCGCCGCGCGGCAGGCTTTCCATGCCCAGCATCACGAGATTCATCATCAAGCGCACATGGGAAAAGCTCAGATGATCGGTCTCGATGTCCCATTCGACCGAAGGCTTGTGCGTGGCGACAAACTTCTCGGTGAGGTGTTTGGCCTGGTGAATGTCCGCCGCACCATCGGACAGCCCCATCGTTCCAAACGCGTAACGAAGGAATTGCAGGCGATCGGAAGCATCGGCCGCGCCCTTGCGAAGGAGCGAGTTGGCGCGCTCATGCATGTCCGACTCTCGCGGGTCATCAATGAATTCCAGCGAGGTGTTGATGGACGACACCGGCGAAACCAGGTCGTGGCAAACACGGGACGCAAGATAGGCGGAAAGCTCTTCGGGTTCGATCATGGGTTGGGTATCCTGATGTTCGATCTGACCTTATCAGATTCGAGCATCTGTCGCCCATGTCGCCGGGTTTCACAATCCACCGTTAGAGCGATCCTCCGGGCGGTCAATGTCATCGAAACCGCTGCGCGCGCTACGGAACAGAAGATAGAATAAGCCGGCCGAAACAGCGATCGATGCGGTAGCGCCGAGCCCGTAGGCAACCCAGCCATGAATCGACACATCAACGCCCAACTCGGCCCACTGCCGCATCACCAGCCAGCCTGACCCGGCCAAGCCGACCACAGCAGCGATGGCAACGAACACAGTCGTCTTATCGACGGTTGGGCGCTGGTCAGGCTTCACTTCTTCTTCCAGCTGCCAGACTCGTCCATGACCATTTCACCGCGCACAGCGCCAGCGATTTGCTTCTCACCCGTCACGCGGGCGACCTGCGCCACGGTCGTGCCGGTCTGTTCGGCAAGATCTGAGTAGACCGCCCGGCGGCGATTGTTGATTTCGTCCACCTTGCGCCGCACCGATGCATCCGCTGATCCGATGACACCGAGATAGCCATCGATGCGTTCACCAACGACGCCCTGAGCTTTCGCCGCATCAATTTGCGGATCGCCGGCATGGGCTTTTGGGGCTGCAATCAGTCCAGCAATGGCAAGAATGGCAGCAATAACAAGCAGTCTGAATAGGGGCATGGGTCAGCTCCGCCTAGAAGAGGTCCGGGTTGTCAGCGATCAGATCCTCGACTTCCTGGTCAAGCTTCACGCGGACTTCCTGGTCGATTTTTACGTTCAGGTTGATCGTAATGGGCTCCGTCGGCGCTTCAACCTTCACAGTGTGGGTGCACGCAGTCAGGAGGCCAGCCGCAACAAGTACAGCGCTAAGGGGTCTTACGATGGTTTCAGCCATGAACAGGGTCCTCGTATTGCACCTGACATTGGCCCAGCCGGGCTGAACGTCAATTGAATATCGGTCTGAGCGCTCATTCATTCTTCGCATCTGCCCCGCTTCGGATCTGTTCGGCAACGACATCCGCCAGCCAGTCCGATGATGTGGCGCGCTGGCCTGACTGTAAAAGCTGCGCCAGTTGGGAATCGACAGACACGTTGAACGCGAATGGGGTGCCATAGGCGACGTCCGGGTTTGCCCCCACCAGCCTGAGAGTCACGGTCACATCCCCAAGCAGATTGCCATCCGCGCCGAGCTCGAGCACCTCGTATCGCAGGTTTTTCAAAGCATCGAATGCGAGTGACACGCTTTCATTATTTGCCGCAGCCGTCGCCTGGTCGGCCGCCGCACCTGAGTATCGCAGCACGCCGCCCTTGGAGTCCGCGGTCAATCGTGCGCCGTCCACAAGCACATCGCCGCGCTCCAGGATGATCGGAAACACACCGCTGACTGTGCCCTGCGCCTCAAGCCCATCGACCGACAACAGCTCGATAAGGGTTTCAAGGTCGACTTGATCAACGGACGCCTGCAACCGGCGCTCCTGTTCGCCAATTCTCCAAATCACGGGTGACACTCTGAGCCGACCGCCCGCGAGCGGCCACACCGCCTCTTCAAGCCGCGCCTCGGAGGGGCCCGCCAACTGGAAAGACAGCCGTCCATTGCGCAGGGGTAGTCCGGGATCGATGGAGGAAATCGTGACGGCTTGGCGCGGCGGTGTTGTCAGCGCAAGAAGGTCATCGAAAACAACGACACCCGAGACGCCTTCAACGCGGCCGACCGCCAGCGTTTGAAACCCGAAATTCGAAACCTCTGCCCGCCCTGTTCCAGAGACCGATCCACCATCGATCTTGAATCGCGCCTCCGTTTCCAGGGTTCCCGATGCATCGGTGAAAATGCCCCGAAGCCGGTCCGTAATGTCGCGCGGCTGCAGCCCGCCCGGCGCGAAGTCGAGCGGTCCAGAG